>DASYKW010000129.1:0-3781 GCA_035995005.1 Pyrinomonadaceae bacterium
TGCATATTCAAGGCAAGAGAGGACGCCATGCCGCAGCAGCATATTGTAGTTCCACGCTGGCTTACCGCCATCGGGCCGGTCGGCGAGGAACAAGGCTCGGAGCGGGTTGGTCTTTTTCAGATTGTGCTCCTGGGCCTCCATCGTTCCAGGGCTGACCAGCGACGCGCCGACGAAGCTCAATCCAACTGGCTCGAATTTTCGCGGCGGAAGATGGGCTGCGGCATAGCCGGCCCAGAAGCTGTGGCGATCTCCCGAGACGATCGCAAACCCCGTGATCTTCGCATCGCGCACGAGGTCGTAGATCTCCTTGCGCTCGGCATAAGCCGCGCCGTAATCGTTGCTTCCAGCCATGCCGTACGTGTCCGCTGGCCAAGGATTTTTGGCCATTCCGGCGGGCAGGTTTTGCAGGTCCACGCGGTGGTCGAGAGCTCCGAGCGAATTGCCCCAGATCTTCCACGTCGCCTTTGACTCGCGCAGCTGGTCCTTAAGCCACGCTTTTTGATCCGTGCCGAGGATGGTTCTTGGCGCCTTGTCCTTGCTCGGATTCGGGATCCGGACATCGCGGAATTGAAGCTCAGCCGGCGGCTTACCGCCATCGTAGGAGCGCCCAGCGTCGAGAGCGATCATCGCCTCCTCCGAAAAGTAGCCGCTAAACGATGGATCGTAGATCTTTCCGACCGGTTCGGCATCACTCGGGTCGTCGCCGCAGAAGCTATGCTGGTCGGTAATGAGGAGGTCGAGGTGCTTGCCGTAGCGCAGCGAACGGTAGGCGATCAGGCTGCGGATGGCGGCCAGATTGTTCGGCTCCAGCCCTAATCCGTTCTCGTCCCATTTGTCGATCTCGACGTTCTTGACCGATACCGACCCAAATTCCGCGAGCGAGCCGCTCGGCGGCGTTACGCGTGCGGGAATGTATTCAAACCAGGCCTGGTTGGCGGCGACCTTGACAGTTTGGCCGGGCTGCGGCGGGCCGCCGGCCTGCTGGATGCTCTGCCGTCCCTGCCACGAGAATTCGTGATTGTCCCACATGCAGACGAAGGGCCAGCGCGCGCGGGCATCCTGTAGGTCGGGATCAGCGAGATAGCCCTTGTAGACGACGCGATAGCCCTCGACGGTTAGTGGAAAATGGAAATTGCTGAACTTTCCCCCGTCGGGAATGCGTCCGACGTCGTAGATGGTGCGGTCGTAGCGCGTGGCTCCCTCTTCGGGGTATTGAACGACCTCGTAAATGAAGTCGCCGAGATGGAGAACGAAGCCGAGTTGGTCGGCGGCGGGCGTGCGTTCATCCTCGAAGATCATCCGGCGATAGGCGTTGAGCTTGCCCTCGTTGACGTCCTGGCAGCTGACGAAGGCAAAGTTCACCGGGCGCGAGTCATTCGGAAGCGGCGCCGTCATCGTCCGACCAACCCGGCTGCCGTTGCCGTCCGTGTCGGTAAACCGGTACCAGTACACCGTACTTGGCCGAAGCCCGCCCGCCAGAACGCGGCATGTCCAGTCGCTGTTCGCCGAGACGGTCGTTTCCTGTTTGCCGACGACGCGATGGAATGCGGCGTCCTCGGCGATCTCGACGGTCAACTTTGCAGCCGGACTATTCCCCGGCTGGCGTCGCGTCCAAAGGATCACGCTGGTTGGGTCAGGATCACCAGACGCTACGCCCTGCGGAAACAGGTCTCGTCGTTCCTGCCAAGTAAGCGTTGACGCGATCGATGTCTTCGAACTCCACAGAAAAACGGCGCCCATCGCGGCGGCTTGTTGTATGAATTCTCGTCGGCTGCTCATTTAACCCTCCTGAGTTGGTGGTTATACGCAGTTGACCGGCCGAAGTTTAGTAAGCGGTTGCTATAATTCTTTACTATGACGGATACGGTCACTGAATTCATCAAGCACCACTATCGCCATTTCAATGCTGCTGCATTGATCGACGCCGCAGAAGGATACAAACAGCACGTTGAATCAGGTGGCAAGATGATGATCACGCTTGCCGGTGCGATGTCGACGGCAGAATTGGGGCTGAGCCTTGCAGAGATGATCCGGCAGGACAAGGTGCAGATCATTTCGTGCACCGGTGCGAATCTGGAGGAGGATCTATTCAACCTTGTCGCTCACGACTACTACGAACGCGTGCCGCATTACCGCGACCTTACACCACAGGACGAACAGGCTCTGCTCGACCGGCATATGAATCGGGTTACCGATACATGCATCCCCGAGCATGAGGCGATGCGGCGGCTTGAGAAGGCGATGGTGGATGTCTGGACGCACGCCGAGGCCGAGGGTAAGCAGTATTACCCGCATGAGTTCATGTATCAGGTGCTCAAGAATGGATCTCTTGAGGAGTACTACCAGATCGATCTAAAAAACTCGTGGATGTACGCCGCGATGGAGAAGAACTTACCTATGGTCGTGCCGGGCTGGGAAGACTCGACGATGGGCAACATGTTCGCCGGCCATGTGATCAACGGTGACATTGAGAACGTCCACACCGTGCGAACCGGTATCGAGTACATGGCGTACCTTGCGGAATGGTATACGAATAATGCGTCGGACGATTCGCGGATCGGATTTTTCCAGATCGGCGGTGGCATAGCCGGTGATTTCCCGATCTGTGTCGTCCCGATGCTTCATCAGGATCTGCAGCGTGAAAACATCCCGGTTTGGGGGTACTTTTGCCAGATCTCTGACTCGACCACCAGCTATGGCAGCTACTCAGGAGCCGTCCCGAACGAGAAGATCACATGGGGCAAGCTCGAAGCGAGCACACCAAAATTCATCGTCGAGTCTGATGCCTCGATCGTCGCGCCGCTGATGTTTGCTTACATCCTTGGCTGGTAAGAGAGACCGGTCGTATTACTTCTTGTTTTTGCGGCCGTCCGGCTCTTTCGCGACACCTTTGAAAGGCTCGTTGTCTTCTTTTAGGTCGACGAATTCGCCAGTCTCCAGGTCGCGTTTTACGTACTTGCCGTTCTTTGGGTCGAGATTCAACTGTGAGCGGTCGGCCACAGAACCCTTTCTAAATCCTTTATCTGTATTCGTTGCCATAGCTTTCTCCCCAGATGACAGAGCATCGTTTAAAGAGATTCTATTAAGTGCACCAGGAACCTGAACGTACTCCAACATACGTTTTGCGCATTAGTCAGCCGTCGAATACCATTTTCTCTACAGATGAAGATCTTTCACGGCCTTGATAATGCCAACATCGGAAAGCCGACCGTGCTGACGCTGGGCGTTTTTGACGGGCTGCATCTCGGCCACCAGCAGATCATGGAAAAGGTCGTTGAGCGGGCACGAGCAGTAGATGCGATCGCGACGGCCATCACATTCGATCCGCATCCGCGAAGTGTCCTGCATCCGGAATCCGCTCCGCCGCTCTTACAGACTCTCGACCAAAGGCTCGCGAATCTCGAGGTCCTCGGGATCGAGCAGGCGATCGTCGTGCAATTTACACGCGAATTTGCGGGTCAGCCTGCAGAGGATTTTTTGCGGAGCGTCATTCACGACCGCTTGCATGCAAAGGAAGTCTATTTGGGCAAGGGGTTCGCGTTTGGCAAGGGCCGTGGCGGCAACATTGAGATGCTCAGGCGGATGAGCGGTGAGCTTGATTTTCTTGCCTACGAGGTCGATGAGGTGCAGATCAGGGGGCAGCGGGTCAGCTCGTCACGGATCCGCGAGCTCCTCGCAGCAGGCCGCGTCAATCTTGCCCGGCGCATGCTCGGCCGCCCGTACGGCGTCGAGGGCGTTGTAATTCGCGGCGACAGGCGAGGGCACACGATCGGCTTTCCGA
>DASYKW010000130.1:0-5662 GCA_035995005.1 Pyrinomonadaceae bacterium
AATCTTATATCATCGAAGAGGCACGGGACTTGCAAATATCGCAAATGATGCTCCTCCTCGAACTTCTGGTGATATATCTTGCCTGTGGCGCTCCGGTCGCAGTTTTTCGTCTGACAGAGCAGGGATCTCGTTCGTCCCATACGATGCCACGCGTCGCCTACGCGTTGTTTCTTTGGCCTCTCGCATTGCTGGCTATGCGGCGAGCAGGTACCGCTGTAAGTCGACGGATAGACCGTCTCGATGAACTGCGAACCGATCTGGAGCAGTCGCTCTTCTCATCCCGCGGGTCTAAAGACCTTTTCGAATTTCGCGAAGTTTATGACCGCTACACCGGACTAGTCCGTACCTCAAACGCTGATATTTCAGTATCAACTGCCGTGCTCGATATCGCGCGTCATCCCAGCCGGTCGCTCGCATCCGCATGCCTCAAGCGACGTCAAAGCCAAATGCTGATACGTCATCGAGATGCCGCTCGAACTGAGTTTGCTTTCCTGCTAGCCCATCACCCGTCCCGGGATGCCGAGGATATTGTTCTCCAACTCGCTTTTGAGATCGACGATCCAGTGCTCACACTCGAGATCGCTCGCCAGCCTAAATCATCAATCTCCCCCGCAAAGATCGAGGTTTGACCCCGCGTTGTCGAAACGACTGGTGAGCCTATAAACTGGCTATGTGCTCGTCATCTTTCAGCTTTTTGCCCTTTTCATGCTGGTCGGGCTTGGATTTTATGTTTTCGTAGCCGACCCGAGAAGGCGTGCCAATCAAACCTTTACCGCATTTAACGCGTTCCTCGCGGTCTGGACGGTAAAGGATATCGTCTTCTGGAACTTCTATCCCCGCGATGCGACGGCAGGATGGTGGGCATCGGCGAGCTTTATCACGGCCCTGCTGATGCAATTCGCGCTCGTCGTCTTCGCCTGGGTCTTTCCCGAGAACACGCGAACACCACGCCGCAAGGCTGCCGTTCTGTTCGCTCCCGCGTTGGTGCTCATACCGGCGGTCCTTTTCGGGATGCTCTGGCGAACGGCCGGTTTCGAAGACGACGGGCGATTCTCGATCGACCTGACGCCGCTTGCCTATGCCTTTGTGGCCTACGTGTATTTCGTGTTCGCCTTCGGCGCCTATCTGCTGGTCTGGAAGTACCAGAAATATCGCGGCACCATCCAAGGCCAGCAGGTCGGGGCCCTCATTTGGGGACTGCTGATCACGGGTGTACTGAAAACGCTCGTAAATATCGTTCTGCCTTTTTTTGGCAATTATGAGCTGCTGCCGTATAGCTCGATCTTCGTCTTGCCCGGCGTGTTGATCTACGCGTATGCGATCCTTAGCTTTAGGTTATTCTCGTTCCAGACGGCCCTGACGCAATTCCGCCTCTTTCCTCTCACGTACAAGGTCGCGTTGAGCATCGCCACGGTTGCGATCGCAAGCTTTGGCATCTTTCAAATACCGATTGCCTGGTGGGCTTTCCATGGCGGAATGGACACCGAAGCGTGGCGCAGATATCTGGTGATGAGCGTCATCACGGCGCTCGTACCGAACCTTCTCCTGTTGCTGCTCGTTTTGCGGAGCGTGTCGAGACCTTTGCAGCGGATCACACTTGCCGCAGTCGAGGTCACAAAGGGCGGTTACGGTACCGAGGTAGATCTCAGGAACAGCAACGACGAGATCGGACTGCTCGCGACGTCCTTTAACGAAATGAGCCGCAAAATGGCTCTAGATATAGCCGAATTGCGGCGCCTGAATGAGCAGCTTATCCGTGCCGAGAAGCTCGCGGCGATGGGCACGCTCGCGGCCGGGGTCGCACATGAGGTCAACAATCCTCTGGCGTCCATTTCTTCGCTCGTCCAGATGCTGCAGGTGCAGGAGGGGCACTCCGTCGACACGCGAGAGGCTCTCAACCTGATCTCGACGCAGATCGACCGTATCAAGCAGGTGACGAATGACATGACGAATTTCGCACGTTCACGGCCCGAGGCGAGGACCGCGGGCGACGTGAATGACATCGTCAGGACTTCGCTGCGACTGGCGAAATTCGACAAGAGCTTTCAGGACCTCACCGTCGTTTCAGAGCTTGCTACCCGTCTGCCTGAGGTCGTCGCCGACGAGGACCAATTGAAGCAGGTTTTCCTGAATTTGTTTCTTAACGCTCGCGACGCAATGCCTGACGGCGGCACTTTAACGGTCACGACCAGGCTTGCGGACGACACCGTCTGCGTTGAGATCGCGGATACCGGCACAGGCATTCCGAACGAGAGCAAAAAGGCGATCTTTGACCCGTTTTTTACGACAAAGGCTCCGGGTCGCGGAACTGGCTTGGGGCTCGCTGTCTGCTACGCGATCATAACCGGCCACAACGGCTCGATCGACGTCTCGAACAACTTACCACCGGGAACCCGATTTACAGTCTCTCTCCCGGTTCAAAAAGACGTAACCGAGCGTCGGTCTGCAAATTTTGCGGGGCGGTAGGTTGACTGTTTCTCGTCAGAACCTTATAAACATTTGCCCCGATTCTCGACGCAAAATGTGGCACGTGCCACATGTGCAACGCTGTGCCGCATATTGGCGAGTTCTGGCAAAAACTGGACGCTCGAACTCTGCCAGATAACGTGCATAACCGGACCGCGGTTTCTGTAAAAAGATCAAAGGATGCGGTAGAATAAACGCCGAAAACTACCATCAACGGGTTCTGCAGTTAATGAACAAATACTTTTTGCGGCCAGCTCTTCTCCTGCTGATTGCCCTAAGCTTTACGATCGTCGTATCGGCAAGGGACGAGTGGACACAGGTCCGCTCGAAAAACTTTTTCCTGATCGGCAACGCCCCTGAAAAAGACATTCGAAAGGTGGCCACGCGGCTCGAACAGTTTCGCGAAACGTTTAGGCAGCTTTTTGCCAGTATAAATCTCGTATCGCCGACGCCGACGAACGTCATCGTCTTTAAGAGCTCTGAAAGCTACAAGCAGTTTAAACCGAAGAGGTCGGACGGCAAGATCGACAACTTTGTCGCGGGTTACTTTCAGTCAGGGCAGGATGTAAACTACATCACGCTCTCGACCGAGGGCGAGGATGCAGACACATTCCGCACGATCTTTCACGAGTACGTCCACTTCATCGTAAACAGTAATTTTGGCAAGGGCGAGGTCCCGCCGTGGTTTAACGAGGGTCTCGCTGAGTACTACGAGATGTTTGCGATCGAGGGCGATCAGGTCGTAAAGCTCGGCCTGCCGAATGGCGACCACTTGAGGCTGTTGAACATGACCCGGCTGATCCCGCTGGCTGAGCTATTTGCAGTCAGGAATTCGCAGCTATCAGAATCGGGCGACAATTCCCGGAGCGTGTTTTACGCCGAGAGCTGGGCCCTGATCCACTATCTTAGCCAAACCGGCAAGTCAGCGGGCCTCGCCAAATTCCTGACGTCGGTTCTCAAAAACACGCCCCAGCAGCAAGCCTTTAAGGACGCCTTTCAAGAGGATTACCCGCAGATGGAGGGCGACTTAAAAAAGTACGTCGCACAAGGCAGGTTCAACTTTAACCGCATCACGTTTAACGCAAAATTGACGTTCGATGCAGACATGACCGTCGCGCCGCTGCCGGCGCCGACAGCGAACGCATACCTCGGCGACCTGTTGTACCACGTCAGCCGCGAGGACGATGCAGAGCCGTATCTGATGCAGGCATTGGCCGGCGAACCAAATTCAGCGATGGCAAATACCGCAATGGGAATGGTCAGGTATCGCCAGCGAAAGTTTGACGAAGCGAGGAAATATCTCGAGACCGCGGTCAGCAGCGATCAAAACAATGCTTTTGCACTCTACAGATATGCCTTTCTGCTGAGCCGCGAGGGCCGCGATGAGTACGGCATCTCGCATGAATTCTCAACCGAGACGATCGCAAAGATGCGCGACGCGCTTACAAAGGCGATCGCTAGGAATCCCGGTTTTACGGAGAGCTACGACCTTCTTGCCTTCGTGGATCTCGTGGCGAGCGAGAACCTCGATGAGGCCGCTAGCGCAATGCATAAGGCGCTTAAATATCAGCCGGGCAACGAGAAATACTCCATGCGGCTAGCCGAGGTCTACGTGCGGCAGGAAAAGTTTGATGAGGCCCAGGCCATCGCAGACAAGATCTCAAAGGGCAGCGATGACGCCGAGGTGCTTCAGAGTGCCGGCCAGATCACCCGCTCGATACGAGAGATGAAGGAGTACCGGGACCGTGTCGCGGAATTCGAGCGTCGCCGCAAGGCAGGCTCAGAAAGGGCCACGCTTGGCCCAAAGACCGATCCGGCGATGACTCGAGACGAGATCGAGCGAGCGAAGGCCGACCTAAGCTTGCGGGAGATGAATAACAGCCTTCGGATTCCGCAGCCCGGTGAGACTCACCTCATCGGACATGTGCAGAAGATCGACTGTCGAAAGCGGCCGCTCACATTCACCATCTCGTCTGCCGAAGGGGCGTTTACGCTTACGAGTCGAGATTTTGAGTCGCTGACACTTAACACGTTCGTCGCAGACGCCGACAGGATCCAGGTCGGCTGCGATTCGAGCGTAGGCGCTTTTAACGCAGTGGTCACCTACCGTCCGACGTCCGCCGCAGCCAGGGACCAGCCGCGAGGCGAGATCGTCGCGATCGAATTTGTGCCTGAGGACTTTCGCATAATGACGGAGGACGAGTTGACGAGGCAGACGCCGCCGCGGCTTGTTCGTATAGAGGACGTTGACGCTACGGGTGTGGCCCTGCCGCCCGGAGCTCAACGTCAGGAGCCAACGCGGGACGGAACAGAACAGAGAGACGCTATTCGTCGTCAGCTCGTCGCGTTGCTCAGACAGGCCGGCGACGGCGAAAAGCGCGATATAGGGTATCTGCAAAAGATCGAGTGCGGCAGCAAAGGCGTTTATTTCATCATGCGGACCGCGGCCGGCGACCTTCGGCTGCTCAATGCGTCACCCGAGACACTCGCCATCCGGCTCTTTACGCCGGACCTCGATGGCGTACGATTTGGGTGCACCGTCAAACCGCTCGAGTATCCGGCCGTCTTTGTCTACAAAACAACGCCGGACCCAAAGGGAAAAACTCAAGGCACGATCCTGTCACTGGACTTCGTCCCAAAGAGTTTTACGCTTGATTGACGCCCCCTGCCTGGCCGAGAATATTTCTCCTATGACTGAAACCACAACCGCCGGGCCTGCTACGCCGCCGCCGCCCGAAGCTCAAGTGATGCAGCTTGCCTCAGGCTGTCTCGTCGCCCCCGCGATCTATATAGTGACAAAGCTTGGCATCGCCGACCTGCTAAAGGACGGTCCGAAGACAGCCGCTGAGCTTGCAGACTTGACCAGCTCAAACGCCGACGCGCTCTATCGCGTTATGCGAGCGACAGCGAGTATTGGCGTGCTTGAAGAACGCGGAGAGAAGCTATTCGCAAACACGCCAATGTCGGACACGTTGCGCGAGGACTGGCCTAAGAGCACGAGGGCGATGACGCTCTGGATGCTTGAGCCAGTTCACTGGCGCGTTTACGGCGACCTAATGTACAGCGTCAAGACCGGTAAAACCGCCTGGGATAACGTGTACGGTGAGCCATGCTTCGATTCCCTTTTTGGCCCGATGCGTGACCTGGGTGATGTCTTTAACCAGGCGATGACAAGCTTTTCTCTGCAGACGATCCC
>DASYKW010000131.1:0-5618 GCA_035995005.1 Pyrinomonadaceae bacterium
GCGCGGCTGGAATTGCGCAACAATCCATTCGCCCGGAAATTTACTCGTTTGGTGATCGAGAACTATTGGACACCCGTAGGACAGGGGTCAGTGCCAAAGACGAGGACCGATGTAATGGTCAACACCTTATTCGGCTCTGAAGAAGGGTTTGAGGCTTTTGACCTTACCGTCACGCGTCGAGTCGAGCGGCTACCCGGCTTTGACGGGCTTACCTCCATTAGCGACACCCTGCGGCAAATAATCTCGCAGCCAAAAATTGCTTGATCTAAAGCGGCCGGTAGTACTCGACACCGTCGTTGAGCTCGACAGCGATCTTGCCCTCGGAATGCGCGTAGTCCAAATGCGCGATCGCCTCAGAGATAGCCAGAAAGCGGTGCACGTCGGCGTCGAATGATGCCGCAAACATCTTCTTAGCGATCTCAAAGGCCGTCACTCCGCTCGTCGGAACGAGCCCAACGACCTTCTTTTGCCTTTCATCGATAGAGCGCACGTACCGGTGAAAGATCTCTTCAAAATCCGTTACAGGTTCGCCATGCCCGCCATAGGCGAGCGTCGGTGCGTATGAACGCAGTTTCGCAAGGCTTACCAAATACTCGCCTAGTGAGCGAAAACGTTTTGTCGGGTCAAGCGGGTCGGGCGACAGGACGGGGTTGGGCGTGATCCGTTTGAGCACACAGTCACCGCAGATCAGCGTACGGTCGGCCTCGCGAACAAACGAGCACGAACCCGGCGTGTGTCCGGGCGTGTGGATCACCTTGAGCGTGCCCGTGTCGAAAACGAGCTCCATTCCATCCGTCAGCTGCGTAAGTTCGCCCTCGGCGAGCGAATCGGTCAGGAGACTTACTTCCTGATATAGCCCTCGCAGACCCTCAAATACCGCGTCCGGCACGCCCGAGCGCAGCATTAGCTGTTTATGCTCCTCTTGGGCAAGGCGGCCAAAAAGATGCCCTGTCTCCCAATCGTGGATCAGAATCTCGGCATCCTGTGCCTCGTCTCGGACGCGCTTTGCGAGACCGCAATGGTCCTCGTGGGCGTGAGTGAGCACTATACGGCGAACGTCGCTGAATTTCACGCCGTGACCGGCGAGCTTGTCTCGCAGGGCTTTAGCGGCCTCGTCCGTCTTTGGCCCGACGTCGATCAGCGTCAGCGGGTCCTCGCGGATCAGATAGACGTTAACGTCGCCAACGTAAAAGGGCGTCGGTATAGAAAGCTGGACTATCTTCATCAGGTGTTAAGATCGGAAATAAACCAATACCACGTCAGGCACCGAAAATACAGCGGCTCCTTGAGGAGCAAAACATTTGTCCGGATCAGTCCGTACAAAGGCCGTCTGTTACAAAAATATTACGGTTTTACTTGCCTAAATCCGGGATTTGGGTTAAAAACGTCAAAGCAAATCAATAAGCAAGTCTAATTTGTCGGACAATTAATATCTCCCCTACGACCGTGAAGTCCTCTACGGGTCGCCCCAACACCAGTTCCGCCCGTAGGACCTGGTCTTTCCCGACAATATTTGACCGCAAATAAAAGAATTTTGAAGGAGACTAAAATGAGAGTATTCATGCCCCGCTTGCCCAACCGGGCGATGACGCTTCTTTTAACGTTTTTTGCCTCGCTCGTCCTTGCCGGCTCTACGCTTGGACAGACGCAGGCCACAGCCGCCGACCTACGCGGCACTGTCACGGACCAAACCGGCGCCGTCGTGTCGGGTGCAAGCGTCACGGCCCGCGACGTGGCAACGGGAATTTCGAGAACTGTTGTCGCCGGAGCCGATGGGGATTACCAATTCCTCGGTTTGCAGCCGGGAGAATATGAGATCTCCGCCGAAGCGGCGACCTTCAAAAAGGTAGTTATATCAGGCATCAAGCTGACGGTTGGGCAGGACGCCGCCCTTACGATCAAACTTGAGGTAGGTGCGGCATCTGCCGTGGTGACGGTCTCGGGCAGCGACGTCCAACTGGTCGAAACTACAAAGAGCACCGTCTCCAACACGATCGACCAGCAGCGGATCCAGAATCTGCCGATCAACGAACGAAGCGCGACGGGCTTTGCCCTGACGCTTTCAACCGTTGGGCGCGACAATGGCCGCCCCATCGGGCCGGCCCCGACGTCGGGCTTGAATATCGGGGGCCAGCGTGGACGCTCGACCCAAGTAAATGTTGACGGAGCGGACTTTACCGACAATTCGATCAACGCCTCACGCACGACGGTGTCGATGGAGGCCGTGCAGGAGTATCAGGTCGCAACGAATTCGTACACGGCGGAATTTGGCCGGGCCACCGGCGGCATCGTCAATGTTGTAACGAAACGCGGTACCAACGATGTTCGCGGCAACGTTTTCGGCTTTATCCGCGACAGGCGCATTCAGGCCCGCAATGCATTTGCTCCGATCGCGAATCCGGCGTTTCGCCGGACGCAGTGGGGTGCGACCATCGGAGGCCCGATCAAGAAGGAAAGGGCATTTTTCTTCGCCGCATTCGAGCGACGCAAACGCGACGAGTCGGGATTCTTTACGAGTAACGTTGCGCAGGGATTGAACGGCTCACTGACCGCGACGATCCCGGGTTTACCTCAGCAAACTTTCACGAATCTCTCGCCTGCACAGGCAGCGACGGCGGCTGCGTTGCTCGGAAACGCGGCTACGGCGACGCTTGGCGTAAATTATCTTTACCTGACATCAGGAGGCGGTTCGACTGCCCTAACCGGATCAAATCCTCTCATCAGTCCCGGAGGTGCCATCACGGCAGGAACAGTGGTCGGCCCACGCTTCTTCCTAACGGGAACACCAGTTCCGTCCGGAACGACGAATTCGGCTGGACAGCCTATCGCTTTTAGGCCACTCAACAATCTTCAGAAGGTCTTTCCGGTCACGGATCGTGCAAATTACTTTACTACCCGGATAGACCACAGTATTAACACCAACAATCAGCTGAGTCTTCGCGTCGGTTACAACACCGGCAATTTGACCGGCATACAGGTCGAATCGCAGAACCAGTCGCTCGGTCAGAACGATTTTTCTCGTACCGGAATCACGACCCTCAAGGACACGTCGTTCAGCGCCGCGCTCAACTCGGCGCTTAGCGGCAGTACGGCAAACGAGTTTCGTTATGCTTTTGGTAACCGGAACACGACTTTCAAATCGCAAAATCCTGACGCCGTAGCCTTCAATATTTCGGGCGCCGCATTCATCGGTCGCGAACTCTTTTCGCCGGTCGCGCGTACTGAAAGACGGCATCAGTTCGCTGATAACTACACTTGGATCATCGGAGATCACACCACAAAGTTCGGGGGCGATATTTCGTGGGTAAGCATTCCTACGGCCCACTTCGAATTGAACTTTGCCGGTCTTTTCAATTTCGGCCAGCTTAGCGCCGCCTCAGCGATTTGCGGCAGCTTGACCGGTGCAGCTCAGGTCGCGTGTGCCGGAGCCCTGGCAACGGCACCCGACCTTACGCCCGTCCAAACCTACGGTCTTGGATTGCCGTCAACGTTTATTCAGGGATTTGGCAACCCGGACAGCACCATCAAGAACAAGCCGATCGCCTTTTTTGGACAGGATTCGTGGAAGGTATCCAAAAATCTCACCATTAATTACGGACTCCGTTATGACGTCGAATTGACAGAAACGATCGCTCCGGTTGGCATAAAAGATCCGCTGAGCGGGATCACGCTCGCCGCGTCGGATATTTTGGCGGCGCAGGACGCCATCGGTGTTCAGCAGGGCATACCGCGCGACAAAAACAATTGGGCCCCGCGTTTTGGATTCGCATGGGACGTTACCGGTAAGGGTGAATCGGTCATTCGTGGGTCCTACGGCCTGTATTACGATCACCCGCTGCTCGCGGTGGCCTTTAACTCTGACATCGCGGATACGTCGCAGCAGCAACAGTCGATCCTTACGGCATCCGGCGGCCCGTCGCCAACGTCGCTCTTGAACGCAACACAGGTTTTTCAAGGGACTGTTTGCGGCGTCAACGGTTCGAGTTCGGCGATCTGCGGCCCTGTCGTGACACCGGGCATCGCCCCGAGTGCACAATATCTCTTCGGCAGACAGCGATTCAACGATCAAACTTTTACTGGATTCGGTTCGGTCCTGCCCTTCTCGCTCCCGATCGCCAAGAGCTTTGAATACGCATCGGCCACGCAGGGCAACATTGCATACGAACAGCGGCTAACAAAGGACATGTCCTTGTCGGCAGCGTTTATCTTCGTCGGGGCCCATCATCTGCCGCATCCGACGGACCTCAATCCGCAGAATACCTCGTTCCTGATACAGAACTATGTGCGTTGTTTTGGAACTCAGCCAACAAGCACGACGGCGACGTTGCTTGTGAGTCCGTCGGCCTGCAGCAACATATTAGCTTCGCCGATCCCAGGGATGATATCGGTGACTACGCGCGGCGGAGTTATCGCACCGGCAGTCGCCAACTTCTTCCGGCCCAACGCTCCGAATTATTTTCTCGCTTCGGCCCTTTCAGGCGGCGCGGTCTCACCTGCCGTTCTTAACGGGGCCCTGGGGGCCAGCGGCACGCTCAGAACGCCCGGGGTTATCTCGCCCTTTGGATCGGTAAATGCTCAGATCTCGGACGGCAACTCCAATTACAAGGCGTTTAACCTCGAGTTGAAGCGACGCTTTGCGAATAACTTTGCGTTCCTCGCGAGTTATACGCGTTCTCACTCGATCGATGATTCATCCGATCTCCAGACCTTGCTGCTGCCGCAGGACGTAACCAACTTTCGTGCGGAAAGGTCCGATTCCCTGTTCGACCAGCGGCATCGGTTCGTTTTTAGCGGTGTCTTGAATTCGCCGGTCAGCTGGAGGAATGGCGACGGATGGCACCGATTCTTGTCGGATTTCACGCTTGCGCCGATCATCGAGATATCGTCTGGGCGACCATTCAACATAATCACCAATGTGGATGCAAACACCGACCAGTCGTCGCAGACCGATCGTCCTAGCGCGAATGCGGATGGAACACTATGTGTCCCGGGCTCGACAGGATGTATTACGCCGTTGATCGGGGCAGACGGAAGATTTTCGAGCGGTAACTTGGGACGTAATCGCGGTAAGACTCACTCGTATTCCTCGGTCGACTTGCGTCTCTCCCGAGCTTTCAACTTTGGCGAGCGCTTTCGCATAGACCTTATCGCCGAGGGCTTTAACCTCTTTAATCGTTTCAACGAGGCGTCAGCGTCGCCCTTCTTCGTCGACGTCAACACGTTTAATCAAAGGGCGAGCGGCGGCTCGTATTACAGTCGGCCGACCGCTGCCTATGATTCGCGGCAATTCCAGTTTGGAGCAAAGTTTAGCTTCTAGCTGGTTACTAAGACACTTGATGAGGCCGGGATCAGTCCCGGCCTTTTTTATTGCGGCGGTGCTGGCGGATAATCGAGCACGTGGTCACGTCCTCGGAAATAAAACAAAAGGCACTCGAGTTGGGTCTCGCGTCTATAGGGATCGTATCGGCCAGACCGCTCGATGCCGAGGGTGACAGGCTCACGGAATGGCTCGATCGCGGCTTTCACGGCGAAATGGCTTGGCTCGCCCGCGAGCCTGAGAAACGCGCCGATCCGGGAGTTTTGATGCCGGGTGCAAAGTCGGTCGTCGTTGTCACGCA
>DASYKW010000132.1:0-7940 GCA_035995005.1 Pyrinomonadaceae bacterium
TTTGTTGTCCTTGGCCTGTCGTTCGGCTTGCTCGACCGAGACTACGATATCGCCGAGGTTGTTCTTAACCGGATCGAGATCGTCAGGCTCATGCGGGAACGACAGGACATCGGTCGTCGAGTCCTTTCCGCGAAAGAGGGAATTGAGCTCAGTCATACGGCGGTCAGAGACCAGCGCCGTCGCAAACACGCTAGCAAACGCCTCGGGCACATTGTCGGGCAGCGAGACGGCAAACTCCCGCAGCGGTGCCGCGTCGATCTTGATCTTACGCTGGAGATTGTAAAGTTCGGTCATCGCTCCTCATCGGGATGGCGTGGACCTTCGCTGTTTTCCTCGTAGGCTTTGACGATCATCTGGACGAGCTTATGGCGGACGACGTCCTTGTCGGAGAAATAGACGAACTCGATGGCGTCGATGTCGGCTAGGACATGCTCGGCCTCTTTTAGGCCGCTCTTTTGGCCGCGAGGCAGGTCGATCTGCGTTTTGTCGCCAGTAACGACGGCTTTTGAGCCAAACCCGATCCGCGTGAGGAACATCTTCATCTGCTCGCTCGTCGTGTTTTGGGCCTCGTCGAGGATGATGAACGCGTCGCTCAATGTGCGGCCGCGCATGAAAGCGAGCGGAGCGATCTCGATGATCCGTTTCTCGAGCATCTTCGTAACCTTTTCGCTATCGACGAGATCGAAGAGTGCGTCGTATAGAGGTCGCAGATAGGGATCGACCTTGTCCTGCAGATCGCCGGGCAAAAATCCTAGACGCTCGCCGGCCTCGACTGCGGGACGCGTGAGGATGATCCGGCTGACTTGCTTCTTGAACAAAGCATCCACGGCCATCGCGACCGCCAGAAAGCTCTTGCCCGTGCCCGCAACGCCGATGCCAAATGTCAGGTCTTTCGTGGCTATCGCGTCCAGATATTTACGCTGATTGGCCGTCTTTGGCGCGACGGTCTTTTTGCCGGACGGATTGAAGCGTGCCTTTTGAAAGTGATCCTTTAACGAATACGCGCGGTCCTCGGCGATCTGCTTGAATGCGTCTTTCAACTCTTTATCGCCGAACGTGCTGCCCCCGGCGAACATCTCGCCGAATTCGCTGAGGATCTGTTCGACCGTCTCGATATCCTTTGCATCCCCATCGATGAGAAGCTCGTTGCCGCGCACGCCGATACTGACGTCGAGCAGTGATTCGAGATATTTGATGTTTTGGTCCTGAACTCCGAAGAGAGTGTTGAGGCCCTGAGATGGAAGCTCGAGTTTTTTCAGAGTGGTCAAATTCTAATGCCTGTTTCGAATAGTTTGAGGCTACTAGATGCGTTGTCCGCGTGTCAATGAATTGTAAGGTATTGAACAAACTTGCGGAGTTCGTTCACTGAAACTAGCGTTAGCCTGTCAGCGATCAGGCAAATCCAGGTAAGGAGTATCTTCATTATGCCGGGCACTAAATACACGGATAAACAGGAACGAAAGGCCGATCACATCGAGGAAAGCTACGAGAAAAAGGGCGTCTCAAAAAAGGAGGCCGAGGCAAGAGCCTGGGCCACGGTGAACAAACAGGACGGCGGCGGTAAGAAGCCCGGCGGTTCGGGCCGCAAAAAGAGCTAATTCGACCTACGTCCTACCGGAGGAGCCCGCGTCTCGCGAGAGGCCGGGCTCCCTTTGCGCCGCGGCAAATCGCTATGTTATTCTTACTCCTTTGTTGATCAGGCGATTTTCTCATCTATAAGAGGAGCATATTCATTAGTAATGGCTAAAAAGCAGGACGCAGCACAGGTCGGAACGGTCGTACAGATCATTGGTCCCGTGGTTGACGTTGAGTTTACGGACTATCTTCCCCCAATTTATCAGGCGCTCAGAATCACGAGCGAGGGCTTTGACGTCGAGGACAAGATCGATGTCGTGGCTGAGGTGCAGCAGCATCTTGGCGAGGGCCGCGTGCGTGCCGTATCGATGCTACCCACCGACGGAATGGTCCGCGGAATGAAGGCGATCGACCTTGGCGGCCCGATCACTGTTCCCGTTGGACCGGCGACTCTCGGCCGCGTGATGAACGTCATCGGCGACCCCGTTGACGAGCTTGGTCCGGTCGAGTCGGAGACAAGATCCTCGATCCATCGACATGCCCCGTCATTTGACGAGCAGGCGACGACGCTCGAGATGTTTGAGACGGGAATTAAGGTCATCGATCTCATTCAGCCGTTTCTACGCGGCGGAAAGATCGGCCTCTTTGGCGGTGCGGGCGTTGGCAAGACGGTTCTCATCATGGAGTTGATCAACAACGTCGCCATCGGCTCGGAAGGCTATTCCGTTTTCGCCGGTGTTGGCGAACGCACGCGTGAAGGCAACGACCTTCTTCGCGAAATGGTCGAGTCCAAGGTCATCCGTTACGGCGATGCTTTTAACGAGAACATGGAGAAGACCGGCGCCTTCGACCTGTCAAAGGTCGATAAGGCCCAGATCAAGGATTCGAAAGTGGCGCTCGTCTATGGCCAGATGACCGAGCCTCCCGGAGCACGCCTTCGCGTCGCTCTGTCAGGTCTGACGGTCGCCGAATACTTCCGCGATCAGGGCAACGACGTGCTTTTCTTCGTCGACAACATCTTCCGCTTTACGCAGGCTGGTTCCGAGGTGTCCGCACTTCTCGGACGTATGCCGTCGGCCGTCGGATATCAGCCGACGCTCGCTACGGAAATGGGCGAGATGCAGGAGCGCATCACTTCCACGAAGACGGGTGCTATCACGTCGATCCAGGCCGTTTATGTGCCCGCCGATGATTACACCGATCCGGCACCGGCGACGACATTCGCTCACCTGGATGCGGTTACGGCCCTTTCGCGACAGATCGTGGAGCTTGGTATCTATCCGGCTGTCGATCCGCTCGCGTCGAACTCGCGTATTCTCGATCCGACCATTGTTGGTGAAGAGCATTACAACGCCGCCCAGGACGTCAAAAAGATCCTGCAGCGTTACAAGGATCTTCAAGACATCATCGCGATCCTTGGTCTCGACGAGTTGTCGGAAGACGATAAATTGACCGTCGCTCGTGCCCGCAAGATCCAGCGTTTCTTCTCGCAGCCATTCTTCGTCGGCGAGCAGTTTACCGGCCTGAAGGGCGAGTACGTAAAGGTCGAAGACACGATCAAGGGCTTTAAGGAGATCCTTGAGGGCAAGTGCGACGACATGCCCGAGCAGTCCTTCTACATGGTCGGCACGATCGAGCAGGCCCGCGAAAAGGCCAAGAAAATGGCCGCGGCGGCATAGGACGAAATGCTAAGACTCGAGATCGTAACACCCGAAAAACGCGTACTCGACGCCGACGTCGATTCCGTAACGGTGCCGACCGCCTCGGGCGAGGCCGGCATTCTCCCGCATCACGCTCCGCTCGTCTCGGCCCTCAAGCCGGGCGTGCTTACGTATTCGATCAAGGGCACGACCGACAAATTGGCGGTCTCCGGCGGTTTTGTCGAGGTCAACAACGACAAGGTTGCCGTGTTGGTCGACACGGCTGAATCTTCCGACGAGATCCAATCCGAAACGGCGCGAACTGACCGTGCTGAGGCGGAACGAACGATATCCGCTGCCGGAGCGGTGACCGCTGACGATGCCGAGGCAGCACGCGAGGTTATCGAACATGCACAGGCCCGCCTCGAGGTTTCAACGAGCCGCTAAGACCCAAACATCATGCTTTTCTGAGGTCCTTGAAGAAGGGCCTTTTTTGTCTTGGGAAGGCGGTTTCCCTTGGCGTGAATGTTTATCAGGGCGCAGTGTCTGGCAGCGTTGACATGCCTTTGCGATTGGAATATGTTTAGCGAAACATTTGTGTATTAGGGGAAAGCGGGTCGATTGGACTTGTGTTATGCCAACCAACACTCGCAACCATTGCGTGGGAGGGATCGGTGATGAATAGGAAACTGGCGGGCCACAGTTCTCGAGTCATTTTTTCGTTTGCAGTCTTTCTAATATTGCTAGGCGTTTTTCTGAAATACTCGCCGGCTGTCTTCTCGTTTACGAATGCATCGTTTACCTGGGACAGCTTCGGCGGCGGCAGTTGGACGACGACCACAAATTGGAACCCCAACGGTTTTCCAAACGGCATCGGAGACACAGCGAACTTCGGGAACAAGATCACCAGCGCATCGCAGGTAACGATACCTGACGCCACCAATATCACCGTTGGCAGCATTTTTCTCGATGACAATGACAGTTACATAATTAATTCAACCGGTCCGAATAATACCGGAGCATTGACGCTGGATGCTTCGTCCGGCAACGCGACGATAACTAAGTCCGCGGTGGGCGGCGGCAACCATCAGGTTGCAGCAAATATAACCCTAAACGACGATTTGACCATTACTAGTAACGTTCCTGCCGACTCATCGATCTTGACCATTTTTTCGAATATCAGCGGAGCGGGTCGGAGCGTTGTAAAAGCAGGAACGGGTAACGTGGTGTTCTCGCCCGGAGGAACCAATAGCTATACAGGCTCGACAAGCGTTAACGCGGGAAAACTGACGGTCAATAGAGTTAATGGCCCAAGCGCGTTCAGCATTGCTCCCACCGGGATACTTACCGGAACGGGCACGATCGGTGCACTCACAACAACCGGAGGCACGGTGAGTCCGGGCGATTCTGTAGGCGTTCTAAATGCAAACGGCAATGTATTCCTAAACAACTCGACGACGTTCAAGGTACTTCTCAACGGGACGACTGCCGGCCAGTTTGGACAGCTCAACGTGACCGGAACCGTGGATCTTGGCGGTAGTGCTCTCAATGTGGGCATTGTGCCTTTCCCTGGTACCTACAATCCGGCGATAAACGACAGCTTCGTAATAATCAACAACGATGCCAGTGATCTGATCACGACAAGATTCGCCGGGCTGCCTAATAGCGGGAACACCTTCCCCGTGGGTGCGGCTACTTTCTCGATCAATTACGCGGGCGGCAGCAATGGCAACGACGTTGTAATAACCGTCGTGCCGACGCCACCGACAGCGGCTCACGTGGGCGTGGCTGGACGTGTGGTAACCAGCTCGGGCGCGGGTCTCGGAAATGCCCGGGTGACGCTCACCGGCGCTAACAACAACCCGGTCACCACAATAACGAATTCCTTTGGTTATTTCCGCTTTGATTCCGTAGAGGCCGGCAGCTCCTATGTCATCGGGGTCACTGCGAAACGGTACCACTTTGATTCGAAATTGATCGCTCTGGAGGACGAGGTCACCGATCTCGTGTTTACTCCTTCGCCGTAAAATTTCGCGGCATCGTTTCGATCATAGGGCGGCCTGCGGGCCGCCTTTTTGCGTCAGCGAAATCGGTTGCTATAGGTTAGCCGAAAGCAATATACTCATCAAAACGTCGTCAATTTGCGCGGGCTGCATACAGTCGTTCAGTTGGGAGCGTTCCTAATTCTTAGCGGGTAGACCGAATAAACCGAAGCCGATCACTGGGACTAAGTAGTATGCCCTCGGTGCGTCACGAAGAGATCAAGAAGCGGAACTCGCCTAACGCGCGCCGCATCGCAAACGGCTGTGCGGCTCTCGTGATCGCTGGCGGCGTTTCGTCGGCTGCCGGTTGGCTATTAAATGCTCCGAGGCTTACCGACTGGGATGGCCACGGGATCAGCATCAAGTTCAATGCGGCCGTCGCTATTACGTCGGCCGGCATCGGCCTGCTCGTCTATCTTGCTGCGCCGAACGCGAAGAGCGTTGTGCGTTTCTTCGCGGGTGCGACGGTGATGATCGCGGGCCTTACGCTGGTGCAGCACGTCATCGGGATCGATCTTGGCATTGATAACCTTATCGTTGCCGAGACACACGGGGCGTTGGCAACTGCGGCGCCGGGCAGGATGGGAATACCGGCGTCGAGCTCCTTGACGCTGATCGGGTCGGCACTGATCTGTGCGACATTTCCGCTCCGCCGCCGATGGGCCACGGCGCTCGCGACGGCCACGTTTCTGATCACGGGTCTGTCGCTCACGGGTTACCTCTTCGGCGCTGACCAGCTTTATTCCATACCTAAATACACCGGCATCGCGCTCCAGACGGCATCGATGATCGCCTTGCTCGGCGTCGGCGTTATTGCGGCCATCCCCGATCACGGGTTGGGTGCTGCTTTGCAGCGAGATGATTCTGGTGGGGCGATGTTTCGTAGACTGCTCGTGCCGATGATCGTGTTGGCGATGGTCCTCGGTTGGGTCCGGGTATGGGGCCAGGAAGCGGGGTACTACGACACGGCCTTCGGTACGGCATCGCGGACGCTCGCCGAGGTCGTGCTGTTGATAGCCCTGCTGTGGTGGGCGGCGGCTCGCGCGGGACAGGCCGAGCGTGAGATCAGGCTCATCTCGCGGATGCCCGAGGAGAATCCGTACCCGGTGATGCGTCTCACGCCCGACGGCGGGGTGCTGTATGGCAATCCCGCGAGCGCTCCGCTTTGCGAGTATTTGGAGAGCGAACCAAACTCTCCGGTCGCGCTCGAACTTCGGCGGGTCATAGCAGAATCGTTCGAGGATGGCCCGCGAGAAACCGAGATCGGTTTCGAAGGCCGCACGTTTTCGGTCGTTGTTGCTCCCGTCGCGGAGGAAGGTCATGTCAATTTTTACGGCAGCGATATCACCGAGCGTAAGGAGGGGGAGATCGCGTCCGCGCGGCTCGCCGCGATCGTGCAATCCTCATTTGATGCAGTCATCGCCAAGGATCTCAACGGCATCATTTCGAGCTGGAACACCGGTGCCGAGAGGCTTTTCGGCTATACCGCCGATGAGATCATCGGCCGGCCGGTGACCACGCTGATGCCGCCAGACCGCGTTGCTGAAGAGGTCGACATCCTCGCAAAGATCCGCCGCGGCGAGGTCGTAGAGCATTATGAGACCGTTCGCGTGCGTAAGGACGGCGAACCGCGAGAGATATCGTTGACCATTTCACCTGTGCGAGACGGGACCGGCAAGATCGTCGGAGCGTCAAAGATCGCCCGCGACGTTACCGACCGCAAACGCGTCGAGGCGGCCATTCGCGACCGCGAGATACTGCAGCGTATCGTCGAGGCCCAGGAGGCCGAGCGAAATCGCATTGCACGCGATCTGCACGACCATTTGGGCCAGCAGCTTACGGGTCTGCGGCTCAAGCTCGAGTCATTGCGCGGGCTCGTGTCGGACAATTCCGAAGCGGTCGAACAGATCGGGCAATTGGCCAAACACGCCGAGCGTATCGACTCGGATATGAGCCTGCTGGCCTGGGAACTGCGGCCCGTCTCGCTCGACAGCCACGGACTCGCGGAGGCCCTCGCGAGCTTTGTGCGCGAGTGGAGCCAGAGTCACGGGCTCCGCGCCGAGTTTCACGCCGTCACAAAAGACCGGATGCCGGCAGATGTCGAGACCAACATCTACCGCATTGCCCAGGAGGCCCTCAATAACATCCTCAAGCATGCCGATGCCAAGGAAGTGAGCGTTACGCTCAATCAGACGTCGACCGAGACCGTGCTCGTGATCGAGGACGATGGCCGCGGTTTCGGTGTCGAATCCGCGGACATTCATACGACCGCGACCGGCGGCCTCGGCCTCGTCGGCATGCGAGAACGTGCGGCGCTGTTAGGCGGACGTTTTGAGATCGAAAGCTCGCCCGGAGAAGGCACGACCATCTTTGTCCGCATACCCGTCAAGGTCGAACGTCAAAGATCCATCCTAAAGGCCGTCAAATAAACGGCCCAACCATCTTGTTGTCCCAGCTGTCCCACGCTTGTCCCACGGGGTGCGTGGGACAGGGAAACTATTGCAGACATTGACGTTACGGTCACCGCAGGTCCAAATTCGGTGTATTTTTAAAAAAACTGTGCCACATTGTGCCACAAGGCGATCCGGCTCGATTTTCAAAGAGCAAAATCCAAGGAGGAGCATAGCATATCTGTTGCATAGTTGTCCATATGTTGCGAGTATGCAACATTACGGTTCAACGT
>DASYKW010000133.1:0-30372 GCA_035995005.1 Pyrinomonadaceae bacterium
ATACCGGGCTTTACGAAAGAGTATGGAACGCCACCCAGGAACAGGATGGCGAATATCCCTGGGTCTTCTTCAACAGCCTCAACGAACTGGATTCGCAATTCATGCTGGTCCTGTCGGCTTGTTCGGTCGATGATCCGGAAGAAACCGAGAAGATCAGAGAAGTATCTGCCGGGCTGGACCGAATGTTCGCACTCCTCCAACTGCAGGGAGCGTATGACTCAAATGAATTTGCGGCGCGATTGTATGACGTTAGTACTCAAATGCGCGGAAGGCAAGCAGCCGAGATAGCCGCGATCTTCGACAAACACTTAGTCGAGGAGCTGGTAGAAAGGCGTGGGACTCAAACCGCGGAGGCATTTTCGTATGCTCTGTTCCGTCCTATGTCCATAGATCGGCTGAACACCCGTTTCACACGCCACTTCTTTGGTCGAATCGATTTGGTCTTGGCCATGGGTATGAACCAGAAACCGAAGCATGAGCTAAAGGATCTCGTCACCCTGCGAGGGGCTAAGTCCGGATTTCATGTAGAGCACATCCTGTCAAGAAATGCCGTGAACCTTGCTCTATTTGAGAGCGATGAAGAGCGGTTTGAAGTTGAACGAAACCGACTTGGAGCCGTTCTTCTTCTGAAAGGCAAAGATAACATCTCGAGTAACAATGAAACGTTTGAGCAAAAGCTAAAAACGTATTCTAATTCCCTGTATTGGAACGAGACCCTTCGTGAGGACTGTTATAAAAGCAAGCTCGATTTTGCTGCCTTTATTAAGGAGCACAACCTAACGTTTGAGCCTTATTCGGTCTTTGGGCAGGCGCAGGTCGAGTCCCGGCAGAAATTGTTGTTTCATCTTGCGAAGTTGATATGGCCGGAAGGGGCGGGGCCGTCCGATCAGGATAATACCTGAACTTCACAAAGAAAGCGCATTTGAGACTGAGATCCCCGCCTGTCTGGATGCATTTTACGGTGGGAATCCAGGTGGGAACGACAAACGGGCATCCTGAAGATGCCCGTAAATTATTGATAACATTGGTGCCGTCTACAAGATTTGAACTTGTGGCCTATCGCGTGTGAAGCGAGTGCTCTACCACTGAGCTAAGACGGCGCGAAATGAATATAAAATGCGCACTTCACAATGCACAATTGAGATCCAATTTTGCACTTAACATTAGATCGACGGGTCGTCGACCTTGGCGGAGCGGTTCTCGTCAGTGCCCTTGATCGAGCTGAGACTCGAGTCGAAGTAGAAGTGACGCGATCCCGTCTTTGAGACGCCCTCGGCGACCTGCGGGTCCGCTGTGATCGAGTATGACGGCGGCTGGCTCGCTGAGCCCGGAATGACCGTAAGCGTGTAGATATAACCGTTAACCACCGGCCGCTCGCCCCGGAATTTCTCGTCAAGGCCGACCTTCGTGATCAGATCCTCGAATGTGCCAAAGTTTCCTTTGTTGCGTGACGCAAGCTGCGCCTCGAATTTCCGGATGTTGTCGACTGACTGGGCCGCAGTGGTCTCATTACCCGACGCGATCACCGCTTGCCAGGCTAGACTGCCGACTCCTATCAGCAGACCGATGATCGCGATCACGATCATCAGCTCGATGAGGTTAAAACCCCGCTGATCGCGGACTCGACGTTGTAAATTGCTGCTCATATTTCCTCTTACGTACCTTCCCGGTCTATCACGGTCAGGTGACGTCCAAGTTCCAAAAGTTTAGTGTGTTTTGATGGTAAATTCAACAAAACGGTTGGATTCACTTCCTGTCCGGGAACCTTGGCAGACCGGCTCGCGTAATCTATGCGACGGGCGACAACCCCAACGCGTTACTTTCCCTTCGCTAACGCGCCGGCGGCCCGTCCGGTAAGTCCAAGTAATTGAAAAAACTCAGGTTTAAGGGTAAATTCTTGTCATAAATCAGCCCTTCACGGTGTCTTACCGTTGATGAGCATTTGCGAATGCTGAAAATGAACGAGAGTACCGACATTCTTGTGGACATAATGTCCGAGACAGCGACGGCGGCGGAACAAGAGAGTATCGGGTTTGAAGAGGCGTTTACGCTTCATCACCGGACTGTCTTCAGGGCTGCCCGCTCGGTGGTCCAGGACCCAGGTCTCGCCGAGGATGTCACGCAGGAGACCTTTCTGCGACTCTATCATCATCAGGACTCGATATTAAATGATGAAATGCTTCGCCCGTGGCTCATCCGCGTCGCGATAAATGTTGCAAAGAATACTGTTCGCGGCCAAGTAAGGGCGAACACTCGCGACGAGAACTACGTCAAACAAAGTGATGTCAGCGTCTCTTCGGTCGAGGTCGATTACGAGGAATACACGGCCGTGAGTGAGATACACCGGGCTTTGAACAAGATCAAGGAGCCGCTTCGCAGCTGTTTGATGCTCAAGCAGCAGGGCCTCTCTTACAAGGAGATCGCCGCAAGTTTGGACCTCAACGAATCGAGCATCGGCACATTTGTCGCACGAGCGAGAGCTGAGTTTGCCAAGTTTTACGGCAGATCGGGCAAGGACACGTTATGAACCGAGATCATTTAGACATCGGCATTATCCAGGCTTTTTTGGACGGCGAGCTCGCCACAGGCGAAGTCACCCGCGTCTCCGATCACATCAGTGACTGTGACACCTGCGCGCTTATGCTCGCCCAAGCCGAGGATGAGAACGCCGTTGTATTCCCTTCCCTTGCGCGTGAATTTGACACGATGGTGCCCACCCAGCGTCTTTGGGCCCGCATCAACGATTCGATAGAGATCGAGAAGGCCTCTGCTCCCTGGTTCCAGAAACTTTACGGGATCCTCGTTTCGGGATTTGCAAGCCCCTCATTCGCGATAGCTGCAGGACTGCTTATTATCGCTGGCATCTTCGGTGTTTTCATGCTCAAGCGACCGACGATCGTGAATGAGATCGCTACCACCCCAAGCACGCGGGTCGCGACGACTGCCATCGATCCGACCGTGACGACCGCTTCCACAGGTGATCAGGTTGTGTCGACGGATACGTTCCGCCCAACGGTTGAGAGGGCAAGCCTTCGAGAGACTCCGCGTATCACCGCCCAGCCTGCCGCTTATAGGACTAACCGGACCGCGACCGCTGTCGATGTGAGCTATATGCCGGGCGAGGAGAGTTACGTCAAGACGATCGCCTCGCTCAGCAAGACAGCTAACGCTTCGGGTGACCCTGACGTTCTTCGCCCGTCGCAGAGGATCTCTTACGAGCGCGACATGGCGGTCGTGAACGACACGATCTCAAAAATGCGTGCGGCGATCAAGAAGGATCCTAAAAACGAAACGGCCAAACAGGTGCTGTATTCGTCCTATCAGAACAAGATCGACCTGCTTAACTCGGTCGCACAAAAAGAGGAGCTTGTCGCCAGCCTGAGGTAAAGACCCCGACCCGATGAACACGATCATCCACAAGTTCATGCTGGCCATCTTAACGGCGGCCATCTCAGTGGGCCTTTCCCTTGCGGCGGCCGCACAAGAGCCGCCGACGCCGATGCCCACGTCAAAGCCCAAGGTCAAGATCACACCGCCTTCCTACCCGGCGCCGGCGGCTCCGCCCGCTCCGTGGAAAAACTACCACGGTGGCGAGACCTACGAACGCTCGATCGCCGTGACCGCGAATGTCAATCTCAACCTCTGTGTCACCGAGGGAACCTTAAAGGTCAACGGATGGAACCGCAACGAGGTCCGCGTCTATGTCGAGAATGGCAGCAAGTTCGGCTTTAAGATCATCGACAAGGCCTCGGACGGCAAGGCAGTCTGGATAGGCATTTCGAGCTTCAATCAAAAGTACGGCAACGAGTGTATCTGGGGCGAGGATATTGAGGTAGATGTTCCCGTGGGCACGACGCTAAACCTGAGCGGCAAATCCATACAGGCGACCGTCGACACGGTCAAACGCGTAAGCGTAAAGAGCGCCGGAGGCGACATTACCGTCCGAAATGTAAAGAATGGTGTCACGGCCCTGACCTATGAGGGCGACATTACGCTCGAGGAATCGTCCGGACAGATCAGTCTCGAAACGACGACCGGCAACATCATGGTCTTTGACGCGGGGCCGACCGATATCGGCGACGCCTTTAAGGCAAAGACAAATGGCGGGGCGATCTCGCTGCAACGCGTGATTCATCGCGCCATCGAGGTTTCGTCGATCTCGGGCTCCGTCTACTTCAATGGCGAGTTAAAAAGCGGCGGAACATACTCCCTGAGTACCACGAACGGAACTATCAGGCTTACGCTCCCGGCGAACACGGGCTGCAAACTCGCGGCCACATTCACCTCCGGCAGCTTTGCGTCCGAGTTTCCATTCAAGGTCGAGACCGAGAATGTCTCCGAGGGGGACCTGAAAACTATCGTCGGCAAGATCGGCCCCGGCGGCGACGCAGTCCTAAAGCTGTCAACCGTCGCCGGCCTCATCGGAATCAAGAAGCAGTAATCCACTTAAATCATTGATTTAAGCGAAAGTGTCACGAACGATCTCATGTTTGCGTTCGTTCGTATATTTTTCGTGGTTGCTCCTTGCTAAACTGTTCCCGAGTGCACATTTCTAAGATCGAGCTTGAGAACATCAAATCTCACGCCTCCGCCACATTCGAATTTCCTCGCGGAACGACCGCCATCACCGGCGAGAACGGTGCGGGCAAGACGTCGATAATCGAGGCCGCGGCGTGGGTGCTGTTCGATCTGTTGGAATATAAAAAAGACGATTTTCTTCGCCGCGGAGCAACAAAGGGTTCCGTCGCCGTAACCTTTATCAGCGGGCTTGATGAGCGCGAGTACACCGTTTATCGCGATACGGGGACAAGCTATCACGTAAACGATCCACGGCTCGGCGCACGCATCGCCGACAAGAAAGACGAGGTCTTTCGCTTTCTCTGGCAGCATTTGGGTCTCGAACCCGGCACCGACCTCAGATCGCTCTTTCGACAGGCGATCGGCGTCCCTCAAGGCACTTTTACGGCGATCTTTTTGGAGGGAGCGACCGATCGCAAGATCGCATTCGACCGGCTCTTAAAGGTCGAGGAATATCGTCAGGCCGCGGAGAAGCTGCGAGAGACGGCTCGCTATCTCGATAATTCGGTTGCAGACGTCCGTGAGCGTATCGCACGATCGGAAGGTGAGCTTTCTCGCTCAGAGATCGTAACGAAAGAACTCGATACCTATCGCAAGCAAACCGCGGAACTCACTGCGACGCTCACGACACTGAGTGCTGATCTCGAGTCCCGCCGTGCACTTCTCGCTGGCCTCGATGAGGCGGAGAAGACCGCGAATGCCCTGACCGCCGCGGCAGCGGAGCGAAAACGTCTGGACGAAGCACTCTCGCGAGTGGAAGCCGCGAAGACGGAGATCGCGGATCTTCGGCCAAAGATCGCGGAGCAGGAGAAGCTCGAAAGCTGCCGTGACGCTCTACACGCAAAGCTCGCCGAACAACGCGCCGTCGCCGGTCAGTTAACGCGTCTTGACGAGCAACTCGCCCGCCTTCGGGTGAGCTACAAAGCCAACGCACAGGAATTGAAAGAGGCCCGTGAAAAAGCGGTCCGGGCGGCGGACGTGTCGAATCTGGAGCAGCGCGACGCCCAGCTTATTCGCGAGATCGCCTCGCTTCGGGCGAGCCTTGAACGCGATCAGCGATTTCAAAAAGAGATCAAGAATGGGCTTTGCCCCATCCTTTCGCAAGCATGCCTCAATCTCAAGCCTGGTGAAACGCTGGAGTCATTTGTGACGAGCCAGTTTGCGGAATTGAACTCTCAGATCGCCATCTCGGAATCCAGGCACAGCACTATCACGACCGATCTCATGGCCGCCCGGGACGCCATACGTTTTGCCTCGATTGTAGACTCGCTGCTTCGTCGGGAAGAGGAGCTTAAGGCAGAAGGCACACGCCTGTCCGATGAAAGGCTCGAACTCGAAAAGAACAATGCCGGTCTCGCCGAGCTGGAACGCGAATTTGCGACGCTCGACGCACGTCTTCGCGAGCATAGCGACCCACGGTCACGGGTCAAATATCTCGATAATGAGGTCGCACGCGAACCGGAGTTGCGCGGCCTGTCCGCCGCCGTAACTGCCGAGCTTGATAAGCTCGAACAGCAGCGGATCGCCCTCGTGTCAGAGCCGTACGATCGCACGCGTCACCTTTCGTTGAGGGTCGAGGTGAGCAATGCGGAACGAAAACACGCCGAGGCCGCGACGCGATTAGATCTCTCACGTCAGCGCGAGCAGCAACTCGCGGTCGAGATCGAAGGGTTCACCGTGCTGCGCGGATCGCTCGCGGGTGAGTTTCAGGAAAAAGAGAAGCTTGAGACCGTCGCCGAGACGACGAAATTCATCCGCGACACCTTAAAAGAGGCCGCCCCTCGTGTTGCTCGCAACTATGTGTATCACGTGTCGCTTGAGGCAAGTCAGCTCTTTCGCGAGATCACAGGCGGTGCCGAGCGGACCCTCAAATGGGGCGAGGATTACGCGATCAGCATCGAGGAAGACGGATACGAGCGGCCGTTTCAGAGCCTATCGGGCGGCGAGCAGATGGCGGCAGCCTTGGCCGTGCGTCTCGCCATTCTTAAGCAGCTCAGTGATATTCGCATCGCGTTTTTTGACGAGCCGACAACAAACATGGACGCGGAGCGACGTGAGAATTTTGCGCTTGAGATCAGCCGCATAAAACATTTTGATCAGTTATTTGTCATCTCGCACGATGAAACATTCGACAATTACGTCGATAATGTCTTGCACATTGAGAGGAGCAGTTCCCGCCCGGCATGAGCGTTAAATGAAGGACGTAACAATAGTCTGCGACGGCTCGAGCCTCGGCAACGGCCGCGGCAATACACGTGCGGCCGCTGTCGCGGTGCTCGGCTTCAAAGGCCTCTGGAAGGCTGTCGGCGAGTACCTTGGCAACGCCACAAACCAACAAGCCGAGATCGCGGCGGCTGCTGTGGGGCTCGAGAGTCTCAAGGAGCCGTGCCGTGTGCACGTCTTCTCTGATTCTCGGTATGTCGTCGAAACGATGAACGGAAAGTTTAGAAAAAAGACCAATCACGACTGGTGGCGACGCCTCGAAAACGCCTCAAAGCCGCATCAAATAAAATGGGAATGGGTCCGCGGCCACAACGGCCATGAGATCCAGGAGGTCGCCGACGAAGCGGCAAGGGCGATCGCGACGGCAGGAACGGTCGAGCAAGAAATGCTCGATGAGGCCGTTCTGGAGATCGGAGTGAAGGAAATTTAGCCCACGAAAGGCACGAAAAACACGAAACTGCATTTCCCTGCTTACAAAAATCAACTTTGGGTATGTCGAGCCTTCCGGCTGGGCGGGTATATTTTCGTGTGTTTCGTGCTTTTTAGTGGGCACGCATTTCCGCAACGCTCTGCGGAGGGCTGGGTCTGGCAAAATCCGCTCCCTCAGGGCAATCCTCTTTACTCGATAAATTTCGCGGCGGATAAGGACACCGGTTACGCGGTTGGCGCCGACGGCACGATCCTGAGGACCGAGAATGGCGGCTTTGCCTGGCGGCGACAGGCCTCGCCCGCTGACGTCACGTTTTCCGGTGTTTTTGTGCGAGACAAAGCGACTGCATTCGCCGTCGGTTCCCGCGGCACCCTGATCGCGACCGTCAACGGTAAAGACTGGCGCCTCTTGCCTCTCGACACAAAAGATCATCTCACCGACATTACTTTTGCGGGACCGGATCTTAAAACTGGCTGGATCGTGGGCACCTACGGCAGAATCCTAAGGACCGTCGACGGCGGCCTAAGTTGGAAACCGCAAACTAGCGGGACGGCCCAACAGCTTCTGCGGATCAATGCGTTTGACGATAAACACGCCGCGACCGTCGGCCTCGGCGGCGTGGTGCTCACGACAAATGATGGCGGCGACATTTGGCGAACCTCCGACCCCTGCGGCGGCGCGATCGTATCTTCATCAGCATATCTCTCGGCAACGAGTGTCATGGTCGCCGGCTACAACGGCTGCGTCGCTCGCAGCGAAGATGGCGGCGAGCACTGGTCACGGAGCAACCTTTATAGTTCCGCCGACATGTTAGCGGTCGGTTTTTCGTCGGACAAGACGGGCTCGATGACGGACGCCAACGGCCTCGTTTGGCTTACCGGCGACGGCGGCATAACGTGGCTGCCGTTCAACGTCCGAACAAATCCAAAACTGGTCGATGTCTATTTTGCCGACAAATTCACCGGCTGGGCGGTCGGAGAGAACGGCCTCATTCTTCGCTCTGACGACGGTGGCATCAGCTGGCAGCGTTTGAGCGAGGGCGGTCGTGAGGACGTCAACGATCTGACATTCGTCAGCGATGACGTCGGGCTTGCGGTAGGCTCAAAAGGCCGCGTTTGGCTCACGAATGACGCGGGCCGCGATTGGTTTGCCGTCTTTGCGGACACTAACGTAAATCTCAACGCTGTCACTTTCTTTGATGGCGAAAAAGGATGGATCGTGGGCGACGGCGGGACGGTCTTGCGTACGATCAACGGCGGTGCGAGCTGGGGAAACGGTATCTCGAATGCCACCGACGACCTGCTGGCGGTTACGTTCGTTTCAGCAAAACTCGGGGTCGCAGTCGGCGCGGCCGGTACGATCCTCCGGAGCGAATCTGCGGGCGCATACTGGGAACGGTGCGGATCCGGCACGCGACAGTGGCTGGAGGACGTGAAATTCACCGACGAGAAACACGGTTTTGTCGTCGGCGATCACGGCACGCTGCTTAGAACCTTGGATGGCGGCTTGACATGGGAAAAGGTGACGGTCAACGTCCGCGAAAACCTTTACGCCGTGAGCTTTTACGACGCCAAGCATGGTTTCGTCGTGGGATCCGGCGGAATCACGCTCTATACCGCAGACGGCGGCATAACGTGGCACGACGCCGAATCGCCAAACCGGGCAAATCTTTTTGCGGTCGAGGCCTACGGCCCGTTGGGCGCGATCGCTGTCGGCGAATTGGGAACTATCGTGCTGACGGAGGATGGCGGCAAGACGTGGAGCCTGCAGTCGGGCATCACTGGCAAGGTCCTGCAAGCCGTTGTCTATCGAGGCGGCAGTAAGCTCTGGATCGCCGGTCGCGGCGGGACAATGCTCAAGCGAACCGAGCCGCTCAACCCGCATGTGATCAACATTCCGTTTCTCACGCCAACGCTTAAGATCGCGTCAAAGCCCCGCGTGAAAGCACGTGAGCCGCTGGTGACGGTTCCTGACGATGGCGACATTCCGTCAGCTGTACCGCCTAAGAGGCCCGAGAAGCCTTAGGGCTGACAAGCACCGAGATCCACTCGCCGCTCATTTGAATTCTCAAATTTGAGATATCAAATTCGCTCAGATGCTCACGGATCTGCGGCTCCTGATCCGCGAGGATCCCCGACAACAGAAGTAAGCGTTTTGCTCTCGTGAAGAGCGCCGGCAGCAGAGGTGTAATGACGTCGACCGTAAGGTTTGCGATAACGAGATCGGCCGCCGCTGTCCGGTCGTCGATACTGCCCTCGAAACAAGTGATCGCGCCGCCGACGCCGTTCGCCTCGGCGTTCTCACGCGCGATCTTTATGGAATCGGGATCAGTATCGCACGCGACGATCTCCATACAGCCGAGCTTTGCCGCGGCGATCGCGAGAACCCCCGTGCCGGTCCCGACATCGAGCACCGTCATTTGAGGCTGGACGACATCGCCGATCACCTCGAGGCAAAGCCGCGTCGTCTCGTGCGTTCCGGTACCGAACGCCATGTTCGGCTCGATGCGAATTACGATCTTGTCTGTGTCCGCGATTTCAGACCACGGCGGAGCGATGACAAATTTCCCAACCTCTGTGGGCCGCCAGTGCTTTTTCCATTCGAGCAGCCAATCCTGATTCTCGACGGTGCGAAATCCGATCTTCAGGACTGCATCGCGGTCAAAACCATTGATCTCGAGCTCGGGTGCCAGCACTACACCGACATCCTCTTGCGAGACCGCCTCCTCAAAAAAACCCGTGACGACGACCGGCTCGACCGGATCCGTTTTAAAGATATCCGTCGAGCTGCCGATCGAGCCCAACGCGTCTAGGGCCGATGCGACTGCATCGGCGGCCTCCGCCCGGACGGTCACATCCACTGCGAACCATCGGCTCATTCGCGTATTCCCATTTCGTCGAGATCACGCTCGCGGTTGCGCCAATCCTCGACGACCTTTACAAAAAGCTTGAGAAAAACGTGCTTGCCCAGCAGATGCTCAATATCGACACGGGCCTTTGATCCAACATCTTTGAGCCGCGAGCCGCCCTTGCCGATGACGATCTTTTTTTGCGAGGCTCGCTCAACATAGATCGCGCAGTAAATATTCGTCAGCGTCGGGTCGGTCTCATCGAACACCTCAGTTACGACCGCAGTCACATACGGGATCTCTTCGCCTGTCGAAGCGAGGATCTTTTCTCGCACCATCTCGGCGACTATCGCACGCATCGGCTGGTCCGTGAGCTCGTCCGCGGCGAAGAGCGGATCACCCTCGGGCAGATGCTTTACGATCGACCCAAGCAGGTCATCGATGGCTTCACCTTTTAGAGCCGATACGGGCAAGATCTCGGCGAAGTCATACTCCTTCGAATACATCTCGATGAGCGGAAGCAAGGCACCCTTTTCTCTTATTTTGTCTATCTTGTTGAGAACGAGGATCGCGGGCTTTTCCGACTGCCTAACCAGATCGAGCACGAATCGATCGCCGTTTCCCGTCGAGACGCTGGCGTCTCTCATCAGCACGAGGAGGTCGACCGACAGGATCGCGTCGTGGACCGCGGCCATCATTCGGCGATTCAGAAGATGTCCGGGCTTGTGCACGCCCGGCGTATCAACAAACACGATCTGCCCATCGTCCCTCGTGACGATGCCTTGGATCTTGTGACGCGTCGTCTGCGGCTTGTTAGAGACGGCAGCGATCTTTTCGCCGACGAGGCGGTTGAGGAGTGTGGATTTACCGGCATTCGGCCGGCCGATAAGTGCGACAAAGCCGCTACGGTAGGGCATTAGAAAAACGGTAGCAGACTTCGTCCGATAGTGGTATCCGACTATTGCTGCGGCTTGAGCAGCCGCTGTTTTGCAGCGATGGCGGCCTGGAAGGCTCCGCCGGGCATATCGTTGAGCTTGATGGCAGCGTCGTAGAGCCTCATGGCGTAGGCCGAGTCGTCAAAGAACTCATAGATCCGCGCGAGAGCAACGTAGGACAGCGAGAGCAGAGCCTTGTCCGTGTCCGGCGTGGCGCTGTTGAGAGCGTTGGTGTAGGCGGTCTTAGCCTCGAGCAGCTTTACCGACTGCTTTTCCGTTTCGGTTAAGCCAGATGCGACGAGGCCGGCGACGCGGCCGATGTTGTAGTAGACACGTGGCTCGCCCGGATTCTGAGCGAGCAGCGCCTTGAGATCCGCATCGGCTCGGGCATAGTCCTTGGCGTCGATCATCTTTTGAATATCGAGCAGACGCGTCGTGACGGGATTCGCGGCAACTGCCGATACGTCCCGCGGATGCTTGAGCCGTTCCTCGCGAGCTGCTATCGCTCGCTTGCGTGCGTCCGCAGTTGCAGCGACTCGGGCGGCTTCTCTTTTTCCGTCAAAGGTCAGGACGATCTCCTTGAGACTTCCGGCTATATCAAAGCCTGAGTCCTCCACGCCCTTAAGTTGCTCCGCAAAGTAAAACGAAAAGACCGCCCCTTTCTGGTAGTCCTCGTAAAACTGCTGAGCCGCTTCATCTGCAAGGCCCTGCCTGTAGCGCTCAAGCTCGGCCGAAATAGCTCGTTTTTGGTCGAGGTTCTCATTTTCCCTGCCCAGCGCCGCGATCCGCCGCCGAGCTTGGTCGGTGGCTATGCGTTCACGTAGGTATTGCGCCTCGCGAATATCGATCGCGGCAACGAGAGATCGGGAAATGCTCAGGAATACATCCGGCGAGATGCTCGTGTTCGTCTTTCGGAGATCATCGATGATGGGCTTTGCCCATGTACGCATCGGCTCGATATCCTTCGCACGGTCGAGTACGAGCGGATCGATCACGAATCTCAAAAAGGCCCGCCTCGCCTCGGAAACCGACAGGTCCGTGTCGGGCGGCACGATCACGTAATAGTCGTCGCGGATATTTAGAAAGTTGACATTACCTTTAGCGGTCAGGTTCTCGGACACGACGTAAAAGTGTCGCTCGTGCTCGCGGATCTCGGTCTTCTCGATCGTCGGTTTTTTGCCGGCAGCCTTTGGCACCGTCGTTTTGACCTTTTCGGCAAAAACAAGCCTGGGCCGGGTGTGCAGATAATCTAAAAGCTCGCTAACCATCTCTCGGGTCGAGTCGCGAAGCTTCGCTGAGCCGTCTCGATATTCCTTGACATATTCTTCTACATGGGATGAAAACGTCGAACGGCGATAGAACTCGCGCACCAGCGGAGCAAAATCGAGCACATCCAGGAGGTCGCCCGGCAGATCGGAGGTAATGATCGGGTCCGCGAGCTCCGGGGCCGGCGTCAACGCGTATGCCATCGAGACAAAGGGCGCGACAAGCTCCGCATCTGACGCGGCCTGATGGCGTTTCTTGTATTGAGAAACAAAGATCGAGATCTTTGTGCGCAGGTCCTGAGGCAGAGCGATATTATCAGCCTCCAGCTCATCGCGAAACAATGCACCCTTTGCGGACAGCGGCGTTGCTATAAGCCGAGCGCCATTATCCTTCGGGTCGAGACTTCGGGCCATCGCAAGCGTCGCAAGCACGGCCATAAGACGTTTATCCGGCTCGACCCGTACCCCGTAACTCGAGAGATCGAATCCGACCGGCACATTTTGCGCCCTTAGCCCAGCACTGAAGACGAGAAGAGCGAATAAAACTGCTGCCTTGCGCATTGAGAAAATGTATACGAATTGCACCCTTAAAGGATGAGATCTCTACCGCTATGGATGTATCCGAAGAATGAAAAAGGGACGGAGGAACTTGAACTGAATTCCCCCATCCCCGGCATTACTGGCCTGTAAAGACGCCCTACTCGAAGCTGCTGAGCGCCAAGCTCTCTTCGTCATAAACGTCGAACACAGTGAGCAGCTTGGTTATCGCCAGCAGATCCTGGATCTTCTGCGTCAGGCTGAGCAGCTTGAGCGTTCCGCCCTCTTTCTTAACGGCGGTAAAGCTCGACACAAGCTCGCCGATGCCGCTCGAGTCGATGTACCCGACATTCGCGAGATTGAGCAGGATCTTGTTCTTGCCCTCGCCTAGCAGACGGCGAATGGTGTTTCGCAGGGCGACGCTCCCCTCACCGATGGTCACTTTTCCCGAAAGGTCGAGAATGGTGATGTCGCCCGCCTGGCGTTCGCTTATAGTGATATCAGACATTTTCTTCTCCTGGTAGACTGGTCAAATTAGGTCGTGAATAGCAAATATTAGCCCATCTCGCTCGTTAAAGTCCAAGTTTCGAGAGTGTTTATCGACGCTTTCTCATTTTTACGATGAGGCCGCCGTCGTCGGCATTGGACCACTCGATCTCATCCATGAAGGAGTTCATAAAGAGGATGCCGCGGCCGTTCGACTTGAGCAGATTTTCCGGATCCGTCGGATCGGGAATATCATCGATCTTAAAGCCGCTGCCGTGGTCGCGCACGGTGATTTCCACCATCTCGCCCGAATCGGCGAACGTCAGGCTGACGTCCTTTGACTCGTCAAACTTGTTGCCGTGCTTCACAGCGTTGGCGACCGACTCACGAACCGCGAGGTCCATAGCGTAGATAAAATCGTCGCCAAGCCCCTGGGCTTTGGCAAAGTTGTCGGCCATCTCGGCGGCCTCTTCGACCGATTCGATCCGGCTCGCAAGGCTTATCTCGCGTATTTCCTGCACAGGTATATGTCCTGTAAGTTAATGGTAACGGCCTCGCGCTGTCAACTATGAAAATCGGGTACGCAACCACGCTCAAGGGCACCGTAACCTTGCCGGCCGATAAGTCGATATCACACCGGGCTGCGCTTCTCGCGGCGATAGCGGAGGGCGAGACGATAGTCGAGAATTACGCCGAGAGCGACGACTGCACTTCGACGCTTCGCTGCATAGCATCTTTGGGAGCAAAGGTTGAGCGCGACGGCTCGACCGTTAAGATCACCGGCCGCGGCGACGAAGGTCTCGTTGGGCCTTCCGGGCCGCTCGATTGCGGCAACAGCGGTACGACGATGAGGCTGCTCGCCGGCATTCTTGCCGGACAGCCTTTTACATCCGCGATGATCGGCGACGATTCCCTGCAAAGCCGCCCGATGAAGCGGATCGTCGAACCTCTCACCATGATGGGCGCGACCATCGATTCGTCCGATGGTCACGCACCGCTGATAATTCACGGGATGACGCCTCTTCATGCGATCGGCTACGATATGCCGATCTCGTCGGCACAGGTCAAGTCCTGCGTTCTGCTCGCCGGATTGTTTGCTGACGGCGAGACCAGTGTAACGGAGTACGTCGCGACGCGAGATCACACCGAGCGAATGCTTGCCTGGTTTGGCGTCAACGTCCTCGAGCGCAGCGATGGAGCCGGCACGATCCTGACCGTCTCCGGACCAGCCCAACTGACCGCGCGCGACATTGTCGTTCCGGGCGATATCTCGGCGGCGGCGTTTTTTCTTGTCGCCGCCGCGTGCCTGCCTGGCTCGGACATTACGATGCCGAATGTCGGCCTTAATCCGACGCGGCGCGCGATCGTCGATCTCCTTCTCGGTCTCGGCGTTGATATTCAGATCACAGACGAACAAAACAATTGCAACGAGCCGTCGGGGACGATCCGCGTTCGCGGCGGTATTGGTCACCCGTATCGATCGCTCAAAATACATGGTGAAAGGACGGCCGCGCTGATCGACGAGATACCGATCCTCGCGATGCTCGGCACCCAGCTCTCGGGTGGGCTTGAGGTTCGGGATGCTTCCGATCTGCGCACCAAGGAAAGTGATCGGATATCCAGCATCGTCGATAACCTGGGTATGATGGGCGCGTTTGTCGACGAGTTCGACGACGGCTTCGCAGTTGATCTATCAATTCTCTCGCCAGCGAATATTGAAACCCGCGGCGACCATCGCATCGCCATGGCGTTCGCCATCTTAGATTTGATCAACGGCGGCGGTTCAACCATCGACTACCCCGAGTGCGTGGCCGTTTCTTTTCCCAACTTCTTTGAGGCCCTCCGCGAGGTTTCGCAATGACTGACGCCCGCATCGTCCTGACAGGTTTTATGGGCGTCGGCAAGTCCAGCGTCTCGCGTCATCTTGCGCATTTGCTCAGGACCAAACGTATCGATCTAGACGCTCTGATCGAGTCAACTGAGGGCCGAACGGTCCCGCAGATCATCGACGCCGATGGCATCGAACGCTACCGCGAGATCGAAACGGCGAATCTCGAGACAGCACTCGCGGACGCGGACCTGCGCGTGCTGTCCCTCGGCGGCGGGGCCTGGACGATCGACGGGAATCGAGAACTGCTCAAACAGCACGGCTTTACGAGTGTTTGGCTCGAGGCCACATTCGAGCATTGCTGGCTGAATATAACGTTTTCGCGCAAGGACCGGCCGCTCGCCCGCGACAAGGCCGCCACGCGCAGGCTCTTTGACGAAAGGCAACAGGTCTACTGCCTGGCCGAATGGCATTTTGTGATCAGGGCGGGACAGACGTCTTTCGACGTGGCTAAGAGCATCGTCGAGGAACTCTGCGGTTGAAATTTTCGTGTTGCTAATGCTCTGCGCCTATTGGATAATTCACCCATAGGTCTTATTTCGGTGCGTTGCGTGAGGATAGCTCACGCTTACTATTCGCTCCTACGCGTTTTATTACAAGTTCGATAAACATTGGAGGAACCATGAAAGTTAAGTTTCTGACAGTTCTCGCCTTGGCGGCCGCTCTCTTTATGATCGGCTGCGGCAAGAGCGACACCGACCTGCAAAAGGCCGCCACCGATAAGCTTGCCGCCGACAAGGTCACCGGCGTAACAGTCGTCGTCAAAGACGGCGTCGCGACCCTCTCCGGCGAGGTCGCCGACATCACGGTCAAGAGCAAAGCCGAGGCGTCGGTCAAGGCCGTCGACGGTATCAAATCCGTCACCAATAGCGTCACGCTGAAGCCGCTTCCGACTCCGGCTCCGCCAGTCGGCGACGATAAGATGATGGAGGGCACCATTAACGAGAATCTCAAAAAGGCGAATGTCACCGGCGTCACCGTGGCCGTCGCGGGCGGCGAGGTCACTCTTACCGGTGAGGTAAGCAAGGACAATCTGGCCAAGGCCATGCAGGCCGCGAGCTCGACGAATCCCAAGAAGGTCAACAACAAGCTGACCGTTAAATAAACCGAGGAGGAAAAAGAAAATGACAAACGAAGAATTACAGACCAAATACCAACCTCTCCTCGACATGGCCAGCAGCAATGGCTGGACATACAACCTGAGCGGCGGCGAGGACGGAGTCCTCCATGCCGACGTGACCGTGCCCGATGAGGGTTCAAAGCAGCAGGTATGGGATAAGTACAGTGAGATCGACCCGAACTATGCGTCGGGCGATCTTGTGCTCAACGTAAATGTCGGTGCCGGCGAAGCTGCGGGCGGCGGTGCGAATACGTACGTCGTAGAGTCGGGGGATAATCTCACGAAGATCGGCGCAAAGTACGGCCTCAGCTGGCAGCAGGTCTATGACGCAAATCGTGACATCATTCACGATCCGGACATGATACACCCTGGCCAGGAGCTAAAAATACCGTCAGCTTAACATTGACGGATGTTAATAAAGGCCCGCTTTGGCGGGCCTTTATCATTTTTCAAGGTCGCGTTTGAGGTTGGCCAGCAATTCAACGCTTGGGCCTGCATATTGGTTGATCCAACGACCATAGATCTCGCGGATCGGGACGACATCAAGATAGTTCCAGCGGAATCGTCCCTCTTTCCTGCCAAAGATCAATCCGGCCTTTTCGAGCACGCCGAGGTGCTGCATCACGGTGCAGCGGTCGAGCTGCTTAAACTGAGCGCACAGGTCGCTTGTCGTTCTCGGACCATCCTTGAGCAGGTCGAGTATCCGCCGCCGCCGCCGATCGGCCAGCGCCTTGAATATCCGATCATGCGAAACTGCTCTTGACATGTTATAAAACTATAACATATACTCGCGCGCGTTCGAGGATCCAGGAGGCAGTATGGAACTAAACTTTCAAGTCCAGACAAAGATACAGAAACCCGTAAACGAGGTGTTTGATGCGGTCTACAACCCTCAGAAACTAAACGGATACTTTACCAACGGCGGCGCAAGCGCTCCGCTTGAGGCGGGCACGACGGTCGAGTGGGCGTTTGCCGATACGCCCGGCGAGGATAGGATCGCCTTTCCCGTCACTGTGCAGGAGAGCGTTAAGAACGAACGGATCGTCCTTGGCTGGCAACGCAGTCCGGGAAAGCAGAACCGCGTCGAGATGCTCTTCGAGGCGACGAGCGAAGCTGAGACGCTGGTCAAGATATCCGAAAGCGGCTGGGACGAGACTGAATCCGACCTAAAACGCTCATACGGCAACTGCATGGGATGGTCGCAGATGCTCTCCGCTCTCAAGGCCTATACGGAGTACGGCATTAACCTGCGCAAAGGCGCGTACAGCGGCCTTTACAAGCAGTCCGAGCACGGTGCCGACGCAAAGTCTGTCTAACACACACCCAACGATTTTGATAAAGTTTGTCTGGTGCCACTTCAGACAGACTTTATCGTCATCGGCAGCGGCGTAGCCGGACTTCGATCGTCGATCGAGCTTGCGTCGCGCGGCGCCGACGTCACTGTTCTCACCAAGGACAAAGCCAGCGAATCAAACACCGAATATGCCCAGGGCGGCGTGGCGGTCGTTCTCTCTGACGACGATAATGCCGAGCTTCATGAGGGCGACACACTCGTCGCCGGGGCCGGCCTCTGTGATGAAAGAGCCGTCGAAACCCTTGTCACCGAGGGCACAAAGTACATAAAGGAGCTTATCGATTGGGGCACTGAATTCGACCGTGAGGGCGGCAAGCTCGTTTTCACCCAGGAGGCGGCCCACTCGCGTCGACGCATACTGCATGCTCACGGCGACTCGACCGGAGCCGAACTCGTAAGGTCGCTCATTTCGCGTGCTCGGACCGAGAGCACGATCCATCTAACTCCATTCGCAAACACCGAAAGCCTGATCGTCAACGAGGGCCGCTGCATCGGCGTGCGCTTTCTGGACCCCGTTCTGCGGGCACCTCGCGACATTTATGGAAAGGCCGTGATCATGTGCACAGGCGGCGCGGGCCAGCTATATCAACACACGACAAACCCGGCGGTGGCGACCGGTGACGGCATGGCGATGGGGTATTTTGCCGGGGCCGAGATGGCCGATATGGAATTTATCCAGTTTCACCCGACGGCACTCAGCGTCGAAGGCGCGCCGCGATTCCTTCTATCCGAGGCGATGCGCGGCGAGGGCGGTGTCCTTCGAAACACGGCCGGCGAACGCTTCATGCCGCGTTACGACGAGCGAGCAGAGCTTGCTCCGCGCGACATAGTTTCGCGTTCGATCGTCGCCGAGATGCGGCGGACCGGAACGCGAACGGTATTCCTCGACATGACCGCACTTGATGCGGAGTTCCTCAGGCAACGGTTCCCAAAGATCTATGAGACCTGTCTCGCGCACGGTCTCGACATCACCAAGGACCAGTTGCCCGTCTCACCCGCATCGCACTACTGCATGGGCGGTATTCGCACTGATCTGTGGGGCCGCAGCACCGTGCCGGGGCTTTACGCGGCGGGCGAGGTCTCATGCACGGGCGTCCATGGCGCGAATCGCCTCGCCTCGAATTCCCTGCTCGAGGGCCTCGTTTTTGGAGCACGAGCGGGTCAGGCCGCAGCGAAGGATAGTTCCGAGTTTCGAGTTCCCGCTTCCGGGAAGCGATCTGTCGAAACTCGAACCTCGAAACTCGAAACCGGCGTGTCGACCGCCGTTAGAAAGCGCGTCAAACGGATCATGTGGGAACGCGTCGGCATTCTTCGTGACCGCGACGCCCTTCGACGCGCGATCACCGAGTTCGACCAGATAGCCGCGGGACGTCTTAGCACGTCCTCTCGAAACTTCGTTACACTTGCCAGACTGGTCGCCGATGCGGCCCTGTGGCGTGAGGAATCTCGCGGAGGCCATTTTCGCACGGATTTTCCGCATCAGGATGACCGTTTTAAGGTGCATTCGATCCAGCGCGTTGGTGAGGAGATCGTGTCCGCGCCGGAGATCAGCTTCGCCCGCGAGACTGTTGTATAATCGACGTGTTCCGCGTTAGCTAACGACCGCAATAATCGATGCAATCCGGCGCCACGACGTTAAATCTGGCAAGTATCATTACGCACCACGCCCGACTCGCTCCGCAAAAGGAAGCGATCGTTTGGGACACGGTGCGAATGACCTTTGGTGAGCTCGATCGCCTGTCTAACCGCGTCGCGAACGCCCTCGTCGAGCTCGGCATCGGTCACGGCGACAAGGTCGCGTTGAGCTGCCCAAACCTGCCATTCTTTCCCGTCATTTACTACGCCATTATGAAAGCCGGAGCCGCGGTCGTGCCGCTCAACGTGCTCTTTAAGTCACGGGAGATCGCTTATCACCTCAGCGACTCGGACGCGAAGGCGGTCTTCGTGTTCGAAGGAACGGACGAGCTGCCGCTGGCCACGTGTGTAAAAGAGGCGTTCGACGAGGTCGACACGTGCGAACATCTCGTCGTCATCACCAAGGAATGCATGCTCGCGGATCCCGACATGGACGATCCGGGCCCATTTCCCGAACACAAAACCCTTGCACGGCTGATCGATGTACAGCCTGAGACCTTCGAGACCTTTCCCACCCGGCCGGACGACACGTGCGCGATCCTTTACACTTCCGGCACGACCGGCCAGCCGAAGGGTGCCGAGCTCACGCACCTCAATTTGATGACGAACGTCACGACGACGTGGTTGACGCATTTGCCTCAACTCGATTTTACGGACGGTGAGCAAAAGACGGTGCTTATCACGCTTCCGCTTTTTCACACGACGGGCCAGACCGTCCAGATGAACACCAATCTCTACGGCGGGAATCGCGTCGTCCTGTTGCCGCGATTCGACGCGGAGGCTGCGCTCAAGACGATGGAACGTGAGCGTATAAATTTCTGGATCGGCGTGCCGACGATGTATTGGGCGATCCTCAAATTTGTCGACGAGACCGGCTACGATGTGAGCCGTATCAAGGAAACTATGCGCGTTTGCACATCGGGCGGGGCGCCGATGCCGGTGGAGGTAATGCGAGAATTCAGCGAGCGATTCGACGTTCGCGTGTTTGAGGGTTACGGCCTGTCGGAAACCTCGCCGCTCGCGACATTTAACCATTTCGAGCGTCCAGCAAAGCCGGGCACGGTCGGTCAGCCGATCTTTGGCGTCACCGTGAAATGCTTCGACGATAACGACAACGAGGTCGGGCGAGGCGAACGGGGCGAAGTAGTGATCCAAGGGCCGAATGTCATGAAGGGCTACTACAAGCGGCCCGAGGCGACGGCGGAAGCCTTTCGGGGCGGCTGGTTTCACACGGGCGATATCGGAATCATGGACGAGGAGGGTTATCTTTCCATTGTCGATCGCAAGAAGGACATGATCCTTCGCGGCGGCTATAACGTCTATCCGCGCGAGCTCGAGGAGGTCATCATCACGCATCCCTCGATCTCACTTTGCGCAGTCATCGGGGTGCCCGACGACCGCCTGGGCGAGGAGGTCAAAGCCTTCGTGGTCCTAAAACAGAACTGCGAACTTTCGGCGGATGAATTCATCACGTGGTGTAAGAAGCAGTTCGCAGCCAACAAGTACCCGCGTTCCGTCGAGTTCCGGGATTCACTTCCGATCGGGGGCACTGGCAAGATCTTCAAGCGAGCACTCAAAGAAGAGAGTGCAGCAACAAAATAAGCCATCGTAATTCCTTCCGATATTGCTATTTAGGCCCGTCTGCCTAAATATTTCCTTACCGAATGTTTCGCCTAAAACTCCTTCTAGCAATTCTTTTCATCACCGTCGCAATTATCGCGTGCTCCGGTTCAAAACCGGGCCGTTACGTTATTGCAAACAGCAAAACCTACGAGGCGTCGATGTTTCGACAGAATTGCGCGATCTGTCATGGCCCCGAGGCCGAGGGCAAGACGCTCGAGGATGGCAAGCAGATCCCGAACCTTCGCGAGCCGCCGTATAAGTACCAGACCGAGGGAGAGATCTACGATCACATCGCCAAGGGCGGCAACGGCATGGTGCCTTTTGCGGGCCAGCTAAGCGATCGCGAGATCCAGATGATGGTCGGCTTCGTCATGAACGACCTCCGCAAAAAGCAGTAGAATATCCACATGAAGATACTCATCACCGGTGCGACCGGACTGATCGGCAAGGCCCTGCAAGACTCATTCCGCGAGAAGGGTTACGAGATGCTCCTCGCCTCGCGTCATGAGCCAAAACGCGACGACGAGATCCAATGGTCGGTCGAGGACGGCTTCGCTGACCCGTCAAAGCTCGAGGGCATCGATGCCGTCGTGCACCTTGCGGGTGAAAGCGTCAACGGCCTGCGGTGGACGGATGAAAAGAAGAAAGCGATCCGGGAGAGCCGTGTCCTCGGAACGCGAAACATCGTCGACGCGATCTCAAAGCTCAAACACAAGCCAGCGGTGCTCGTCGCGGCCTCGGCTATCGGGTTTTACGGTGAACGCGGTGATGAGGAGGTTACTGAATCGAGTGCCGCGGGCGATACGTTCCTCGCCGAAGTCTCGAAGGCCTGGGAAGCGGAATCACGCCGTGCCGAGGATGCCGGCATCCGCACGGTTTTGCTTCGAACGGGTATCGTTCTTTCGAAGGATGGCGGAGCTCTTGGAACGATGCTGCTGACATTTAAGCTTGGCGTTGGCGGCGTGGTGGGCCATGGCAAGCAATGGATGAGCTGGATCTCGCTCGACGACCACGTTCGCGTGATCAATTACGTCATCGAGAACGAGACCATCCGCGGAGCAGTCAACTCCGTCAGTCCGCATCCTGTCACGAATCAGGAATTTACGAAGACAATGGGCGACGTTCTTTATCGCCCGACCTTCCTGCCGCTGCCAGAGTTCATGGTCTCGATGGCCCTCGGTGAAATGGGCGATGAGCTCCTGCTAACGAGCACAAGGGTAATGCCCAAACGCCTCGATGATGCCGGGTTCGCCTTCGAATATCCCGACCTTAAGCCTGCCTTGGAGCACGCCGTCAAGTAACTTTCAATAAAACGGGGCGGCTCGGTGCGGCATCTGCCTCAAATGGCGCGATTTGCAGGTTGAGTAAGTAGTCGCCGTCCCCGACGTCATTCGAAACGTAGATCAGCTCAGTGATCGTGCTGTTAATGCGCGTCTCAAAGTTGGTCTCACGAACGCCCGGCTCGATATTCCAAAAAATGCGATGATTCGTGAGCTTGCCTTCGTCAAAAAGGCGATCGATCGAGGGCAGGTCGACGAGCAGATGTTTGAAGCCGCACTCAATGATGTATTCCATCGCGTCAGCCGTGAAGTAAGGCGGTAGGTTTTCGCCGTCATAAACGCGCGAAAGCTTACTGTCGTCATTTGGCAGCGTGCGGACGATCAGCGCCTCCGGAGGCCGAGCATCCCTGCTTGGCGACGCCGCTATCGGGCTACGGAGAGCTCGTCGCGTGATCACGGCGTCGCCATTAGACGTTTCGGCCTCGACACTCACCAACATCGCCGAGAGAAATACGTCCTTCAGGCAGTCTCTCACGGATATTCGCGCGTCCGTGACGTGCCCGACGCACTCGGTATGCGTGCCATTACAATGCGGAATGAGCGTGACCCTCTCGAAGTTGCAACTTCCCCCGCGGCGAGTGTCGCCGACGAGATCGCCGTATTCGCATGGCGATGACGTCGCCCGCTCGACGCCGTAAGCGTTCGGCTGCGGTCCATCGAAACGCAGGGGGATGGAGATGTCGATCGGGTCGCCGAGCTTTGAAATATCAACGATCATAATCCTCGGACTCTCGCCATCACGGCTTCGGAGTCCAGTTGACTGGCGTCGCTAACCGCCCGGCATAACTCCATCAATAGCCGGTCCTGTGCGTTTCCCTTTTCTTTGGCGATAGAATAGGGCATGTCCTCGCGAAACGTGACCATTGAGTACTTTGAGAAATAGTCCGCATACGTCTGCTCGAGACGCGTCTCCAGCGCGCGCTTTCGCTGGAATACAGGATCCGCGACACGATCTCGCATCTCGTAAAAGTTTTCGACGGCCATGTCCTGGATGGCATCGGTATTCGACTTTCTCAGGCTGCAGTACTCGTTATAAACCCTTTGCCAATCGGCTCCGTGCTCATTGACGAGCGACGCCAGCATGCGGACGTCCTCGAACCCACAGTTCATTCCCTGCCCATAAAAGGGCACCATCGCATGCGCCGCATCGCCTAGCAAAAGGCCCTTGCCGCCAACGTTCCATGGCCAACATTTTACGGTCCCAAGTTCGCCGGTCGGATTCGCAAAGAAGTCCTCGACGAGCGTCGGCATAAGGGGGATCACATCGGGAAACTCACGTTCGAAAAATTCCGTTACGGATGCCTCGTCGTCCAGCTTATCGAAAGCAGCCGCTGCCGACTTGCGCGCTAGGAAAAGCGTGCAGGTAAAGCTGCCGTCAAAATTCGGCAACGCGATCATCATGAATTGATGTCGTGGCCAGATGTGCAGTGCATTCTTCTCGAGAGCAAAGCCGCCGTCTGCAGCAGGTGGGATGTGCAACTCCTTATATCCGTGCTCGAGAAAAACAGTTGATGAAGCAAAACCCTCGACCTGCTTCTCCATAGCCTGCCGAATAGTAGAGCCTGCACCATCGGCCGCGATCACCGTGTCCGCCGCCGCGATCAATACGTCGGCAAACCTTGCTTCGCCGGTGTCGCAGTTAAATCCCACGCACCGCTTTTGAAAGTGAAATTTCGCGCCTGCGCACCTCTCGGCCTCGTTGATTAGAGCGATGTTGAGGCCCCCGCGTGAGATGGAGTTGATGTATTCGCCGGAACGGCCCGAGTAGGGCAGCAGCTTTGTCTCGCCGGTCGAGCTGTGGATCATGCGCCCATACATCGGCACGGCCTCTGCAAGCATGTACTCATCCATTCCGATCTCGCGAAGAGCCGCGATGCCGCGATCCGATAGCGCCAAGTTGATCGATCGCCCGGCGACCATGTCCTCGAGACGCATGTCGCCCCGCGCCTCGTAAACATCTACCTCCATCTCGCGCTTTGCGAGATAGATCGCGAGCAGCGAGCCGGCAAGCCCGGCGCCAATGATGGCTACGCGAGGCATTCCTTTAAGATCTCGGAAAAGCGATATACGTCGGAGAATGAGTTATAGAGAGGGGTTGGAGCAACGCGTATGACATCAGGCTCTCGCCAGTCGGCATACACGCCTCGCTCGAGCAGTTTGTCGTGAAGCATTTTCTCTCCGCCCTTCACCCGGATCGACAGCTGACAGCCACGTTGCTCAGGATCCGAGGGCGTCACGATCGAGAACCGCTCGTCGCCGATGCCATTGATCAACGACTCGAGATAGCCCGTGAGCTTTACCGACTTGGCTCTGAGCGCGTCCATGCCGGCCTCGTCGAATATCTCAAGCGACGCCCTCAGTGCAGCCATTTGCAGGATCGGCGGGTTTGAGATCTGCCATCCCTCGGCGCCCGCGAGCGGCTTGAATTCAGGCCCCATCAGGAACCGCGTGTCCTTTTCATGACCCCACCAGCCCGCAAAGCGCGGCAGGTCAAAGTCGCGCGCGTGCCGCTCGTGAACGAACGCCCCAGCGACCGCTCCAGGTCCGCCATTTAGGTATTTATAGGAACACCAACACGCGAAATCCACGTCCCAATCGTGCAGATCCAGCTTTAGGTTCCCCGCTGCATGAGCGAGATCAAATCCAACGACCGCGCCCGCCCGATGGCCGGCCTCCGTTATCGCCTTCATCTCGAAGGCCTGACCAGTGTAGTAGTTGACACCGCCCAGTAGAACAAGTGCAACCGAGTGGGCCTCGCGATCGATCGTCGCGATAACGTCTTCGGTCCGAAGCGTTGATTCCCCTTCTCGGGGCATCAATTCGATCAAAGCGTCTTCCGGATCGCGGCCGTGAAAGCCGATCTGCGACGCTACAGCGTACTGGTCCGACGGGAACGCGCCTTTCTCGATGATGATCTTGTAACGAGCGCGGGTCGGCGCGTAGAACGACACGAGCAGCAGGTGCAGGTTTACGGTCAGGGAGTTCATCACCACCGTCTCGATCGGCAGTGCGCCGACTACGCCAGCCATCTGATCGGTGAGGAATTCGTGATAAGGCAGCCACGGATGCCGTGCGCTTATATGAGCATCGACCGCGAGCCGGGCCCAGTCCTCAAGCTCCTCGTCGACATATTCCCGCGCCTTCTTGGGCATTAACCCAAGTGAATTCCCCGTAAAATAGATGGGCCCGACGGGGTCTTTTGCCTCCGGGAAATGAAATCGCTCCCGAAACCCGCCAAGCGGATCGGCAGCATCCATCGCTTCCGGGGTTATACCGGAAATTTGCTGTTCACTCATCATCTTCGTCAAGCCATAACGCAATCACGTCAACATCATACTTCTCAAGGACCGGATCGGCGGTCATTAACCGAAGCCCGTTATTCCGTGCCTGCGCTACTAAGAGACGGTCGAATGGATCCTTATGATGAAAGGGTAGCTTAGCGACCGCCGCCGCGTCTCGCATGGTGATCGCAAGTTGAGTCAGACCACCCGTTGTGACCGCATTTCTGACGACTTCGGCGGGATGTTCCGGCAGATCGAGTCGGCCTTGCGACCATTTGATCGCAATCTCCCACGCACACGCCGCTGAAAAGAATATTGGCGTGTCCGGGTCGTCCAGGATCTCGGTGGCACTTTCTGAAAGCCGTCCGCCGATCCCCACGCCCCAGAGGAATACATTTGTATCAAGAAGAATGCTCACGCGTGATCCTCAAATTCGGGAAGCGCATCGTCAAAATTCTCATGGATCTTGATCTGCCCCTCGTACATCCCGATCCAACCTCGCTTCTTTTTTTCGACCGGTGCGAGCTTAACGACATCCTTACCGTTTCGAGTAATGATGACCTCCTCACCCTCCAGGGCCTTATTGATCATCTGTGACAGCTTAGACTTAGCCTCATAAACGCTGACTCTCATGATTTCATTCTTATCTAGTCAGACTAGCTAGTCAAGTCAGATAAGTCGTGATTCCTCTAGATTAAGCCATCTCAAGGCTGCGCTGTGTAGCAATATCGACTTGATGTCATCACCGTAACCGGTCTCGTCAATGAGCCTTCCAGGGACTTCCTCACCCAATGGGAACGGATAATCGCTGCCCAGAGCGATCTTGTCTGGGCCGACAAGCTCGATAAGATAGTTGAGCACCGACGGGTCGTGGACCAAGGAATCGAAATATATTCGATCGAGATATCGTCGCGGGTTGTGCCGATTATCGACAGCACAGAGGTCGGGCCGCACGTCAAATCCATGGACGATCCGTCCGAGTGTCGCTGGAAACGATCCCCCGCCGTGCGCAAAAAGGATCCGCAGATCGGGCAACCGCTCCAGGACACCGCTAAAGATCAGCGAAGATATCGCCCGTGAGATCTCAGCCGGCATGCCCACAAGCCAGGGCAGCCAGTATTTCTGCATATCTTTCTCGCCCATCATGTCCCACGGATGCACGAAGACCGCCATTCCCAGCTGCTCACATGCCGCAAAAAATTCAAAGAACTGCGGCTCGCTGAGATTGAGCTGATTGACGTTTGTGCCGATCTCGACGCCGATGAGGCCGATCGTCTTGCAACGCTCGAGTTCACGTATCGCAAGATGCGTGTCCTGCAAAGGTACGGTGCCGAGGCCAACAAAACGCAGCGGAAATTCATTGACGGCAGCGGCTATATCGTCATTAAGAAAGCGAGCGATCTCGGCACCGTGCTCCGGCTGTGCCCAGTAATTGAACATCACAGGCACTGTCGAGAGCACCTGGACGCTCACGCCCGTCGCGTCCATCTCCTCGATGCGACGCTTGGGGTCCCAGCAGTTTTCGCCGACATCACGAAACTGCGTTCCGTCGTCTCGCACCATTCGGGCGCAGTCGACGGAATGATGATCGAGAGAGATAAATCCGCCGTAGCCGAATTTATCAGCCCATCGCGGTATCTCCTTGGGCAGAATGTGGGTGTGGACGTCGATCTTTAGCATCTAGGGTTTGGTGGGCTTTGGGGGCGACGTTGGCAGCGAACGCTTTTTTTCGTTCGCGTAATCGTCTGCCTCTTTCTTACCCGTCGGGTCCCAGCCAAAGTTCATAACGAACCGGTTTGCATCGACCATTTCCTTTACGTCCGCATCGATGAGTTTCTGGATCGATTCACGCGTCGCGAAATTGTATGGATGTGCGCTGCCGATATCTTCGCCGGAAAGTTCTATACTGCGGCGTACCCGAAGCGAGCCGCCCGGATCTAGCCTTTCACCGCGTTCGGTCGCGGCTTTTACTACCGTTTTGTCGAGGTAGTCGCCGCATAACCCATCGATGCGATCGCCGCTGCTGTCGATCTTAAGAAAATCATCGGCCGTCACAGTGACGATCGGCGAGACGTAAAACCGGCGTTCAAATTTTTCCTTGCCGGCCTTGTCCTTAAAGATCGACGATGTATCCCACGTGCAGGCGACAAAAACCGTCTGTGCGTGCATGCGGGAAGCTCCTAAAGCAAATACCGTTGCCAGAACAAGGGCAGCGAACAACGTTAATCCCGTTCTCTTCATACCTCTCCTCTTTAGGCGATCACCGGCGGTGGTTTCATCACGGCGCCACAATTTTTACACGTACGTAAATCTTCAGATTCGTAAAATTTCTTGAAGACACCCTGAAACTGCGTAGTGATGTCCTCGAGCTCAAAGTATTCCTCGTAGAGCGTGGCGTTACAGCTCTCGCAGAACCAGAGAAGGCCGTCCTTCTCACCGTCGCGACGCTTGCGCTCTATGACAAGCCCGACGGTATTTGCTCCACGGACCGGATTGTGCGGCACGCGCGGCGGCAGGAGAAACATCTCGCCCTCGCGGATCGGCACCTCAACCGCCTTGCCGTCCTCCTGGACCTGCACCTTGATGTCGCCCTCGAGCTGATAAAAAAGCTCCTCGCCCTCGTCCCAGTGATAGTCCTTTCGCGAATTAGGCCCGCCGACGACCATCACGATAAAGTCATCGTCATCGTAAACGCACTGGTTCCCCACCGGCGGCTTGAGCAAATGCCGGTGCTCATCGATCCATTGTTTGAAGTTGAAGGGTCGTCGGATCATTTTCACTCGTCAGAATTGTAGGTAAGCCTCGAGAAGGTCTTCGTCGCCGGCTCGTACAACGCCTGCCAATAGTTAGTGCCTCCACCTTTTGGTGGCCATATGAGCTCCTCACGCCAAACCTTCTCCCAGCCGGCGGGGCCTGGCCGATTCTTGAAGGCATTTATGTAGAAATAAAAGCGGCCTTCATATGAAACGGCAGCGTACTGCATGTAGTACGCTTCGGGCTCAAGAACGAAGCTTTTGAGACGTCGGCAGCAGATGCGTTCAGGCCTCAAAACCTTCAGCTTGTCGAAATTCGCCTCCATCTCGACGATTTCTGTCGCCGTCGGCTGCCAAGTTGGCGGAGTAACGTCGAGTCCCCAGGGATGCCAGTGCCGAGTCTGATCGGCCGGAAGCAAAACGGATTTCTCACGCTGGGCAACAACCGCGACGGCAAAGCAAGCCATAACGCTTAGAACACCAAGACCTATTTTCAGCGTCGCTCCGATCATAGTGCCGCCAACTTCTCCACCGTGCGCCAGTTCCTGCCCGTGTAGGACACCTTCGGCTTCTTTTCAAAAAAGCCTTTTGCCAGTAGGCTCTCCGCGACGCCATTCGGAAGGAGGGAATAGATCTCGAGGCCGTGGACCTGGTACTTTTCGCCGGGAAAGGCGGACTCCTGAAGCAGCTTCTCTTTCTCCTCCGGCATCGGTTCTTGCAAAAAGAGCACGTGCATGTGCTTATGACTCTCGTACTGGCCATCGAACGGATTGTTTTTGAGGATCCGCTCGATGTTTCTTTGCTCGCGGACCATCACATCTACTCGCTTTCCAAACTTGGCCTCGACCGCATCTTCGATCTGGGCGACAAGCTTCGTCTCGGGGGTTTTCTTGGTATCGAACGCCAGATTGCCGCTGTTAATGTAACTGACGACTTTCCCAAAGCCGAGTCCCGCGAACACGGCTTTGAGATCGTCCATCTTCATCATGTTGCCGCCCCCGACATTGATGCCGCGCAGCAGAGCGACGTATCTAGGCATTTTTCATATCGATGACGAACCTATATCTAACGTCGGCGTTGACCGTGCGGTCGTATGCGGTCTCGATGTAATCGGGCTTGATGATCTCAACCTCCGACTTGACGTTATGCTCGGCGCAGAAATCGAGCATCTCCTGCGTCTCCGGGACGCCGCCAATGAGCGAGCCGGCGATCGATTTGTTGCCGAATATCAGCCCGAATGAATGCACTTGATTCGGACTCGGCGGCACGCCGATCACTACGAGCGTCCCTCGAACGCCGAGCATCGCGATGTATGGATTGATGTCGTGATCAGCCGAGACGGTATCCAGAATGACGTCGAATGTGCCGGCGAGCGGCTCAAGATTCGCAGGATCCTTCGTCACCACGAAGTGATGCGCGCCGAGACCCGTTGCGTCCTTCTCTTTGGACGGCGAGGTGCTGAATACGGTGACCTCGGCACCCATCGCCGCGGCGAGTTTAACGCCCATGTGTCCGAGCCCGCCAAGGCCCACAATGCCGACCTTCTTTCCCGGCCCTGCCCCAAAGCGGCGAAGCGGCGAGTACGTCGTGATACCGGCGCACATCAGCGGAGCGACGCCGGCAAGATCGCCGACGGACTCGTTGACCTTAAGTGCGTAGTTCTCGTCGATCACATATTTATCCGAATAGCCGCCATACGTCGGCGTTACGCGGTCCATGTATGTACCCGAGTACGTGTAAGCAGCCATCTTTTGGCAGAACTGCTGAAAGCCCTCCTTGCAGGGTTTGCACTCGCGGCAGGAATCGACGAAACATCCAATGCCGGCAGTGTCGCCCACTTTAAATTTGGTCACGCCGTCACCAACCTGTGTAACACGTCCGACGATCTCGTGGCCGGGTACGAGCGGGTAGGTCGTTGGCATACCGACACCTTCCCATTCGTTCTTCGCCGAGTGAATATCCGAATGGCAGATGCCCGCGTACTCTATCTCTATCAAGATGTCGTTCGCTCGGACATCTCGTCGCTCAAAGGTCCAGGGATGAAACTTGGCCTCGGGGCCATCTGTTGCGTAGCCG
>DASYKW010000134.1:0-5928 GCA_035995005.1 Pyrinomonadaceae bacterium
GTCGCTCGAAATCGACGTCGATTTTGACCTCGGGGTGATGAAGCGCAACCAGTCGCCCTATGACGTTTGTTCGCGGGTCACTGCAAAGCTCGACAAACTTCTGATCCAGGAGGAGCCCGATCTCGTTCTCGTACAAGGAGATACGACAACGGCCCTGGCGGGTGCGATGGCGGCGTTCAATCGCAAGATCCCCGTCGGCCATGTCGAGGCGGGTCTTCGCTCGGGCAACATAATGTCGCCGTTTCCCGAGGAGATGAATCGCAAGCTCATCTCCCAGATCGCGTCATTCCACTTTGCCGCGACAGAAAAGAATCGCCGCAACCTTCTCGCCGAGGAGATCCCGACCGAAAAGATATTTGTCACGGGCAATCCGGTCGTCGATTCGCTTCACGCGATGCTCAAAAAGCTCAAGCCTTCAACGGCGATCGCCGACCTTATCGACAGCACCAACGGCAAGAAGCGTTTGCTGCTCACGACGCATCGACGCGAGAGCTTTGGCACGGCGATGACGGGAAATTTGAAGGTGTTGCGGGACTTTGTCGAAAAACGCCGCGATGTGTGCCTTTTCTTCCCGGTCCATCCAAACCCCAACGTTAAAAGTCTTGCCAAGGAGCTGCTCGGCAAGTCGCCGAACATTCACCTTCTGGACCCGCTCGACTATTCGGACTTTCTGGCCATTATGAAGTCGACGTGGCTCATCGTGTCGGATTCGGGCGGCGTGCAGGAGGAAGCTCCGTCACTCGGCAAGCCATTATTGGTCATCCGCGAGAACACCGAGCGGCCTGAAGCGATACGCGCGGGCGTTTCAAAGCTCGTAGGCACAAGTCCCGGCGCCCTAAAGCAGCTGCTCGAGGAGAATTACGCAGTCGACACTTGGATCCGCTCCGTAAAAGAGGTCGCAAATCCATTCGGCGACGGCCGTGCGGCATCGAGGATCGTCAAGGTCATCGAGGAAAAGCTCGCTAACAAGACGACAGGACGGATCACGCAGGGCCTTCTATTCTAACTCCGACAATGAGTGCCAAAGTCCAATCGGGCAGACACCTGCTCACCGTTCTGGTGGAGGACTATTTCCATGTCGGCGCGTTTGAGAATCTGATACAGCAGCGGAATTGGAGCAATTTTGAGCCTCGCTACGAGCAAAATACGCGCAAGACGCTCGACCTGCTCGACCGCTACGATACAAAAGCCACATTCTTTGTCCTCGGCTGGATCGCCGAGCAAAATCCCGGTCTGATCCGCGAGATCGCCGGCCGCGGCCACGAGGTAGCGAGCCGCGGTTTCTATCACCGCAGTCTAAAAAACTTAACGAACGAAGAGTTTCGAGAGGATCTTCGCCGCACCAGCCGCGCTATCGAGTCTGCCTGCGGGCAGAAGGTCATTGGCTATCGAGCGGCGGAGAAACTGCAATTCGGCAAGGACGACTGGGTGCTGGACGTGTTGGCCGAGGAAGGCTTTGCGTACGATGCGTCCTTCATGCCGGACCGCCGAACGGATAAGCAGCGGCGAGTCGCACATCAGTTTCACACCGGCGGACGGGCGATCTGGGAATTCCCTTATGCGACGCTCGACCTTGGTCTGGGTCTGCTGCCGATCTCAGGCGGCAACTACATTCGACAGTTTCCATACACGCTGATGCGCAGTGCCGTTCGCGGCTGGAGCGAGCGTGAGGAGCAGCCTTTCCCGTTCTACTTTCACGTCTGGGAGCTCGATCCCGAGCAGCCTCGCATCTCGGCCGCGTCAAAGATCAACCGTGTGCGCCACTATCGCAAACTCGACAAGATGGAGTGGATACTCAATGAGAATCTCGCTCTCTACGACTGCGTCGGTATAGCGGACCATCTCGGGCTCAAGGAGCAGCGCGAGGTCAATGCTCGAGCTGTCGACACCGTAAAGCCCGTAAAGGCTAAGGTCAAGTCAAAAGATCAGACACCCGTAACCGTCGTGATCCCGTGCTACAACGAGCAGGAAGCACTGCCGTATCTCGCCAACACGCTTCGTTCGGTCGAGTCCGAGCTTGCGGGCGGCGGTTATCAGGCGAACTTCGTTTTTGTCGACGATAAGAGCAAAGATGGCACTTTTGCCCTGCTCAACGACCTATTCGGCAAACTTAAAAACGTCCGGATCATTGGGCATGAGGTCAACAAAGGCGTTGCCGCCGGAGTCATGACCGGCATCAATGCCGCCAAGACCGATATCGTTTGCTCGATGGATTGTGACTGCACATACGACCCGCACGAGTTGCTGCGGATGCTGCCGCTGCTCGCCGAGGGTGTCGATCTCGTCACCGCGTCGCCGTATCACAAGGATGGCGGCGTCAGGAACGTGCCCGGCTGGCGTTTGTTCTTGTCACGAGGTGCTTCGTTTTTATATCGTCGCGTTCTCCGATCAAAGCTCGATACTTATACAAGCTGCTTCCGCGTCTATCGGAGAAGCGCGTTTGCCGATATGGACCTGATGGAATCGGGCTTTCTCGGCATCGCGGAGATGCTTGGACGGCTCGATCTTGAGGGCGGCAAGATCGTCGAATTCCCTGCTGTTTTGGAGGTCCGTCTCTTCGGAATATCCAAAATGAAGACTGCCAAGACCATCGGCGGGCATCTCAAGCTGCTTACTCGGCTCGCAAAGATCCGACTCTTTCGGAAATCAGAACCAATTAAAACTTCTTTGCCCACAGAGAAGCTAAACGTTTCTTAGAATCTAACGGACTAGAAAACTATTGTTATGACACCAACTGCACAGGCGGAACGGCTGCTGATGCTGCCGTCCGATCAGGATGCGTCCGGGCGGACGTTTGACGAAACAGAGATCGCGTACGTTACGGAAGCACTCCGCAGCGGAACGCTGACGACGACCAAAGGCAAGTTCGGCAAGATGCTCGAAGAGAAGTTTGCCGAGAAGTTTGGCGCCAAGTACGCGTATGCGTGTACATCGGGCTCGGCGGCGATCCACATCGCGGTCGCGACCGTAAATCCCAATCCCGGCGACGAGATAATCACGACCTCGATCACCGACATGGGTGCTCTCACGCCGTTGATGTATCGCGGAGTCGTGCCGGTATTTGCTGAGGTCGATCCCAAGACGCTCAACGTCACGGCCGAGACCATCAAGGCCAAGATCAGTGAGCGGACAAAGGCGATCATCGTCACGCACCTCTTCGGCAACCCGTGCGAAATGGCTCCGATCATGGAGCTTGCGAAGGAGCATGGTCTTCCGGTAATCGAGGACTCGGCACAGACGTTCCTGGCGAAGGCCGGCGACAATTTTGCGGGCACGGTCGGCGACATCGGCTGCTTCTCGCTCCAGCAGGGCAAACACATGACCACCGGCGAAGGCGGGATGGTCGTCACAAATGACGAGAAGATCGCCCGTCACATGTTCCTCTACATCAACAAGGCGTGGGGTTACGGCGATGCGAACGCGGACCATTACTTTATGGCCCTCAACTATCGCATCAGCGAGCTCCAGGCAGCCGCGGCTCTCGGCCAGCTCGAGAAGCTGGAAGAGTGTGTTGCTAATCGTCAGCGAACAGCGGCGATGTTGACTGAGCTGCTTCAAGGCATCGACGGTATCGAGCTGCCGCAGATCGCTGAGGGCAACACGCACGTTTACTGGAAGTACTGCCTGACCGTCGACGACAGCAAGATCGAGGGCGGCTCGCCCGCACTCGCTAATCTGCTCAAGGAGAAGAACATCTTCTCCGCACCGCGTTACATAGTGAAACCGGCATTCATGTGCCAGGTCTTTCAGGAAAAGAAGACGCTCGGCGATTCGCAGTTCCCGTTCAACCTCGCCCGCGAGGGCGCGGTCGATTACGCGATGGAGAACTATCCGCTCACGGCCAAGGCCCTGCACGACGTGCTGGTCCTGCCGTGGAACGAGAAATACACCGACGAGCACGTGCGATACATCGCGGATAACGTCCGCATCGCAGCCTCTAAATTGAGAAAGTAAGAATTGACAGGATGAACAGGACATCAAGGATAGTTATTTGTCCTGCTCATCCTGTCCATCCTGTTTCTATATTCATATGAACAAATTACGTTTTGGATTAGTTGGAGCGGGCGGGATCGCCCAGGCGTACGCCCAGGCTTTTAACGAGAGCAAGTGCTGCTCGCTGCAAGCGGTCGCCGATGTGCGGCCCGACGCCGCGGCCGCCTTGGCTGAGATCGTGGGCGGCAAGGCCTATGGCGATTACAAGGAGCTTGCGAACCTCGAGCTAGATGCGATAATCGTTGCGACCCCGCCGGCGACACATCCCGAGATCGCCTGCTTCTTTATGGAGCGAGGCACACCGGTGCTTTGCGAAAAGCCGTTGACGACGAATGTCGCCGATGCCGAGAAGATGATCGCTGCGGCCGAAAAGGCAGGCGTTCTCTTCACTATGGCGTCGAAGTTTCGATATTGCGACGACGTCATTAAGGCCAAGGGAATTCTCGCATCGGGCGTCCTCGGCGATGTCCTGCAATTCGAGAACGCCTTCACCGCCAAGGTCGACATGTCGAAGCGTTGGAACTCGGACGAGGCCGTCTCGGGCGGCGGCGTGCTGATCGATAACGGCACGCACTCGGTCGATATCATTCGATATTTCCTCGGCGGCATCGAGTCGGTGCTGGTCGTCGATGCGGGCGGGACGCAGGGTCTCTCGGTCGACGAGAATGTGAAGATGTTCGCTAAGACCAAAGGCGATGTGACTGCGAGCGTCGATCTGACGTGGGGCATCAACAAGGAAATGCCCAACTTCATCAGCATTTACGGTTCGAACGGCACGCTGCACATCGGCTGGCGGGAGTCGAAGTACAAACTCAATTCATCGCCCGATTGGACCGTTTTTGGGCCGGGCTACGACAAGGTCGCGTCGTTCAAAGGCAAGATCGAGAATTTTGCCAACGCACTCCGCGGCAAAGAGGAGCTTTACATCAAACCCTCCGACGCACTTGCCTCCGTCCAGGTGATCGACGCCGCTTACAAGTCGATGCGTCAGAACCTCTGGCAGCCGGTGATCGAAAAGGCCCTCGCGGCTAAGTAAATAACTCGTTTTTCGTTGAGAAAGACGCTGAAAAAGGGACTGCTTTAGTTCTTTCTTTCAGCGTCTTTCGCGTTTTCTGGGGAAGGCAGAATATCTATGATCAAAATTCATCCAACAGCGATCATCGAGGACGGCGTCAGCTTTGGCGAAGGCACGAGCATCTGGGACAACGTTCACATCCGTCACGGAGCAAGCCTCGGCGAGGAATGTATCGTCGGCGAGAAGAGCTATATCGCTTACGACGTGAAGATCGGCAACCGCGTCAAGATCAACGCGATGGTCTATATTTGCGCGGCCGTGACGATCGAGGACGGCGTGATGATCTCGGCATCGACCACTTTTACAAATGACCGGTTCCCGCGTGCGACGTTCCCGGATCTTAAAAGCTTGCGCCCGTCAGAGCCCGACGAACATACGCTGCCGACGCTTGTCCGGGAAGGTGCCACGATCGGGGCCGGCTGCATCATCGGCAACGATCTCGAGATCGGCCGCTGGGCAATGGTGGGAATGGGCTCGGTCGTGACCAAGAGCGTTCCCGATTTTCACCTAGTGCTCGGCTCGCCCGCACGCTCGATCGGAGCGGTGTGTAAATGCGGACTGTTATTCCACAAGTTTGCTGACGGCGACTCCGGAACGCACTTGTGCGAATGCGGATCGGCGTACGAGATCAACGACCGAGTAGTTAAAGAAAAGGAATTCGCCACTGAGATCACAGAGGACACGGAGCAGGCAATGGAAGTCGCCTGTACCTGATCCTAGTTTTATTTCTCTGTGCTCTCTGTGTGCTCTGTGGCTAAACCTCTGTGAAAGAAAAGATCGCTATCGTCGGTTCCGGTTTCCTCGGCATGACGCTCGCGTTGCGCCTCGCTGAGCGGGGCGATGATGTGACGATATTTGAG
>DASYKW010000135.1:0-5390 GCA_035995005.1 Pyrinomonadaceae bacterium
GTCCAGTCCCTTATCTAATGATTTTACCAATGTTATCGGCCCGATCGTACCGTCAGCTTTGAATATCACGCTTAATATCACTATGCCGCTGATTTTTTGGGTGCGGGCTCGGTCAGTATATGAGGGATAAGGTCTTTGAAGGAGTATCATGGCTTTCGAGTAGACTGTATTGTCTTTCTCTGTGGGAACCGTCCCAGTCGGCCCCAGCTTTTCTTGATTAGAATCCGGTTTACCTAGGGCGTCAGCAACCACCTTATTCGTTTGCAACGAGTCGATCGAAAAGGTCTGTTTTTCGAGGGGCAGGCTGGTCGTCGTCTCGAACAATGGCTTGCCATTCAACCGGATGAGACGTAAAAAAGTGGTATATTGCGACGCGGACAAGGTCTTCGAACGGACAAAAAGCGTGTAACGTCCGTCGGAGGATGCAAGCTCGAGCCGGGTAGACTGCAGATCCTCAGCCTTATCGTCATCCACGTACCGACGCCCGTAGAAATCCCCTATTTCAAAGAGCTCTTCCTTCCCTTTTTTCTCCCCGGCTCGAAGTTTGAGGTCGGCTAAAAAATTATTTTTTGCCTCCTTTGTTTTTTTCATTGCTACCGATACTAAGAGATCGTTTTTAGCGTAATAAAGGCCAAAATGATCCTTTTGATTGTCGACAAGATAACCTGTGGCCGGCAATGAAACAGACAGATCCCTCGACGGGCTATCGAACCTCACCCATGCAGTCCCATCGGCTGACGGACTTCCCTGTGCGACGACCATAATCGGCAGTAATAGGAGCACCGCCGCAAGTCCAAAAGATCTCATCAGAGTTTCCTTTTACTCGGTCTCACACAACTCGCAATACGTCGGCAAAACACTCAATCCTATTTTGTTCGTCTAAGCTCGATGCCCGTGGCTTCGAACGAGACCTCGGTGACCGTACCGTCGGCGTTGCGGTTGTCGAATTTGGCGCCATCCTCGTGCATCATGTGCTCGACCTGTTCTTTGCTGAGCGTTTTGACGACGAAGACGCCCTCGGCACGCGCATTCGCGCCAGCGGATTGCAGCGGGATAAAGAACGAGTGGTCCTTCATCTTGACGCGAACGCTCCTAGCGCCTGTCTTTTCGGCGACCTCCGCCCAACAGCCCTCCATCTTGCATGAGCGAACAACAACGCCCTCGATGCGAACGGTCTTATCAGCGAATTTTGCCGGCGCGGCGAGCACCTTGTTGAGCGAGACCTTTTTCGAAGCTCCGAGCGGCGCTCCGCGCTTCAGATAACCCTTCGAAGGGATCGCAGCCGTCTTGTCAGCGTCGGTCGGCGACTTGTCGCCCATATCCATGCCCTTCATGTCCTGCCCCGTCGCAGCGGAGATAGCGCATAGAAGAATTGCGGTTAGTAGTAATAGCTTTTTCATACCTTTCTATTTTGCCTTACTAAAGTTGGAATGCAATCCCAATAGCTGTCGGACACGACGCCAGCATGAGCGCCCATGCGTGCGCATGATATTGTCCATAAGTTCTCCGGCAAATAAAAAGGAGAGAGTCCTTCCGAACTCTCTCCATCAGATCGCCTTGCGGCCAGAACGTCAGTATTTAAAAATCCCAACGAATAGCGAACTGCAGCTCACGAGGAGCCGAGGCTGAAGTGGTGATAATACCGAACGGTGTAGTGGTCGAGTTAAAGTTAGCGTTAGGCAAGCCAAACACATTATGGTTGAACGCATTGAATGCATCTACCCGCAACTGCAGGCGTTGCCCTTCCCAAGGCAGAGCAAAGTTTTTCGCCAGGCCCATATCGACCGTCCAGAAGCTCGGACCACGCAGGTTGTTACGCTGACCGATCTCGCCATGACGCGGGTTTCGGAACACTCCTAGCGCCGTAGCACTGTCATTAAAGTACTGGACCCCGCTTGTAGTGTCGTGGATCTGTCCCGTCGGGAGCGTTCCCGTGAGTACCGCCGGACTGTCAAAGACAAATCCGACGGGGAATGAGCCGGTGGTCGTGCTAAACGGCAATCCAGACCTTGCGGTAAGGATGCCCGACAGCTGGAAGCCGCCAATGAACTGGTTCACCCATCCGTTGGCGTGGCCGCCAAAACGCTTGCCCTTGCCAAACGGCAGCTCGAGGATCCCGTTGATGTTGAGAAGGTGGTGGACATCAAAGTCCGACGGCCCTTCGCAAACATTCAGGTCACGAATGTCGCAGACCAGTCCGCCAAAAACGGTGTTAGCGACACTCGAGTTGTTATCCCTCGACCTCGAGTAAGTGTAGTTGACGTCAAACTGATTTCCCTGCGAAAACCGTTTCTGCAGGCTGATCAGTAGACCGTTATAACGCGAGTGTCCCTGATTAGTGATGTACGCGTTGGTCGAGAACTGACCGCTCAGCCCAATGTTGTTACGTAGCAGCCCGACAGCGTTCGCAAATTGCGTCGTGTCCGAAGCGTCCCCGACGAGGATCAGACTACCAACGTTGCCGACCAGAACATCGGTGCATGGCGCACCGAACCCGAAATTAGGGTCCGTACACGGGGCTCCCAATGCCAAAGCCCCCTGATTCTCAAAGAAAGGCTGAGACGTCGTCGGCGCACCTGCTGCCAATTGTCCCTGGAGGACGTTTAGAGCCTGGAGCAGCGTCTGACCTGAGGCCGGATCCTTGAAATCAATGATCTGAGCAGCATCCGACTGCGTAAAGAGCTTCTTGCCTAGGCGTCCCACATACGAGACGTCGAGCAGCATGTTCTTTGGCAGTTCACGCTGAAATCCGAAGCTCCACTGATAGTTGTACGGAGTTTGGAAGTTCTGCGCGATGGTGTAGTTGGTCTGACCCTCTGCATTTCCAAAAGGAAACCCAGCATCAACGAATGGTGTGTTCGGCCTCGTGATGGTCGGCGGCGTATTGCTCGCCGGCAACGTGCCGATCGCCGTAAAGCGGGGATCGTTGATCAGGTCAGCAGCGGTCGTGCTGCCACCGAAGTTGGTGGTTGCCGAGTTATCGAATAGATACGATACCTGGTCCTGGATGAACGTTAGTGCCCCCGAGACGCGATCGTAGGTAACCGATGCGCCGCCGCGGATCGACGTCTTGCGATCGCCGAAAAGCGTGCCGAGTAAACCGTCCTTAAATGACGGGGCGTAAGCAAAGCCCAAACGTGGAGCAAAGTTGTTCCTGTCCGGCTTATACAACGAACGTCCGTTGTTGCCCTTGCCGCAGAGATCGTACGTGAGGAACGGCTCGGCCGCGTCGCCCGCCGTGCCCGCCGGACCATTGGCAAGGCGTTTGGCTACGAGTGTGTCGTAATCCGTGTCATTGCAGCCCTGGAATCCATTCTTTTCGTAGGGCGGCTGGTAATACTGATAACGCAGACCGAAATTTACGGTTAGCGAGCTCCGGAACTTCCAGTTGTCCTGGACGTAGAATTCGTACTCGTTGTAGAGGTACTCACGTTTTTTTCCCGTCGCCAGAGGCAATGGAGTGCCGTCCTTATCGTAGTTAAAGTTGGTCGCGATCGACCCGATCCTTCCCAGGAGGAAAGCAAAAGCCCTGTCATACGCCGCCTTTGCGGTCGTGCTGTTGGCGAGCCCCTGGCCGGGATTCGCACCGACGCCGGGATTGACGACAGTAGTAAAGGCAGTTCGGTTTCCGCCGAGTCCGACCGTCTCCGAGTTGAAATCGTTCACGAGACCCGATTTCGAACGGATCGGCTTGATCTGAGCACCGAACACGAGGTTGTGATTACCGAACAGATACGTGGCGTCGTCGCGTATGGTCGGGGTATCGACGATACGGTCCTGATCGCTGATGCCCGCGTACGGGGCAGAGATCTGACCACCGGTCGTCGTGTTCATGAATGTGTATTGATTCGGCGACTGGGGCTTGAACAGAGTTGGAAATTTGAGTCCCGAATGACTGTTGCCGATGGTAAATTGGTTGAACAAGCGGGACGTGATCGCCCATGAGTGACCACCCGCGATCGAGTAGTCGTTGACCTGTATCTGAGCGGTCTCTGGGTCGCCCGGAAACTGCTCCGCAACAGAGTTCACAGTATCCGTCTGTATCCGCTTTGCAATATTGAGCCGGACAAACACTTTTTGAGTATCGGTCGGGTTCCAGTCAAAACGTGTGGTGTACGTGTTGTCCTTGCGATTTGAGGCCGCATTGAAACGGAAACCACCCGTGTTTACACCGTCACCAAGGGAGAAATCATTTGCCCTCGGGTAACGTGCATTAATAAAGGCCAGTAGTGCGGCGTTTGGTCCGACATGCTTCGGGTCGATAGCCGTAACCTGCGTCGGCGTCAGGACGGTGATACAGCCCGGCGTCGTATTCAGACGACTTGTCGCACCGCATCCCGCATTATTATTAATGTATCCCAGGCCACCCGCCCTAAAGTGGTCGAGAGGGACTATACGTGTGGACGGGACGCCCTGTGCATCTCGTCGACCTTCATAGTCAAAGAAAAAGAACAATTTGTCCTTGATGATGCGGCCGCCGAGGCTGCCGCCGAATTGGTTTCGCACCAAGTGCGGTCTGGGCTGCTTGAGATCGCCCGCGGCGATAGTTGAATTCGAGGCCGCGTCGGCCGCCGTATACCTGCCCGCAGCGTTAGCAAAATAGCTGTTGGCGGCGAAACGCTCGATGCGATTGTACTCGCGAAGCGAGCCATGAAAGGTGTTGCTGCCGCCCTTTGTTACGAGCTGGATCTGGCCGCCCGCGCTTCGGCCTTCCGATGCACTGGGGTTGGTCGTGACAGCACGAAACTCCTGGATAGCATCGATCGGCGCGTTGCCGACGGTCGAGAACGCCTGGCCCGTCGCCTGGTCATTCGCGTCGATGCCATCGACGGTAATGTTGCCCTGATCTGCCCTCGACCCGGTTACTGAGCCCACGCGATTCGTGGATCCCGTTCCGACATTGTTGCCGATAACACCGGGCTGCAGGCCGATGAGAGCTGCGGGCGAGTTACGGATCTGGATGGGCAGCTCTCGCAACTGCCGAGTGTCGATCACATTACCCAGACTGGCATCCGTGGTGTTGAGCGTATCGCCGTTCCCGGTAGCGGTCACGTCGACTGTCGCGGACACGTTGCCGGCCGGAAGGGTCGCGTTATAGGTCTCGGTCTTTCCAACGCCAAGAGTTACGTCTGAGATCGTAAGCGTTTGAAACCCGGTTTGCGTAATGGAGATCTTATATCCATCGCCGGGCGCAACGTTCTGAAAGGTATAGGCGCCGTCGCCGTTAGTTTTAGTCGTCAATTCTCTTGACGTCTTGGTATCGGTCAGTACAACTGTCGCGCCCGGTACGACCGAGCCAACAGAGTCAACGATGATCCCGGTCACGCCCGAGACCGCTTGGGCAAAGCCATTTGCTGCAAAGGCCAGCGAGATGATCGCTATCGCGAGAA
>DASYKW010000136.1:0-37425 GCA_035995005.1 Pyrinomonadaceae bacterium
CGCAGACAGCGGTGTAGACGGAAGGCAGGTTGGTTCGCGAATCCGTGAGCCCGAGACAGAATCCGAGATCCTCGACCATCGCCTCGACGTCCTCTGCGGAGTCAACGCGAAGCGCATCCTCGCGTCGCCATTTGCGGTCGCGATATTGCTCGATCTCCTCGGGCAGCGTTTTCATGCTTTGCCAAGAATATCAAAACAAAAAAGGACGGCATCAATGTGCCGTCCGCAAATTTCCGTTCAGTGTCGACTAGCGTTGATAGGTTTGGTTGATAGGTGATGACGATACGACGGTGATCGTCGAACCCGGGAGCAGCGTGACGTCGTCTTTTCCGGTAACGAGAACCGTGCTTGCACCCGCGCCGCCGCCGATAATTGCACCAATAGCTGCACCCTTGCCGCCGCCGGCGATCGCACCTATCAAGGCGCCGAGACCGCCGCCCAACGCCCCTCGCTTCGCGGTTTCTTTGGTTTGGTTGTCGCCTCGGGCCGTGCCCTCGTTATCGACACGGATCTCTTTGCCATAAGCGTCGTGGATCGCGTTGAGCTGGCCGGCAAAGTCATATGTAGTGCCGTCCCGCAGCGTGATCTTCTCAAAGTTGAACGTTAGATTCGATTGTCCCGATACCTTGCCCGAGCGTCCGACGCCCGAAACGTATCCCTCAATAACGGCGCCGCGATAATCCGCGGGCGACTGGACGGTCAGCTTAAATCGGTCATTGTTCTGCGAGACCTGTGTGTTGATCTCGTTCTCAAGGCGACCGGTAAGCGTAACGCCATTCGGAATGATGTAATTACCGGGCTTTGTAGCCGAGATCCTAGGCTGAGGACCACTACCGCGGTTGGTATTCGGATAGTTGCCGTTGGTGCCGCTGCCGCCATTCGAGATAGTGCCCGACTGGTCGTTATCAGAATAACCGCCGTTAGATCCCGACGTATTATTGGTGTTTGTCGGCGAGGTGTTGCTCGTGCCGCCGTTCCCATTGTCCTTAACGATCGGCGAGCCGCCGCCGATATCAAGCTGAGCAACGCCGTCAGTTTTGTTGTAAACACTCTCCGCAAAGACAGTCTGGCTGAGGTAGTCGGTGGTGATACGCCGCGAAACCTTTAGCCCGCGGCCATTACTCAAGGACGTGAATGTAATGTTGTAATCCGTTTCGCCGCCTATCGACGAGACGATAAGGTTGTCACCGGCCAGCGTTGCACGCAGGCGGATCGTCTTGCCATTAGCGCCGCTCTCGACCTTGTCGCGGCCGTCGGCAGTAAATGTCACGGGTGCAGCGTTTGAGGTAGCGAGTGTCACCTGATTTCCGCGAAGATCGATCGCGATCTGTTCCGGTGCCTCAAGCTTGTCCCTAAGGTCCTGCTGCTGCTCATTACCGAGCTTTGTGCCGGTGACGATGTCGTCGATGTTCTCGCTGCGCGTGCGATCCAGGCTGTATGTACCTGAGAGGCCCACCGTGATTGAACTGTCTCGAGCGGGCGGCATGGCGGGTGAGTTGCTGCTTCCTTTTGGTTGGTTAAACGTCCGATCGTCCGGCGTCGAGTTATTATCGGCGGTGTCCCAGCGGGCGACAACACCGTAGCCCGAGACGAGGCGGTCGACCTGATCGCGAACGCCCTTCATATCCGACTCGATCTTTCGATTTGGGGCGATGTCGGAGACGACATCATTCAACCGCTGGGCAGAGTCGGCAACGCGGCGAGCGTCGTCGCGATTCTCGCGGTGACGGTCGAGGTTATTCTCAAAATCAAGGACAGCATCGCGGAGCTCGCGGATGTTATCGCCTACGACGGAGATCTGCGAGTTCGGCGCAGAGTTGCTCTGCAGTTGATAGCGAAGGTTGTATTCCAGATCGTCGAGCTTTGAATTGAGGCTCCGAACCGCATCGCTCACCTGACGCGAATTCGGCTGCTGGGCTGCCGCTGAGAATAGCGATCCAAGCAAGACTGCCGCCAAGATCGCGGCGATGGAAAATATATTGCTGAGCTTTTTCATGATTGCCATCCTGTTAGGCGTAGGCGGTCGGGCACACCTGGGGCCACGCTCGATTAGGAAGCATTTCGCGTGCCAAGGGTTGTTCGCGACTCGACACCGGTGGAGACACGCTATGCTAAAATCGCGTTACTCCGAAACCGTAAAAAAATGTCAGCACAGGAATACAAAGGCAGCGTCGTCTACGCGGGCGACGAATTCTTTATCGGCACGCCGCCAAGCGGTCATGCCCATGTTATTGATGTAAAAGGAGATAGGCACGCCGCACCTAATCCCGTCGAAATGCTGCTCGTCGCCGTCGCTGGCTGCACCGCGGCCGATGTCGTCTCGATCTTAAAGAAGAAACGTCAGGATGTGACGGATTACAGAGTCGAGGTAACAGGCACAAGAGCAGAGGAGCATCCTCGTAAATTCCTGACCTTTCACCTGCACCATATCGTCGAGGGACGCGGCGTTTCGGAGAAGGCCGTTGCCGATGCGATCGACTTGTCCGATACAAAATATTGCTCGGTCGCCGCGACGGTGCGACCGACGGCGACGATCACGACAAGCTACGACATCGTCGAGGCACCACCGGCGGTTGCGGTAGGTTGAACCGGACGTTGCAGAAGCCCGCACGAAGTAAGGGCATCGGTTAAGTATGAAAAACGCAATCCTTGCACTCGCCGTCGCCATGGTTTTTGTGGCTTATGCTGACGCCCAGGTCCCGTTGCCGACCGGTATCCAGATCCTCAAGGCCGAGGACGCTCGACGGTACGACACCGTTCTCGAAAATTTAATAAGGTCGCCCAATGCCGCCATTCGCGAGCGAGCCGCTCTGGCAGCCGGCAGGATCGGCGACGAACGTGCAATTCCGGCGCTTTCGGCGCTGTTGGAAAAGGACCCGTCAAACAGCGTGCGTGCGATGGCGGCCTTTGCGATCGGCGAGGTCGAGTCGATCAAAGGGGCCGATGCGATCCTCGCGGCAATAAATATGGAGACAAAGGGCCCGTGGAATATGGCGGTCCTAGCCAGACTTGTTGAGGCCGGCGGGAAGATCGCGGCAGCCAACCCGAAGGAAGAAAAGTTCAAACTGCTCGGCAAGAGGGTCGTCGATATCCTAAAAGGCCAGGCCATCTCACCGTCGCCGTCCGACTCGACCGTCGTCCGTTTGGGTCTTACCGCTCTGTTGCGGGCAAAGCCGGACGGCGCGGATGCGGTCGTCGCAAAATTTCTCGTCGAGACCGATGCTCGCTTGCGAGCAGATGCGGGCAATACGCTGACTCGTCTGAGGGTCAAGAATGCGAATGATCAGTTGCGGAAGCTGCTCGCGTCAGACCTGGACGCTGGCGCGCGTGCGAATGCCGCCCGCGCGCTCGGTGCCGCGGAGGACATGGACGCGTTCGATCTTTTGATCAAAGCTGCCACGAGCGACGCCGACAGCCGGGTGCGGGTCTCGGCGATACGAGCTTTGGGGTCGCTTAAAGATGCAAAGGCTGCGACGCCGCTTATCGAAAATGGCCGCATGCTGCTCGCGGCAATGACGGCCGACAAGCGGTCGCGAAACCCATCGCAAAAGAGCGAGCTCCTCGAGATCGCTACTGTCCTCGGTAGGCTGCTCCCAAATACTGAGAACTCGGCTGCCGTGACCTTCATGAACGAGCTGCGCTTTAACGACAGCTTTCGCTCATCCGAGACCGAGATCGCGCTTGCGACGGTCGCTCCAAAGGCATATGTCGCGGCACGCACTTTTGACATGCTCGGCTATGTCGACTGGCGTGTGAGCTCGTCCTACGCTCAAGGGCTTGCGGTCGTCGCGGCAAGTAAGGATGACACCGTCCGCGCCGATGCGATCGAGAAACTAACGACATACATCTACGGCATGGCGAAGGGCGTCAAGCCCGCTAATCGTGCGCAGATGACGAAGGCCATGCCCGATCTTACTCAGGCGCTTGCTGCGTTCAAGCCTGACAATCTGGATGAGGTGCTTCGCGGCCAGCTTACGAATGACGATGTGATCATTCGGACAACTGCCGCGGGGGTACTCGCCGATCGACCCAAAACGAACGAGAATCTTGCGGCCCTCAGAACCGCATTTTCGCATGCATTCGTCATTGACAAGCATGACAACGACGCCGAGCTCGCGATCCTCGATGCGCTGTATAAGCTCGACAAAAAGGAAGCCGTGGGATCGTTGCTGATAGCTCTGAATTCGCCCGACTATTTAGTGCGAAAAAAGGCTTTTGAGCTACTTGACGACAAAGATCTGCAAAAAGACTTTCCGGGAATCTCAACCTCGCTCGAGAGTGCTCGCGCGAAGCACAAAGATCAGGTTCTTCCTTATACACCGGCATTCAATACGAAGCTAGGTCAAATTCTCAACACAGATGCGGACTACCGGCGTGCGCTGTCTCGAAAGAACGGCTCCATACGGGCGATCCTAAATACGGACAAAGGTTCATTTACGATCGAATTCACGCCTGAGGAAGCACCTCTGACGGTCGACAATTTCATCAAGCTGGCTCGCAGCGGTTATTTCAACGGCCTCGAGGTACATCGTGTCGTCCCCAACTTTGTTATGCAGGACGGCGATCCTCGTGGCGACGGTAACGGCGGCCCCGGCTGGTCGATCCGCTGCGAGGTCAACATGCTGCCGTACGATCGCGGCGCGGTTGGCATGGCGCTGTCGGGCAAGGACACGGGCGGCTCGCAGTGGTTCGTCACGCATTCTCCCCAGCCGCATCTCGATGGCGGCTACACGGTCTTCGGACACGTGAACGAAAAAGATATGAAGGTCGTTGACTCGATCGTACGCGGCGACCGGATCTTATCGGTGAAGATCATTGGACGCTAAACCAAACAGGATGGACAAGATAGACAAGATGCGGTTTTATCCTGCGCATCCTGTCTATCCTGTTTAATGCTCAACATGGCCGACCTACAACAGCGCAAACAGATAGAGGTCGAGCGAGGGCTCGATAACCTCGCGTATTATCTCGACGGTCTATTTCGCGTGCCGGGTACAGGCTGGCGTTTTGGGCTCGACGCGGTCATCGGATTGATCCCGAATGTCGGCGATACGATAACGTCCTTCGCTTCGTTTTATATATTGCTCGCCGGTGTGCGTTATGGCGTCCCAAAGATCACCCTACTGCGGATGGCTTTCAATATCGCGGTGGATTATCTGGTCGGCTCAGTGCCGGTGATCGGTGACGCGTTCGATTTTGTTTGGAAGGCAAACAAGATGAACATGGAGCTGATCCGCGAGCGGGCGTCAGGCCATGGCAAAGGCAAGACCAGCGACTACGTCTTCATCTTCGCCCTTATCGGAATCCTGATCGCGATCCTCGTCGGGTCGATAATCGCGAGTGGATTCATCCTTTGGTGGGTGTTTACCAGCCGGCCGATGATCTAGTTACTTCGAAAACTCAAATTCACCAAAAGCAGTCGGCACGTGGAAAGCCGGCTCTTTTGTTTTTGTCGGCCGCCAGGCGAGATAACCGCGGGTCGGATCTTTGCCAACGCAGCGAAACAGATTGCCGAGCCATATGTCGCCGGACTTTGGAGCGCGACCCAGCGACTTGAACGGGATCTTGGTCGTCATCAGCACGCGATCCTTTTCCACCTTTGCCGCCGCCTGCATTCCGGAGGCGTATTCCCAATCCGTGATCCGTTTCTCAGACGTCACCTCGATGCCAAGGTCGATCCATTCCCCGGTCGGAGCGATCTCAAACTCGTAATATTTGTTTCGGGTATTCCGGTCCGGTGCGATAAAGATCTCGCAAACGTCGCGGTCCCACAGTCCTCGGACCTTTTTTGCGAGATCGGGTTTGTCGCTTACGATAAGCGGCTCGTGCTGAACAGCCACAAATCTCACATAAAGCGCCGTATCAGACCATAGGAGCCGGGTCGTGAATCTTCGGGTTTCCGGCGCGGCTGCGCCGGACCAGTATGTCGATACCACGACATCCTTGGCTTTATTCCACGCTGCGTCGTCAAACGCCGAGACAGCGATCTCCTTCTTTATGTGAGCAATTTTGATCTGGCCCGACATTCTTCCCTGAGCAACGCCAGCGGGCGACCATATCGCGGCCACGGCGATAATAACGAGCGTAAAGACTCCCTTCATTGTGACCTAAGATAGCGCAAGACGCGCAAGTTTCGCGTTCCGAAGCATGCTTTTGCGAGATGGCGGCAAAGGGCAACCTCGTCGAGAGGCGCCTACATCAAACGTGGCAAGTCTGATCCTTGCATTGAAATGCCGTTTTTATTGGTCTATCCTTATTAGTTCACCCTATTGGGCGGCAATTTCAAGAGCTGAACTGTGGCTCGTTGACGTCTCTTGAGGGTAAGTTCCGTTTTTATGAACAATCTTCGCGCACTCGGGCTGGCGGTATTGGTCTCGATAGTTCTCGCGTTTCCGGCCGCAGCATCGCAATTCGCGATGGATGGCAACGCGCCCGTCCCGGCCGTTGCGCCTGTCCAGCAGGTCGTCGAGACGGTAGATATTCAGGGCAATCGCCGCTTGCGTGATGAGGATCTGATGTATTACATCAAGACGCGTCCCGGCGATGTCTATGACCCGGCCGCGCTTGAGCGGGACCTCAAAGAGCTGCTGGCGTTAAACTTTTTTGACAAGACGGCCACGCGGGTCCTGACCGAGGACGGCATCCGCGGCGGCGTCAACGTTATTTTCGAGGTTAAGGAGCTTCCGATCATTCGCGATCTGCAGTTCAAAGGCGCAAAGGCCCTCACCGAGTCGGATATTCTCAAGGAATTTCGCGAAAAACGTGTCGGTGTGTCTAAAGAAGCTGTCTACGACCCTGTAAAGGCGCGTGCCGCGACCCGCATCCTGAGGGAAATGCTCGCGTCAAAAGGCTTTCCGAATGCGAAGGTCGAGGTCGCTGAAGATCAGGTCTCGGCGACATCCGTCGCCATCACGTTCAATGTCGAGCAAGGCTATCGGTCGCGGATCGTTCAGATCGATTTTGAGGGAAACCAGCATTTTAAGGACGGCGAGCTCAGGAATGCTCTCGTACTTGTAAAGGAGACCGGCCTGGTTTCACGCGTTAAGGGGATGGACATCCTCGACCTCAGAAAGCTGCAATACGATCTGCAGAAGAACGTCCGCTCCTACATGTTCTCGAAAGGATATTTTCAAGCTCGGATCGGTGAGCCTGAGGTCGTCGGTCTTGGCTACAAGATGACTGGCTTTCCCATACTTAAGGCATTGCCGCTTCCGCTTGTCAGGTCAAAGGACGACACTCTCAAGATCATTGTTCCCGTCACCGAGGGTAAGGTCTATCGCGTCGGTGAGCTCAAGGTCGAGGGCAACTCGATCTTCTCGGAGCAGCAAGTCCTCGGTTATGTCGGACTCAAGAAGGGGGAGATCGCCGACGGCAAACGGCTGCAGGACGCGATCTACGAGGACCTGAAAAAGGTCTACGGCTCGCAGGGCTTTGTCCAATACAACGCCGAATTCGATCCCGAATTCAAGGACAATCCATCGAACGCAAATGAGGGCATCGTGGACATCACGATCAATATCGACGAGGGAAAGCAGTTTAGCCTGCGGCGGCTCGAGTTTACCGGAAATACCTTCACCCGTGACAAGGTGATGAGGCGTGAGTTTCTCCTTAATGAGGGAGATATTTACAACCAGCAGTATGTCGATATCTCGGTCGCACGTCTTAATCAGACGCAGTACTTTGATCCGCTCGACAAGGACCAGGACGTTGAGATCCGCACGGATGAGGAAAAGGGCGACGTCGATCTTATCGTCAAGGTAAAGGAGAAAGGCCGCCAGCAGATACAGTTCAACGGCGGTGTATCAGGCATCGGCGGAACATTCTTTGGCCTCGAATACTCGACAAATAACCTCGCGGGCCGCGGTGAGATCCTGTCGTTAAACGTCGGAGCGGGAAATCGCCAGCAGACTCTCCAATTTAGTTATCAGCAGCCGTATTTTCACGACCGGCCTATCTCGGTGGGTTTCTCAGTATTCGGCAGTACTTATCATTTTTTCGGCGAGGGCACGTCTCTGACACAGAATACGGAGCTCGCCAATGATTTCCTTTTCAATCCGCTAGCGACAGTGACGACTAGCGAGAGCAATCTGTTTACACAAAAGACCCTCGGCGCGACTGTCTTTGCCACGGCACCGCTCTCGGAGCTCTTCTTCAAGAAACGCCGGTTCACCCAGTTCTCGCGCCTCGGCCTGACGTATCAGATCTCGGCGACCAGCATATCGGATCCAGCGGTGAATGCGTCGGACGATCCGGCAGCGCGGATCCCGGTCATCTATCGGACGCCAAATATCCTCACGAGTCGCATTACCGGGACCTTTGTATTCGACACGCGTCAGCCGTCGCCGAATGGCATCGACACCAACAGCGGGCAGCAGCTCTCGATATCACTCGCGCTTGCGGGCCTCGCCGGCGACGTTAGGACATATTCGCCGTCCATCTCATATTCACGGTTCATTCCGATCCGGAACACCAAGAGTAAGAATCCTCATGTGCTCGCGTTCCGCGTATTGGCCTCAACAACCGGTTCATGGTCGATCACAAATAAGGTCCGCAATGCGAATTCTCTATCTTTTATAGGCGGAGTACCGGCATACGAGCGGTTTTTCCTAGGGAGCGAGAATGACATTCGCGGATACGATTCGCGAGCGATCGGCCCTGTGGCTCCCTTTGACACTTACATAACCAGTCGCAATCCTGTTCTGACAACTAACGCGTCAGGCACGGCGGATACTAATACGGGTCTCGACAGCCGCACGGTCTCGGAGATCCAGGCGATAGGACTGCTCACTGGGCTCGGTGGTGCTAATCCAGCCCTTTTTACACGCAACTTCCGATTTATCGGCGGCGACACCGAGCTGCTGGGTAATGTCGAATATCGTGTTCCCATTTTTGGGCCGGCAACGCTCGCGGCATTTGCGGACGTCGGTTCGGTCTTCAATCTCCGCAAGACCGGCCAGCAGGTGATCAACAGCGAATTCCTGCCTGACGAGACTTTTCTGGGGGCCGGCCGCCTGACCGCGTTAGGTCTGCTGAATACACCAGTTCTTGAGAGCAGCTTCGGTAGCATCCTGTATTATCACGGTCGCATCATGACAAAGACCGACTTTATCAACGAGTTTTGTCGGGGCAATCGGTTTGGCTGTCCGACGAGTCTCTCTCCGCAGGTCCAGCAGCTTTACCTTCGCGGCGAGGTACAACAGAATTCGGTCCTCGATATCGACAACTCGAAATTTGGGAAGCTCAAGGATTTTAAGGCCAGCGTCGGAGTGGAATTCCGCATTCAGGTACCCATTGTTAACGTACCTTTCCGGCTGATCTGGTACTACAACCCGAATGCCAAGGTGGGCATTACGCAGGAACTTCCGGGCATTTTCCTGCCCGGCAAGCGTCAGGGCTTCAAGTTCACTGTAGGCCGCACTTTCTAGCCAAAGTCATTGACTTTGCAGTACTCATTAATTAGTATTGCTTTTCTTTTGAAACGCCAAGCAACAGATCTTGTGAAATTAGTTTCAAAGCATACGTAATAACAAAGGACAGGATGGTTCCTTTACGGCATTTTGTAAGGAGTTCTTAGAATAATGAAAAGAGTTAGTTTACTGGCGTTAAGCCTTATATTCGCAGCGGTTATGTCCGCATCGGCTTTCGCTCAGGTCGCACAGCCGGGAGTCGGTAAAATCGGCTGGATCAACACGGCCGCTTTTGGCGATGAGAAAGATGGTGTAACGAAGTATCTCAACGCCCTCAAGGCGGTCGAAAACGAAATGAAGCCTAAGGTCTCGGAGTTACAGGGCATTCAAACCCAACTCCAGACGCTCTCGGACGATATTAAAAAGCTGCAGAACAGTGCTTCGAACCCGGCGGTCAACCAGCAAACGCTCCAACAGCAGATCCAGACCAAGACCGAGCAGGGACAGACACTGCAGCGTACTTTCGACTTCAAAAAGAAGGAGTACGATGCCTCGCTCGAGTCAACGAGCGGGCGGGTCCTCGGCCCGGTTTCTGACGATATCCAGAAGGCGATCGAGGCCTACGCAAAGCAAAAGGGTTACACAGTCGTGTTGGATATAGCGGCTCTAGCACAAGCGAACGCGATACTCGTCTTGGACCCCACGGCGAACATCACTAAAGACTTTGTCGCTTACTACAACACGCGTCCCGCGGGTGCCACAGCCACTACCGCCAAGCCGTAACACCGTTACAGTTCTCGTGAGAAGCCGGCGAAATTGCGTTTTGCCGGCTTTTTTGTTTATCTTGCATTTGCTATGACACTGCTCGATTCGATTGCGATACAAAAGATATTGCCGCATCGATATCCTTTCCTGCTTGTCGACAAGATCGTCGAGCTCGAACCGCGAGTGCGCATAGTGGGAGTCAAGCAGGTTACGGCGAACGAGCACTTCTTTGCCGGTCATTTTCCCGGCGCTCCCGTGATGCCCGGCGTATTGCAGATCGAGGCTCTCGCCCAGGTCGGAGCGATCCTCGCTCTTCGTGAATTCGAGGACAGGGAGAATAAGATACCGTTTTTCAGCGGCATTGACGGTGCAAAGTTTCGGCGTCCCGTCGTGCCTGGCGACACGCTGATGCTGGAGGTGACCGCCATCAGGATCGGCAGCAAAGTACAGAAAATGCGAGGCGTCGCGACCGTCGACGGCAAGGTCACGGCCGAGGCCGAGATCATGTGCATCATTGCGAACCGCGAGCCGCAAGGAGAATAGGAATGGATCCCACGCAAATGTCGTCGAGCAGTCTTTACCTTCTAATTGTTGCGGTCAACGCCGCGCTTGGACTGATCTTTGGCCTTATCCTCCTTTTCTTGGGCCGTAAGCGAGGCAATCGCAGATATGGCGTAATAGGTCTCGTGATCTGTTTTGTGGGAGGGATCTTTTTAGGGTTATTTGCGTCGCTGCCGGCCTTTCTGATCTTTACGTGGTTGATCATGCGTCGATCTACGGTCGATCCGCAACCGCCGCCCACCGCGGGGGAACGCGACGAGACCCTCTAATGTCCTCAGTCATTCATGGATCCGCGATCGTCGCTGACGGCGCACGGCTGGGCAACGACTGTCACGTCGGACCCTTTTGCACCATCGGCAGCGATGTCACCTTAGGCGTTGGCGTGCGGCTCGATTCTCACGTCGTCATCGATGGGCACACGACCATCGGCGACGAAACGCACATCTTCCCCTTCGCGTCGATCGGTCTCGGGCCCCAGGACCTCAAATACGCAGGCGAGCCGACGCGTACCGAGATCGGCAAACGGAACCAGATACGCGAATTCGTCACCGTTCACCGCGGTACTGCCGGCGGCGGCGGCCTTACTCTTATCGGCGACGACAATCTGCTGATGGCCCAGGCTCACGTCGCCCACGATTGCCGCCTCGGCAGCCACATCATCATGGCGAACGCAGCGACGCTTGCGGGACATGTCGAGATCTCTGATCGAGCGAGCATCGGGGCATATTCCGGCGTGCATCAATTCTGTAGCGTTGGGATCGAGGCCTTTGTCGGCGGATATTCCGTTGTCGTCAAGGACGCCATGCCCTTTGCGATCATCCAGGGGAATCACGCCAAATGCTACGGTCTCAACCGCCTCGGTACGAAACGCCGCGGTTACTCGAAGGACACCATCGAAAAACTCAATCACGCCTTTCACCTTCTGCTCTCGTCAAAGCTCAACACGTCGCAAGCCGTCGAAAAGATCAGAGCGGAGATCGCTGACTGCGCAGAGGTCGATGTACTGGTCAACTTTATAGAGTCGTCGAAACGCGGCGTCGTCAAATGATCTCCCTTTATGGATCCGCAGGAGCAGCTTTTACAGAAATTCGGCAAACGTATTCAGCGATGTTACGGATGCTTTATCGCCTATCACCTTAAGGACATGTACCTCGGCGAGGATGTGACGTTTTTCTGCGAGCACTGCAAGGACGAGTCGATGTTCCATTTTGACGAGTTCTCGAAGTTGATGGATCTCAGCAAACTCGACCCACCTGACGGCGACCATCACCACTGAGGTTTAGCTGCCCCGCGTTCAACCGTTAGAATTGAACCGTGGTCGAAAGCTCAAAAGATAAGTCTTTCACCGGTCTCGCTCGCAACCTGAGCGAGCTGCCCGGCGAGCAAAAGCGAGCGGCGCTCGAGATGAGCGCGGCGCTGGCCGGCGTCTCGCTCAAGGTGAGCCGCGCATTTGTGACCGCCGTCCCCGAAGCCGCGACCATTCTCACCGCCGAAGATCTTAAAAACTGGGCGGAGCTTGGCCGTCGGCTTGCGATGGGCAGCGCCGACTCTGGCGTCAAGTTCTTTCAGCGAGATATTACCGAATTTGCCGCCGTGCCGCCGAGTGCACGCGGCGACGTGTTCCAGACCTGCGTACGCCAGCTCGTGCTCTCTAGCTCGACGGCGCTGGCAACCTTCGATTCCATTCCGGCGATCGCAAAAGCCGTCGATGACGAGGTCTTTCTCGCCCGCGTGCTCAAGCTCGCGGCTGAGATCGCACAGCGGTCGGCAAAGCACAGCGCAGAATTTGTCGAGAAAATACCCTCGGTCGCGGCAGCTGTCGCGCGATTTAAAACGGCAAATGTCGAGGTCGCCGACGGCGTTATCGCGCTTGCCGAGCAGTTTGCGGTCCGAACGGGCGGTATGACTGCGGATCTTTGGGCCGGTCTGCCCGATGCGTTACGGGAGCTTGCTCCCGCGGATGCCGTGAGACTTCTCGGCGAGGCGGCCGAGTTTCTCGAATTCGGCGGCAGTGTCACGCTCCATTTTGTCTCCTCGGGCAGCGATGTCCTCGGTAGCGTGCCGCAGGCGTTCGCCGATTGGGTACGCCTTTCGAGAATGATCGCAAAGCACGGCAATGCTGTACTTATCGCCTTCCTGAAATCGACGCCAAAGTTTTTCGCGGCGTTCGTCAGCCGTAGAGGCGATCCGCCCGTCATCGATATCCAACGCGTGCTGCAGCTTGCCGGCGAGATCGCAGCGACCGATGCCGAGAGTGCACTTGCCGCATTTAAATCAAGTGCTCAGGCGCTCAAAAAGGTCTCCATCGATCAGTTCGAGGGATGGGTAACGCGCGGATTGGCCGACCACGAGAACGGATCGTCAAAGGCCCGCCGCAGCTACTTTGCACTGGAGACACGGGAATCGAACTCGCGCCTTCAAAGGGAGCGGCTTGGGCTGCCGCTTGAGAGCGTACAGCACGTCCTGCGGCTCTACATTGAGGCGCTAACGGGTAATGAGGTTGAGTTACAGCCGCTGACCGGGATTCCCGACGAGACGCGCATCGGCGACGGCAAGACGATCTATCTGCCGGCGGCGGTCGCGGAATTTGGCGAGGACGAAAAGGACTTTCGACTCTATAAGGTCCTTGCTGCCCACGGCGCCGGACAGATCGAATTCGGCACGTTCGCACGAGATACGCATGAGTTGAAGGCTGCGTTTCGAGAACTTACCGCCTTTTACAGCGCCACTGCCGCCGAGAAGGACGCATTTTCTCTCGACGGTTATTTAGGCGAGGGAGAGGCTCAAAACTCGAAACCCGAACCTCGAAACTTGTCTGCCGGTTCCGACTATCGTGCCGTGCTCGCCGCCTTCCCCGAGCCGCGGCTGGCAAAAAAGATCTTTGGCACGATGGAGAATGCTCGCGTCGACGCGCGTCTGCGAGCGACGTATCGCGGGCTCCGCAAGGACCTCGACCTGATGCAGTCGTATCTGCGGTCGAATCGTCCTTACATTTTCGACCTGCCGATGCATCAGGTACCGTTCGAGTTGTTGTTCCAGATCACGCTCTGCGGCGGAGCGACCGACGACGCCAGGCAATTTTACGGACAGATCGTCAGCGAGATCGAGGGCGTGCTCGAGACTTTTGTTTGGTCAGAGACGGCGACTGTCGCGGACTCGCTGATGGCGACGAGCCGCGTTTACAACCTCTTTCAAAACATTACACCTGACCAACAGCAGGAGGCCGAGAACGAGAACACGGAGGCGAATTCCGAGCATGCGTACGATGACAAAGACGCGGCGGAGTCCGTAACCGAGGACAAGATCGAGCGTGAGCAGGAGAAAAAGGCGCAGGACATTCGCGATCTCTTTAACGCGTGGAACAGCCTCGAGGACGAGGGTGAGCCCGACGACCTGCAAGGCGCCGAGGCGTGGTCGCAGAACGAGATGCCTGAGCAGGCCCTCGATGCGGATGATGTCGCATTTGCCTACGATGAATGGGACCGTGAAATATCCGACTACCGCGTCGGCTGGAGCCGCGTCATCGAGAAACGCGTGAAGCAGGGCGACCGCAGCTTTGTCGAGCTTACGCGCTCGCGTTACCGCGGCGTGATCTCGTCGATACGGCATCAGTTCCAATTGATGAAACCTGAGAACCTTACTCGAATTAACCGTGAGATCGACGGCGAGGATTACGACCTGAACGCACTCGTTGAATTTGTCGTCGACCGCAAGGCCGATGGGATGCAGACCGAGAATATCTACACAAAACGCCTGCGCAAGCAGCGCGATGTCGCAGTGTCGATACTCCTGGATCAATCGTCGTCGACAGCCCGCACGATCACGCGAAATCCGCTGCAGCCCTACACTCATCCCGGCCGGCGCATCATCGAGATCGAAAAAGAAGGCTTAGTCCTGATGAGCGAGGCGCTCGAGGCTGTGGGCGATATCTATTCGATAAACGGCTTTACGAGCGAGGGTAGGCGGAACGTTAAGTTTTACGTCGTAAAGGATTTTAACGAGAAATATTCGGATGAGGTGGAGAAACGGATCGGAGGCATAACGTTCCAAAACAACACGCGTCTTGGCGCCGCGATACGTCACGCTGCGCACAAGCTTAGCCGCCAGGATTCTCGCACAAAACTGCTCATTATCCTCACCGACGGCCGGCCGTATGATCACGACTACGGTGATGCACGATACGCTCGCGAGGACGTTCGCGAGGCGCTTATCGAGGCTAAGACCGGCGGCATTACGCCATTCTGCATCACCATCGACCGCGAATCCGAGGCCGAGCTCAAGGACCTCTATGGCGATGTCGGATACACGATCATAGACGACGTTCTGACGCTACCCGAGCGGATGCCTAACATTTACCGGAGACTGACGAGCTAGAATGAACACGGTCTTCCTTTTCGACGTCGATAATACGCTGCTCGATAATGATCGCGTTACGCGCGACCTGAAAGCGTTCCTTAACCGCGAGGTCGGCACCGAACGCGCCGAATGCTATTGGAAGATATTCGAGAGGTTACGCTCCGAACTTGGTTACGCCGACTACCTTGGCGCCTTGCAGCGCTATCGGGGCGAGTATCCGTACGAGTCGCATCTGCTCGCGGTGTCCACATACTTGATCAACTACCCCTTCGCAAACCGTCTTTTCCCAAATTCGCTCGACGTGATCGAATCCTGCCGGCAAAAGGGAACTGTCGTGATTCTCACCGACGGTGACGTCGTATTTCAGCCGCGCAAGATCGAACGCTCGGGCCTGTTCGAGGCGGTCGAGGGCAATATCCTTATCTACATCCACAAGGAAGACGAGCTCGCCGATGTTGAGCGTCGTTATCCCGCCGACCACTACGTCCTGGTGGATGACAAGCTTCGCATCCTGACTGCTATCAAAGATGTGTGGGGAGACCGTGTTACGACTGTTTTCGCGCGTCAGGGCCATTACGCCGCGAACGAAAAGGACGTCTCAAAGTACCCTTCCGCGGACATCACCGTTGACCGCATCGGTGACCTTCTCGACGCTGAGCTGTAAAGAAGAAAGACGGCCGACGCGACCGTCTCAAAAGGATGTGGTGGCGGGGGGGAGACTTGAACTCCCGACCTCGGGGTTATGAATCCCGCGCTCTAACCAGCTGAGCTACCCAGCCACGAAGTATCGATTATAGTTCGCGAACCCAAAAAATCAAGATAACGCCGGCAACGCGTTAACGGTCGGATAAGCATCCAAATCCTGTAAAATAGTACTAAGCCGATGAAACACTGCCTCGCCATCACTGCTCTTATGTTGACGGTCGCTGTCTTTGCGGGAGCGCAGGTGCGAGGCATAACTGTCTCGTCTGAGCCAGCCGCGACAGTCTGGATCGACGGCGTCCGCTACGGCAGGACCGGTAAAGACGGCCGTCTCGAGATCAGGACGATCGCTGCGGGCGCTCATACGATGCGGCTGCGGGCGGACGGTTTCAAAGAGAAGACTCAGACTCTGACGGCGACCGCACGCGGCGAGATAAACGCACCGCTTACCAGGACGACTGACGAGGCAGATCTCGCTTACCAGGAGGCCGAACGCCTGCTCTCAGCGGATCGTGACAAGGCGATCGAGGCCTATCAAAGGGCGATCAAGGCTCGGCCTGCTTTTCCTGAGGCCTATGTCGCTCGCGCGCGGGCCCAGACCGACGCGGGCGATCTGGATGAGGCACTAAGGGCCATTGTCGCCGCGAGACGCCTGCGGCCGGGTTACGCCGAGGCGTCCGCTGTCGAAGGCCGCATCTACAAGGAAAATGGCGAGGACGCCAAGGCCATCGCGTCATTCAAACGGGCGATCACCGAGGGCAAAGGCTTTCAGCCCGAGGCCTATGCCGGGCTCGGCCTGCTCTACAAAGAAAAGGCTGAGGGCTTTGGCGGTGCGGGCGATTTTGCTAACGAGGACCTTAACTACGTTGAGTCGGCAAAGTATCTCAAGCTCTCGCTCAAGCAGCTCTCCGGCGCTCCCGACACGGTTGTGATCTACCAGCTCGTCGGCCTCATCTACGAGCGTCAAAAGCGATTTGACGACGCCATCGCCATTTACGAGGAATTCCTTCGCTACTTTCCCGACACGCCCGAGGCAACCGCCGTCCGCTCGTTTATCGTCCAGCTCAATAAGGAAAAGCAGGCTCAGCCCTAGGGGCTCTATATAAATTGTCAAAGACCAAAGACCCTGCTTTCTAAATCCGAACCGCATTTTCAAAGTTAGCATCGCTCCGTTTCGGGCATTTTTGAGCGAAGGGCACACCTCTACCGGCACCACGGGCTTGGACCGTGATGGCGATCCGCCGTCTCGTGCCGCGCCTGCATGAGCCAGCAGGCGAGCAGCCGGAGAGGAGCAGAGTGATAAAGCACTTTGAAGGAATGGAGGCGATATTTGCCGGTGTTGAGACGCGCGCGAGCATTCCTCTCTTCGAGTCAAATTTGATATCCGTCGATTTCGATAACGGCATCGGCAAAAGCCTTGGGAGCTTCCTGCGGCAAATTGTGCCCGATCCCTCCGGTGATAGTCCGGTGCAAATATTTGCCGGAGAACTTTTTAGCGTAGGCGGCCGGCTCAGGATGAGGAGCACCGTTGGCATCGCCTTCCAGAGTGATGGACGGGACCGCGATGGTCGGTCCGGCGGCAAGGCGTTTTTCGAGGTCATCATATTTTGCCTCACCCTCCGCAATCCCGAGCCGCCAACGGTAATTGTGGATCACGATGTTGACATGATCCGGATTGTCGAGAGAGGCCGCACTGCGCTCGAACACGGCGTCATCGAACTTCCATTTTGGCGAAGCGATCTGCCAGATCAGTTTTGCAAAGTCGCGCCGGTATTTTTCGTAGCCAGCACGTCCGCGGTCGGTCGCAAAATAGAATTGATACCACCACTGAAGCTCCGCACTTGGCGGCAGCGGCACCTTTCCCGCTGCCTGGCTGCCGATCAGATAACCGCTGACCGAAACCATCGCTTTGACGCGATCGGGCCAAAGAGCCGCCATTATGTTCGCCGTTCGAGCTCCCCAGTCGCACCCGCCAACGATCGCCTTGTTTATCTTGAGAGCATCCATGAACGAGACGATGTCACGCGCGATCACCGACGGCTGTCCGTTCCTGGGAGTCTTATCCGACAGGAAATGGGTCGTGCCATAACCGCGCAAGAATGGAACGATCACGCGATATCCTTTTGCCGCGAGTAGAGGTGCAACATCGACATAGGTGTGAATATCGTATGGCCATCCATGCAGAAGAATGATCGGAGGGCCATCCGTCGAGCCTGATTCCGCATACCCAATATTCAGCACGCCTGCGTCGATCTGTTTCAGCGGCCCGAGGTCCGAGTTTGTCTCCGGTAAGATCGCGGATATGTTCCTATCTGATTGCGAGCTGTTAATGCCAAGCGGTAAAGCTGCAATTGTCATTGCCGCAGCGCCGAGCAGGCGGCGGCGTTCTTCATCGATCTTTTCGGACATTCCATACCTCCGATCATCGTCACTTAATGTCCCACGAAGTACACGCAGGTTACACCGAGGCAAATAGCAACAGTATCCTCAACACATGCGACGGGCAGGTCGCCAAACGAAGTGTTACGAACGCATACCTTTCGCAAATTGTAGCCGCCGTAGGTTCCGAGCATCCCTCCGACGAGGCCGGCGCTCATTCCCATCACCGCCCCAATTCCTGCCGCACTCGAAATGACGGCCCCCGAAAGGCTGCTCGTCACTATTCGAAATATCAGGCCAAAGAGTTCGGTGCGGTTTCCTATTTTCGAGGTCTTATCGATCACCAATTCGAAAAGGGCCCATGCCGTAAGTAGCACCACAACCGGTATCGACGCAGTGAACCAAAACGGTCCGGTGGCGACATTTAACCACCCAACATAAGCAGCCCAACTCACAACAGCAGGCGCCGTCATCGACCGAAGTCCGGCAACGACGCCAATTCCCAAACTACAGGCAAGAATAAGCTCATTCACAGTTGCTTTCCTCCTAGCCGAGATTTCGTTCCTTATGTGGCATTCCGAGGTAAGGAAATTCGGCTAACAAGTCGTTATGGGGCCCGACGTCATCCCCAGTCACCTTGCCATTGCTCAGGATGGAAATAAATCCATTCATCACATCGTCAGTAAGTGCTCGGCCATTGTCCGGGTACGCCGCCGGCTTGCTCGGATCATAGAGGAGAACATCCGGCAAAAGCGTCTTCGCTACTCGGGTAGCATCGGCGTTCGTATATCCACCTGTATGTTCCAACGAGTGCGCAAAGACGTGGACGAAACGTGCGTCATCTTTCGGTTCCCCTTCCATGTAGACCCCCTTCTCTTCACCAGTCAGGAACACAGATTGCGATGGAAGCGCTCCCCGATCGGCCTGAACCCATTTCCCGCTTTTGCCATCGAGCGTGCGATGCCACAGGCCGAGCCTTACTGTGCCGAGGGCTGAGTTGGAAACTTCCAGCACAATGCTGCAAACATCGGCATTTGCAAAAAAATCGTCGCCGGTGAACTGCAGATCGTTGAGTGCACCCATCGTGTCGAAGAAAAACGGATCGCTGCGCCAACCGGCGAAAAAACGATATTCGTCTGCCTCTGTAACCCTTGCATCTCGGCCCATCGATACCGGTGCGCTTTTGAGGATCGTCTGCCCGTCATCGCCAGTTCCTGCTGCCTGCCCGCCTTGGGCCCTGCGCAGAATGGCCGTCTGCTCCCCATTCCCGTTGTTAGCAAAGATAATTCGGTAAGCGACGTCCGGGATGAGATCTCCGTCAGTGTCGATCTTTAGCTCATAAACAGCATCGGTCGCGAAAGGAACGTCAGTCGTTGGACCAGTTGGGTTCACCCCTACACCCGGATGGACGTTCATGATGAAGATCGACTTGCCCGGATCGCCCGGTTTGGGAAAGGCATACAGATCGGTAAGGTCGAGGCGGGCGTCACCATGGGGAAAGCCATAGTCCGGGCCGGAATAGTGGTGTGACATGATCGATTTCTCCTGTTAGATAGATACCCGGGTCCCAGTCGTTGAAGCATCCCTGTTTGAAGGTGCCTTCGCTCCCTATGACTCCACCATCAGATCTTCGCCCTCAACTTGCACAACTCGGGATCGAACGGGCTGGTGCGCTGGGCCGCGAAGTACCGCGCCCGTAGTTACATCAAACTCGCTGCCGTGGCATGGGCATGTCACCGTCGTACCATCAAGCTTGCCCTTCGCGAGCGAACACCCCATATGAGTGCATTTGTCATCAAAGGCATGCAGCTCTCCCTGAGTATTAGCAATACTCACCTCTGTGCCCGCGACATCAAAGACGCGCATCTGATTCTCAGCAATATCCTTTGCGCTTCCTACTCGTACAAACATGATTTACCTCCCGTTCTGGTTGAATAATAGTTTGACCCAATCCACCGAGCTACTCTTTAGTTCAGCGGCTAACGGCATTTTCGCCAGTCTCATCAGCTCATCGATTGCGGCCATCTCCCGATCGCGATTCATGCCGGCGACCGCCAGCACTCGGCCATCCTTCGTGTAGAACGCAAGGAAATCGCGGGCTGACGCGTCACCCTGATACAAGATCTCATCCCATTGCTCGGCGTGCCCGACATACAGCAGCCCGGCGTCAAATTGATGTGTCCAGAAGAAAGGGATGACGTTATAGGGAACGTTTCGCCCGATCATATTGTGGGCAGCTATCCGGCCTTGTTGCATCGCCGTTCGCCAGTGTTCGATTCGTTGGCGTTTGCCGTTAAGTGGTGAGGGAAAGTAGGCTATGTCTCCGGCAGCATATACAGCGTCCGCGGCCCGCAAATGCTCATCAACAAACACGCTCCCATCCGTGTGCAGAGTAACGCCCTTGAGCATGTTCGTCACGGGCTTGACCCCGACGCCAACAACTACAAAATCTGCGTCCAGACGCTTGCCATCTGCCAACGTAACCGCAGTAACGCGTCGTTCTCCGATGAAACCCGCGACGGATGACCCGAGTTCAAACTTGACGCCGTTTTCCACGTGGACGTTTTGAAAAATGCGCCCGATCTTCTCACCCAAGATCTTTTGAAATGGCACGTCACCCGGCGCAACCACTGTCACTTCGAGCCCCCTCGCGGCCAGGCTGCTCGCCACTTCCATACCGATGAAACTCGCACCGATCACAACAGCCCGCTTTGCCTTTTCGGCCGCAGCGATGATCGCATCAGAGTCGTCGAAGCTACGCAGGGGGAAAACGTTTTCCTGGCTTTCAAGCTGAAAAGGCAGCTTGACGGGTTGGCCACCGGTGGCCACCAACACCGCGTCAAAAAGTAGCGACCCGCCGTCCTCAAAATCGATCGATCTTTGAGAAGCATCAATGGATTGGACCCTTCTTCCCCTTTCGACCTCGATGTCATATTCAGCGAAGAAATCTTCGGGCCGCAATGGCATCCAGGCGGGTTCGGCATCTCCCTGCAAGTAATCTTTGCTCAGATTGGGGCGGTCATAAGGCAAACGGTCTTCGGCCGTAATCAAAACGAGGCGACCTGCAAAACCGTCCTCGCGCAAAGTCTGCACCGCCGCGTAGCCCGCCGCCCCTCCCCCGACGATAGCGAACAGCCTGGTGTCATTCGGATTTCGTTTTGACATCGTAGGCGTTCTGCGATCCGGCCCTCCATCGGGCACCCGCACGATAACCTGATCGTTCTCGATTTTGATTTCAGAAGATGGTAATGAATCGAGCGCAGGGGGTTCCAGCAAATCACCCGTCGTAATGTCGAAACAAGAATGGTGCCAGGGACAGACAACGCGATCACCGCTAAGTACGCCATCCACGAGCGGTGCCCCATAGTGCGGGCAATATGCGGCAACCGCATGAAACTTTCCGCCGACACGTGCCAATAGGACCTCGGTGCCATTTGCGGTTACCTGCTTCATTTCGCCGTCCGCAAATTCGTCGTTTTTGGCGACGATCACCTCTTCGAGGCTCATAAATTACCCCTTGATTCGTTTCAACAACCGAAACATGACCTTCAAGTTTAACCGTTTACGCCCACCGTTTTGTTTGGGAATACTTGCCGATGCCGCCCGTATTCCCTCACATTTTGCAATTAACGCAGTGTTTTGAACGATGCCCGGAGCTCCGCCGTAAATAGTTCGGGCTGCTCCCACGCGGCGAAGTGCGTGCCCTTAGGAAGCCGGCCGTAATGGAGAAGCTTTGGATAGGCTTTCCTTGCCCAGCTTTCCGGAGCCTGATAGATCTCGTCAGGAAAAGCACTCACAGCCACGGGGATCTGGATGCCCCTGACATCGAAAAATCCGCCAGGAGGCAGCTTATGAGCGGTGTCCCAATAGAGGCGTGCCGAGGAGATCGCGGTGTTTGTCACCCAGTAGAGCGTCACGTTGTCGAGGATGTCGTCCGGCGTTAGGCCCTCGGGCTTGCCATCGAATGAGCGCACGATCATCCGATAGCTGCGGATGTCGTGGTCGAGCATCCAGGCCGCGAGGCCGACCGGAGAATCCGCGAGCGCGTACAGCGTCTGCGGGCGGTTGTTCATCTCGATGGCATAGCCAAGTCCGTTCTTGTAGAAATCGTCGAGTTGGTCCCACGCCTTTTTTTCATCCGCCGAGAGGCCGGCCGGTGCGGGGCCGCCCAGCGAAAGTGCTTTGGAAACATCGGCCGGAACCGTGGCGGCCATGTTGGTGTGAATTCCGACCAGCCCCTTCGGCTGCTGCAGCGCCATAACCTCCGAGATCGCGTTGCCCCAGTCGCCGCCCTGAGCAACGTATTTCGTATAGCCGAGCCGCTGCATCAGCGTCGCCCACGCCTTGGCGATGCTCACCGGGTTCCAGCCGGGCGCGGTTGGCTTGCCCGAAAATCCATACCCGGGCAGCGACGGGATAACGACATCGAAAGCATCCTCAGGCTTGCCGCCGTAGGCAACCGGGTTGGTCAGCGGATCGATGACCTTTAGCTGCTCAATGATCGACCCGGGCCAGCCGTGCGTGATAATGATCGGCAATGCGTTCTTTTCCTTAGATTTTACGTGGATGAAATGGATGTCGAGGCCGTCGATCTTGGTTACGAATTGCGGGTATAAATTTAGTTTTGCTTCGATCTTGCGCCAGTCGTAATCCTTAGCCCAATAGTCGGCGAGTTTCTTCATCGTCGCGATCTGCACACCCTGTGTGTCGTCGGGAACTGTCTCACTCTCCGGCCAGTTGGTGGCTTTTATTCGTTTCCGCATGTCGTCGAGCTGACCCTGCGGAATGTTGACCCTGAATGGGCGTATTGAAGTGTCCTGCTCGGAGCTCGTCTGTGCTCCAGTTGTCTCCGTCATGCTCCCCTCCTTTTGGTTTACGGTGAAATTATTGCTCTGGGCATGGCTCGACACGATCGCACCAACGCCGAGCGCAACGGTAATGATCGAGATCGAAGTCCTGCGAAGTCGATCGCGACAAGTACGTATAAGATCCATTACTCCTCTCCCTTATCCGTTGAAAAACTGCCTCCCGGCTCGTTCGTCTGTTCTACAGCAAAAGAGCGCTCGAAAAAGTTGTAAACGCCGACACCCAAAAGGTGAATCTGCTCATACAATTTGCCCCCCCTTTTGGGTACCTGGTTGTTATTTGCGCGCCACTATATTCCCCGTAAACGGTATTTGCAACAACAAACATCGCGGACGGATGTTAAATCTTTGTGTATGAGTTCAAGCAGACCCCGCTGCGCTGAGACAAAAATGATCTGACAATTACGCCGTCAATACTTCTGATTCTCTTCGGGGTATAGCTGTTCGAGTTTTTGGGGAAGCTGGTCGGATTCGAGTTCGCCGTCTTGGGGCGGAGGACGGTCGCCGAACTTCCGCGGGTGATCGGTCGTAAAGCCGGTCGAACGCATTCGCACGGAGGCTTTTCCCACATGACAACTGACAAGGCGCACGGACGCCGTATTGGACTGCTGCTGATCGGGCAGATGGCGGCGGCGCTTATTTTCCCGTTCGTACTGATCAACGCGCTTGTGAAGGGGTATCCGGACTTTTTGACGGCGGCGCCGGCGAGCGCGGGGTTTATCCGGGGCGGAGTCGCCTTGGGTGTTGTCGGAGCGGCATTCACTCTCGCCCTCGCCGTCGCGATGCTGCCTGTGCTCAGGCAGTACAGCCGGCACGCTGCGATCCTGTTTATCGTGGTGTGCGGAATCAGCTCGGCGCTCGACCTCGTGCATAACGCCTCAGTCCTATCGATGCTCGGCGCGGCGGAGCAATTATTTGCGAAGGCCGACGCGAACAACATCGGCGTGTATCAGGCGTGGGGAGCCGCGGCGGCGTCCTTTCGGCGTTCGATCCACATAATGCAGCTAGTGGCGATCGCCGGGTGGATGTCGACGTTCTATGTTTCGTTATTTAGGTACAGGATCATTCCTCGGGCCCTTGCGTTACTGGGGATCGCGGGGATCGTCAGCCAGTTTGTAGGAGTGACCCTGATGATGTTCCTCGGAGACAACACGATCACATACCTCGCGATACCTCTCGCCCCGATCCAACTGATCGTCGCCGGCTACCTGATCGTGCGCGGAGCGAGAGTAAATATTGAGCGGTAACGCAACGAAAAAGCCCCGGGCTCGAGAGCCCGGGGCAGGTCATTGACCTTAAGAGTCTGTTAGAAAGACTGGATGTTCAGGATCGATCCGAGGATCGCGCCGAGGATGTTAACGCTGCCGCCATTCACGCTGCCGTATTGGTTACGTGAGTTGTATCCGTCCTGGTATCCACGCTGAAAGCCCTGCTGGAAGTAGTACTGATACTGGCTGCTGTCGACACCGCTGCTATAGCCATAGTTGCCTGAGCGGTAGATGTTCGACGTCGAATAGCTGCTGCGTCGGCGACCGTTGCGGTCGGTGCGACCCGCTTCGTAGCCCTGCTGGTAACCCTGGTTAACAGCCTGCCTCAGAAGCTCGGCTCCGCGGCCGTCGGTGTTATAATTCCGGCCATTGCGGACCACGCGATAACGTCCGTTGTTGTTAAATCCGCCATTGCCGTAACCGTTGTTACGGTTTCTCATCTGCTCGGCACGAAGGCGAGCTTGCTCCGCACGCAGACGCTCCTGCTCGAGTTTTGCCTGCTGCTTTGCGATCCTTTGCTGTTCCTGGATCGACTTGCGATCCTGGTTGTGGCCCCAATTGCCCGTCTGTGCACTCGCCATCGTGGCGGTGCCGAGAACGGCTACGAGACCAAGTGTGAAAATTCCGACGATCTTTTTGATATTGAATGAATACATGATGAAAGCCTCTTACTTAATTCTTAACTCGTGGTCGCGGATCCGAAATGGCCCTTGACAGTGAGTTCCCTCGATAGAATTGATCGGCTATCGAACCCACAGCTGTATAAGCAAAGGCCGTGCCCAAGTATTGAGCCGTAAGGCTAAGATATTTAGTTATAAAGGGTTAGCGGGCTTTACGACGGGATCGTCGCTGGCCGCAACGCTCGCCATCCCTCGCCCGGTATACGATTGCACCATTCGGGGAAGCGTTCCCGTTCACCGCGTGGCTTCGTCGACACCAGGCATAAGGGTCAATCTGACCGATTTTCTTCCAAACCGCCAAAAGAATTGTTGACACTCCGAGTTTTAACAATGTATTCTTAGACGTCAACGATGTTTATCATCGTTCTGACAGTAGTCTCTTACACTCAGTTTGACCTCTGTTCTCTGCTATTCGGCCGCATTGCCCCGCGACCCCAAGAGGACCGACCCCGCATCAAATGTCAGCAAAACTTGGAGAGATCCTTGTCCGCGAAAGCCTTATCACGTCGCAGCAGCTGCGTGAGACGCTCGAATACCAACGTGCCAACGGTGGGCGTCTAGGCTCAAATCTTGTAAAGCTCGGCTACGTCTCGGACGACGTTGTTACCGCGGTCCTATCGCGGCAATACGGCGTACCGTCGATCAATCTGGAGCTCTTCCAGATAGAGAAGGACGTGATCAAGCTCATCTCGGAGGACGTTGCGCTCAAATACAGCGTGCTCCCAGTCAGCAAAGCCGGCGCGACCTTGACGCTCGCGATGGCCGACCCGACAAATGTCTTTGCCATGGACGACATCAAGTTCATGACGGGACTTAACGTCGAGCCGGTGATCGCATCAGAGTCGTCGATCCAGTTTGCGATCGGCAAATACTATACGGGCTCGAGCGAGATCGATATTTTTGACGCGTCATTTGCCATAGAGTCCGAAAAGGTCAGCGTCTCGAACGGTAACGGCAACGGCAAGAACGGCAATCGTCGAACAGCCTTTAAGGAAGATACCTCAGAAAAGCTCCATGCGGGCGACCTGGATGTCTCGCTCGACCGTTTTGAATTTAGCGGCGAGGGCGAGGATTTTGAGGTTGTTGAGGACAACGACGAGATCGATCTTGCGGCCTTAGCCCGCGCCAGCGAAGATGCGCCGGTCGTTCGCCTCGTCAATGTGCTGATGGTCGATTCGCTTCGTCGCGGAGCATCGGACATTCACGTTGAGCCCTACGAGAAAGATTTTAGAATTCGCTTCCGTATCGACGGCGTCCTTTACGACGTGATGCATCCGCCGCTCAAGATCAGAGACCCGCTTATCTCACGGCTCAAGATCATGGCGAAGCTCGACATTTCCGAGAAGCGGCTGCCGCAAGATGGCCGTATCAAGATCAAGGTCAAGATCGACAATCGGTCGCGTGAGTTGGATTTTCGCGTCTCGACACTGCCGACACTCTTTGGCGAGAAGGTCGTGCTTCGCTTGCTCGACAAAGAGAAGCTGATGCTCGACATGACCAAGCTCGGTTTTGAACAGGAGAGCCTGGACAAGTTTAAGAAGGCGATCGCGAATCCCTACGGAATGGTGCTCGTCACCGGCCCGACAGGCTCGGGTAAAACGAACACCCTCTACTCGGCCCTCCAGTCTCTCAACACGCCCGAGACAAACATCATGACAGCCGAGGATCCGGTCGAGTTTAATCTGCAGGGCATCAACCAGGTGCAGATGAAGGAGCAGATCGGGCTAAACTTCGCGGCCGCACTTCGCTCATTCCTGCGTCAGGATCCGAATATCGTCCTCGTCGGTGAGATACGAGACTTTGAGACGGCCGAGATCGCGATCAAGGCGGCCCTCACGGGTCACCTCGTACTCTCGACGCTGCACACGAACGACGCGCCATCGACGATCTCGCGTCTCGTGAACATGGGTATCGAGCCATTCCTGGTGGCGACATCGGTCAACATCATTCAGGCGCAGAGGCTAATTCGACGCATCTGCAGCGAGTGTAAAGAGGAGATCCATCTGCCGCCCGAGGGGCTGGTGGATGTCGGCTTCAGCAAGGAAGAGGCCTCGTCGATCAAGCTTTACAAGGGCCGCGGGTGCACGACGTGCAACCAGACCGGATTTAAGGGCCGCGTCGGTCTCTATGAGGTCATGGAGATCAGCGACGACCTAAGGGAATTGATCATTATTGGCGCAAGCGCAATGGAGTTGAGGAGAAAGGCGATAGAGATGGGCATGATCACGCTTCGCGAATCGGGTCTCTGCAAGATCCGCGAGGGCATCACGACCATCGAGGAAGTTGTGAAGGAAACGGTCTTTAGGGCACAAGAGGAAGTATGTTAGTAAAAAGGGCAATTGCATTATGTTTGGGACTACTGCTCGCGATCGGCGCGATCATTCCCCTGGCCACCAACGACGCCGAGGCGGGTCCACGTCATAAGCGTCATCACCGGCACTATAAAAAGTATTCAAAGAAATGGTGGCGCCAATATCACCGCCGTCAGGCTCGCCGGCGTGCACTGGCGGCACGGAAGCGCGTTCTTCGCTTGAGGCAGATCCGTCTCGCGAAGGCCGCCGACCAGGCGAAGGCCCAGGGCACCGAGAAGCCGGTTGCCGCAGCTAAGGTCAAAAAGAACGATCCCGTGGCCGCAGCGGTTCTGCCGTCAGGCGATCCGGCTCCGGCCGGATGGAGCGCCTCTAAGGCATCGCCCGCGGAGTTACAGTTCCGCGTAGACAATTCGTCCGGCTCGCAGGTCGGCTCGGCTGCGATCTCGGTTGTCGGCCCGGCAAATCCAAACGAAACTGGCCGCAACAAGGTCGGCGGTGTCGCGACAAGTGCCTTTCGCCGTGATGTGATCGACCGGATGATCAAGGAAAACGGCTGGGTCGTCAACGATTACCAAAAGGAGATCGGCGGTCAGGATGTCTATGTCGTCGTCGCCCAATCGCAGTCGCGCACCGGCGTGCAATCGAGGATGTTCTACTTTACCGAGGTCGACGGCAAGATCTACAGCGTCACGACGAATTCACCCGTCAACGAATCCGAGCGTCTGGCTGAGGAATCGGAGAAGGTGATCAATTCGCTCAAGGCACGCGTCCGTCCCGGCCTGCGTGCTGCCCTCAAGGAAGACTAACAAGCCGAGCCTCCCACTTAACTTTATGAGCTACGAGAACCCAGCAACCGTCGAATCGTCGGTCACGCTTCCCGACCTGCTAAAAAAGATGACCGACCTCGGCGGATCGGACCTTCACCTGTCCACCAATTCGTCCCCGCAGGTCCGTGTCCACGGCCATCTTGCTCCTTTGCCCGGCTTCGCGGCTCTGAATCCGTCCGAAACCAAGCGTCTGGCCTACTCCGTGCTCACGGACGCCCAAAAGCATCGGTTCGAAGAGAATCTCGAGCTCGACTTCTCGTTCGGTTTGAAGGGAATGTCGCGATTCCGTGCCAATCTTTTTAACCAGAAAGGCTCTGTCGGCGCGGTGTTTCGTGCTATCCCGTACGAGATCAAGACGTTTGAGGCGCTTGGCCTGCCGCAGATCGTCTCGGACCTCTGCAAAAAACCCCGCGGTCTTATCCTTGTGACGGGACCGACCGGTTCCGGTAAATCGACGACCCTCGCGTCGATGGTGGACAAGATAAATGTTGATCGCCACGATCACATCCTGACGATCGAGGACCCGATCGAGTTTCTTCACAACCACAAAAACTGCATCATTAACCAACGTGAGGTCGCAGCCGATACGCATTCCTTCGGGGCCGCTCTACGTACCGCACTTCGTCAGGACCCGGACGTTGTGCTCGTTGGCGAAATGCGTGATCTTGAGACGATCGAGATGGCGTTGCGTATCGCCGAGACGGGCCACTTGACGTTTGCCACCCTTCACACGAACTCGGCCTACTCGACGATCAACCGTATCATCGACGTCTTTCCCGCCGAACAGCAGTCGCAGGTTCGCACACAGCTCTCGCTCGTGCTCGAGGGCATTATGTGCCAATCTCTGCTGCCTAAAGCCTCAGCTGACGGCCGCTGCATGGCGCTGGAAATTCTCATACCGAATCCAGCCATCCGCAATCTCATCCGCGAGGACAAGATCCACCAGATCTACTCGATGATGCAGACGGGTCAGGACAAATTCGGTATGCAGACATTTAACCAGTCGCTCGCTACGCTCTATCACAAACGCCAGATCACGCTCGAGGTCGCGATGCAGCGTTCGTCTAACGCCGACGAGCTCCGCGAGTTGATCGAGCGCGGCTCGGGACTTAACGAGGCTTACGGCGGTGGGCAGCGTCCAGCCACACGACCGCCAAATGGCGGTAGTCCGTACGCGCAAGCGAGATCCATCGGCGATCGTCCGAAAGTTTGATAAAAACGGAGATTGACAGTCCACCTTCACGATCAACTCCAAAGTTAAAAAGTTATGCCTACATACGCCTTTAAAGGAAGAAATCGTCTCAATGAGCTCATCGCGGGCGAACGCGAGGCCGCGACGCAGGACGAGCTGCGTGCGCTGCTTCGCCGCGAGCAGATCATCCTCACCTCAGCCTCGGAAAAGGGTCGTGAGATCTCAATACCAAAGCTCGGCCGACGCAAGAAGGTTAAGGCTAAGGAACTCGCCGTCTTTACCAGGCAGTTCTCGGTGATGATCGATGCAGGTCTGCCGCTTGTGCAGTGTCTCGACATCCTTGCCGAGCAGCAGCAGAACGCATTCTTCAAGGACGTGCTCCGGCAGGTCCGGCAGCATGTAGAGGAGGGCTCGACGCTGTTCGCGGCCATGGAGCGTTATCCCAAGGTTTTTGACAGTCTCTTTACGTCGATGGTCGAGGCCGGCGAGACGGGCGGTGTGCTCGATCTTATCCTGCAGCGTCTCGCGACCCTTATCGAGAAGGTCGTCAAGCTAAAGCGCAGCATCGTCTCGGCATCGATCTATCCGGCGGCAGTCGTCCTTGTGGCGATCGGTGCTATCGCGATCATCATGGTTGTGGTCATTCCGCAGTTTCAGCAGATCTTCCTTGGTCTGTTGGGCCCGGGCGAGGCATTGCCACTGCCGACGCGGATAGTGATGGGAATAAGTAATTTCCTTGCCGGCTGGGGCGGAGCCGCGACACTGGTCGGTCTTATCGGAGCTGCCATCGGGATCCATTACTACTACAAGACGCCGAAGGGCCGCTGGCAGATCGATAAGATCATGCTCAAGGTACCCATCATCGGCAGCATCCTGCGAAAGGTCGCGGTAGCACGGTTTGCCCGAATTCTATCGACCCTGCTGTCGTCGGGCGTGCCCATCCTGCAATCTCTAGACATCACGGCCAAGACCGCCGGTAACGTCGTTGTTGAGGACGCGATCCTCAAGGTGCGTGCAGGTGTCGAACGCGGTGAGAATTTTGTCGATCCGTTGAAGGCGACCGACGTCTTCCCGCACATGGTCGGCCAGATGATCGGCGTCGGTGAACAGACCGGTGCGCTGGACGCGATGTTGGGCAAGATCGCCGATTTTTATGAGGAAGAGGTCGACACCGCTATTGCCGACCTGCTCGCCCTGATCGAGCCCGTCCTCATCGCATTTCTCGGCGTAACTATCGGCTCGATCGTTATCTCAATGTACCTGCCGCTCTTCTCGCTTATCGGAAAATTGGCGAGCCCCGGCGGAAAGTAGGCACATACCAGGACTAGGAAACGACTAAGGGTGAGGATTTGGTCCTCACCCTTTTTGCAATGATGTCGACTCGAGATTTACGTTGCAGGGTCAGGGTTTTTTAACTACCCGTTCCCCAATATGGTCTTCGCCGTTGTAGTGCATATTTACCTTGATCGCAGTTCCGTGGGGATCGAGCGTGAAGGTCGCCTTTCCATCCATAAAGGGAAAATAGAACTCCGTTAGCGACATTGGTATCAGGCCGGCTATATAACGGCCCTCAAGCTTGGCCGTAAGATAGTCTGGCTCGTTACTGATGCTCAATACAGCTCCGTCGGGCATTTTGTAACTGCCTTCCAATCGGGTGAGTTGGTCCGTAGAGAGTTTTACAACTTTACCGGTTATCGGCATGTCGTATGGCAATCCAAATACCATCGCCGATATATCGCGCCGGATGCGGTTCATACGAGAGCGGTCAACGTTTGCGAATAATATGATCGTGATCTTGTCGTCGGGAAACTTGATCATGTCCGACAGGTATCCGGGCAATATGCCGTTATGCCACAAACGCCTTCGGTCAAAAGCGGTGTCGACGAACCAGCCGTAGCCATAATTGCCGAGGCCCTGTTTGAAAACTTCAGCCGCCTCGCCAGTCGAAACCAATGGACTCCCATCCATCAACTGGCTCCAGCGGTAAAGGTCGTCAACCGTCGAATACATTCCGGCATCGCCCGCCGGCGGCGTGAGAGGGAGCTGGGGTATCTTCCTGAGATGGCCCGCAGTGAGGGGAACACCGCCAATGACCTTATCCCAGCCAAGGTCGCCATGCGTATAGCCGTTCGCAACATCCTTAGGAGCCTGCAATCTGATAAACATACCGGAGTATTTCATGCCTGCCGGTTGAAAAACGGCTTTTCTTACAAACTCCGTGAACGGTTGCCCCGACACTTTCTGGATCAGGTATGACAGGACAATATACCCGGTATTGCTGTAAGAGAAGGTACTGCCCGGCTTGAAATCGAGAGGAAGTTTCTTCGAGTCCTCAAAGATCCTGGCAGTCGCGCCGGGATCAACCATAAACGTAATGTATTTGTCCGATCCAAGGTCCAACTTTTCCTCGTAATCGGGAATGCCGGAGATATGGCGCATTAGGTGCTCGACAGTGATCGGTTTCCATATCTCGGGGCAATCGTCGAGATACTTACAGATAGAATCGTCAAGACGCAACTTGCCTCGATCGCGCAACTTGAGAGCGGCCATCGATGTGAACATCTTGGTAACGGAAGCAATTTCATGCCGCGTCTCCGCCGTATAAGGGACTCGTTTTTCCGCATCGGCAAAGCCGTATCCTTTCCGCAGGATAATTTTGCCGTCCTTGGCAACAAGTACCGCTCCGCTAAAGCGTCCAAGCTGCGTTCTGACTAATAAGTACTCATCGATCGCCCAGCCTATTTCGTTGGATTGTCCAAACGCAGACAGGCTTGAGAGGATCAGGATGACGATGAAAAAAAGATCTGTTGACCGCGTTTGCCCTCGCATTGGAACTCCCTATCGGTATATCACGATATGACGCTCCGCCCGCGCACCCGGTTACAACCTTGTGCAGTATCCTGTCACTCGCAAGTTTTTGACGAGGGGGTCGATCTACGCCGGTGCTTTTGGCTATTTATGGAAAGGCATCATCCGCTCGACGTATTTTGCGATAATGTCGACCTCGAGGTTGACGGGGTCACCGGGTATGAGAGCGTGGAGGTTAGTCATTTCCCAGGTTTTGGGAATGATAGCGAATTCAAAACTGTCGTCATTTAGAGCGGCGATCGTGAGGGAGATGCCCTCGACCGCGACGGAGCCTTTTTCGACAAAGTAGCGTGCGAGCTCGGCACGAAAGCCAACTGTTACGGTCCAAAAATCGCCTTGCTTCGCTGCTGAGACAAAGGTCCCGCGACCGTCCACGTGACCCTGAACGATATGCCCGCCGAGCCGCGTCGTCGGCAGCATCGAGCGCTCGAGATTTACCGGCGAGCCGATCTCGAGTCGGCCAAGAGTCGTCCTATCGAGTGTTTCCGGCGAGACGTCCGCGGCAAACGATGTCGGCATAACGTCCAGAGCTGTTAGGCAGACACCGTTGACCGCGATCGAATCGCCATTTGAAATGTCTGATGTGACAAGCGATGCGGCAACGACCAGACGGCAGCCGCCCACGCCGTTATCGTGACTCTTGATCGATCCTAATTCCTCGACAAGTCCTGTGAACATCGGTGAGTTATCTGTTATCAGATAGGCGTTACATCCCCGCTTCCAAAAACTTGACCGGACGTTCAGTCGGCTCGATCCTCGACAGTTTGCGGACATCGATCGAGATCCGCTCGCCGTCGGCGACCTCGTTGTAAATATTGACGAAGCGATGGCCGCAGCGGATCTCGTGCGGCTTGTAGGACGAGCGGGTGTGCACCTGTTGCGCAAACGTCTCGTCCGTCGCGGTCAGAAGGATCAATATCTCGCCATCGATATCCGTGTAGTCCCTCTGTTCAAGGTTGTACAACGGCGACGTCGAAGTGATCGGATGAACGACCGTCCATGACAGCGGCAGGAACGTCACGCGATTTCGCTCCAGCTCGAGCGGGTCGATGCGACGTACGGTCTTGCCGCCCTCGTTGACGAACCTTGCGAACTGCACCTGTATCTTCACCTCGATAAGCTGATTGTTCCTGCCGTTAACAAGCCGAAACATCAGGCCTTCGCCATCGTGATACGGTGCGATGACTGCCTTATCGCTGAAAAGTATTCGCGCCGTTGGCCGCGCAAATCGAGCGAAGATAACTCCGGTGATAAGCGCATTTGCTATGAGGCTGTAATAAGACTCGACGGTGACGACGAGGTTCGGAACGATCCCGACGGGATGGATCGTCCCATACCCGATCGTGGCAAAGGTCTGCACGCTGAAAAAGAATCCGCGCAGGAAGAGATTCATCGCGGGGTCCGAGGTGCTGTCGACCAGGCCCGTTTCGCCAAATGAGGCATAAACAATGCCAAAGATCACATTGCTGATGAAGTAAAGCAGCAGCAGATAGCCCAGGAATCGCGTCCAGGACATCGACAGTAGCGTGTGGTACGGATTGATCGAGGTCAGGAACGGCAGCCCGGTCCTTTGGACGTTGAACGAGCCATCCGGATTTAGCAGCCGCTCTCGGCTGTGACCCGTGACGACCGAGCCGAAGCCAAGATCGCGCTCGGCGTCAGGGACGGGTGCATTGGTTTCTAGCTGAATGTCCTGGTTCGTTTCTCTCGCCATCGATAGGTGGATTATAGCGAATTGTAAAACCGGCCGTGAGTTGAGAGAATCGGCAATTGTTTTATGGCCGAGCCGACACCAGCAAATGATCAGCCGCCGAAACTCCGTTACGCGAGTGACGGCAGCGTCGAAACGACATCGCTTGCCGATCTTGTCGAGTGGTTCCTAAATTTCGACGAGAAGACCGCGCGGATGCGTCACGCGAACACCGAGGAACTTTTCCAATGGAAGCAGACGGATGATGATGCCAACGGTGTCGGGATCTATCCGTTTGAGAACGCCGAGGCAAGATTTGCGATCGGCGTTTTTCAGGCATTAGCGGAGAATGATTCCGAGCCGCTATTGGGATTGTGGATCAGGGACGTACTCAATGCCCTGCACGAATCTCGGGAGACCAAGGTCGAGATGACCGAGTCTTACAAGGTCGACGACGACATAGAGGCATCGTCGTTAAAAAAGGCCGAAAAGCTAACCTCAAACGCCGAGCGCCGGCTGTATCTCACCTGCTGCTGGCTCGAGGCCCTCTGCACCGCCGAGGCCCGCGTGCTGGGCTGGATCTATCAAGAGATCTACGGTCGGCCTTTCACGCCGTAACTATCGATACGTCTGGCACTGCTTCATATCCCCGGTCTGCATCCCGCGCGAGAACCATTGGATACGCTGTTGGGATGAGCCATGGGTAAACGAGTCGGGCATGACGTAGCCCTGCGTTCGCTTTTGGATCGTGTCGTCACCCACGGCCGAGGCGGCACGAAGGGCTTCCTCGGCATCGCCGGCGTCGAGACGGCCTTGTTTTTGAGCGGCATTTGCCCAGATGCCTGCATAACAGTCGGCCTGCAATTCGAGGGCGACTGAGGCGCGGTTGCCGCTGCCGCCTAATTTATCCATGGTGCCCATTAAGGTCTGGATGTGGTGTCCAAATTCGTGCGCGATCACGTACGCCTGGGCGAAGTCGCCGGGCGACTTGAATTCACGCCGCAGCTCATCAAAGAACGCAAAATCCAGATAAAGCTTTTGATCGCCGGGACAGTAGAACGGTCCCGTTGCCGACGTCGTCATCCCGCACGCGGACTGAACCTGACCCGTGAAGAGGACAAGTTTCGGGTCGCTGTAACGCACACGTGCCTGTTGGGCGAGGATCTGCTTCCAGGTGTCCTCGAGGCTCTTTTCGATCGACCCGACAAATGCCCGATTCTCGTCCTGAGTCGCTGGCCGAGCATTCGCTGCTCCAGGCTGTGCGACCTCGCCCGCGTCCGGTCCGTCTTGCAAAAGAGAGCTTGGGTCGCCACCGCAAAGATAGATCGCAAGGGCCAGGACAAGCACACCAAGGCCGCCGCCCCCGATCATCATCGGTCCGCCGAGACCACGCCGGTCCTCGACGTTACTGCTCTGTCCGATATCGCTCCAACGCATGCGTTTCTACCCTCCGTTTTGATGGGTAGATTCTAGCATTTCGAGTGCTTTCAGGGTCGTAAATGGGGTCGATCGGACACGAAACCGCGCAAGTTTATTTTCCATAAAATCTTGACATATATAGATTTAGAGGATTATGATGCATCGGACGTTTAGTTCTGCCCACATTTTCCTTGTATAGGAGGAACAATGATCAAACTAGATATCGTCAACCTGGTCGCTGACCGTACAGGCGTGCCAAAACAGAAGGCTGAGCAGGTCGTCGATTCGCTTTTCGAAGCGATGAAAGACGCTCTGGCGGCTGGACGCAGGATCGAGCTGCGTGGGTTTGGCGTCTTTGTCGTAAAGCCCCGTAAGCGCGGCGTCGGCCGCAATCCCCGAACCGGCAAAGAGGTCCCGATCCCGGCGGGCAAGACCATCAGGTTCAAGCCCGGCAAAGAGCTCTCGGCAAAGGCCGTCTGAAAATAGTAAAATCCAATAGTCACGGGATCGCATGCCTGTAACGGCATGCGATCATTTTTGTCCGCAATGACTGATCAGGAAAACCTCGAGCTATTATTCGCCAACCGTCCGGTTATGAAGCCCTCGGCCGCGACGTGGGCAAAACACTTGCTGTTGCTTGCCGTGACGTTTTGTACGGCGACCCTTGCAGGGACGATGTTCCCATTTGGCCGATTCGATTCGCTGCCGGCGGCCGATCCGCAGTCCTTGTCGGAGTTGGGCCAGCTTCTGTTAGAGGCGCCGACGCGATATGCGGCCTTTATCGCCGGAGCCGTTCAGTCCGCATTCTCTGCGCCGGGCCAATTAACTTACGGCCTTGAGTTCTCGATCTCGCTCCTTTTTATCTTGATCTGTCACGAGATGGGCCATTACGTGATGTGCCGCAGATATCACGTTGATGCAACACTGCCATTCTTTCTGCCGACGCCGCCGATGATCGGTCCTGCCGGAACTTTTGGGGCGTTCATCAAGATCCTTTCGCCGATGCCGTCGCGAAAGGCGGTTTTTGACATCGGCGTCGCGGGCCCGATCGCTGGATTTATTGCGTTGATACCGGTCGCGATCATCGGGTTGTCGACAATAACCGTTGTCACGCCGGATCAGCTTGGGAGTCCGGAAGGAACGCTCACGTTCACAGATCCGCTGCTGTTAAGGCTCTTTGCGTTGTTCTTTGGGATAAACCTAAAGCTCGCGATTGGCAACGCGTTCTACTTCGCGGCATGGGTCGGCCTTTTGGTCACCGCTTTAAATCTCATTCCATCCGGCCAGCTCGATGGCGGACACGCGATCTATGCCGTATTTGGAGAGAAAGTACATCGCTGGACCGGACGGATCGCGTTTCCGGTAATGGCGACGCTATCGATCGTCGGGCTGATCTATTACGGCAGTCCGAGCGGCTTTCTCGTCGCCGTCATCCTCGCGATCATGATGCGCGTCCGGCATCCGCGGCCATGGGACATGGCATCCTTAGACACGAAGAGGAAGGTCATAGCCTTCCTCACGCTCGTGATCTTTGTGTTGTGTTTCGTGCCCTTCCCAATCCAGATCAACTAGCTGACCGCTGGCAGCAATCCCTTGATCTCGGTGACCATTCTCTCAACATCCTCTTGCCCATCGAGCGCGATCATAAAGAAATCGTAACTCGTCTTAAAGCAAACCATTCCGTTACCGAAGAACCAGACGCCCTCGAGAAGCGGATTGCCGCCGATGATGTTGCCGAGCGGGAAACCCGTAACGGTCGCGGGATTTAGAATGTTGGTGAGCATTACGGCACCGGATGCGAATGAGAAAGCCCCGAGGAGCGGTGCTCCGATGCGTTTTGCAATGTCGCGTTCGAATGTGATCCTCTCGGCATCCGCATCGCTTAGCATTCCCGCGGCTATGAGAGCCTCGCGGCGTGATAGGTAACCGTCAAAACGCTCTGCGAGCTTCTTCACCGACCACGTCGGTATCGCTGAATTCAGAAGCCAATGCGACGACAAGCCTGTAAATATCACGCCGAGGCCCGCACCGATAGCCATCGAAACCCCGGTCGTTGCGGCACGCACGGGATCTTCGGCTGCCCAGTCCGCAGCCTTTTTCGCGGACCGCAGGCCGGCATCGAGCGTGGTCGAGA
>DASYKW010000137.1:0-11969 GCA_035995005.1 Pyrinomonadaceae bacterium
CATCCGTATAGCCGGACATGAACAGGACCTTGATGTCGGGGCGGAGACCTGCGACCAGATCCTTTAATGCGCTGCCGCCCATCTTTGGCATAATGACGTCGGTCAGAAGCAGGTGGATCGTATCAGTGTAGGTCTTACAGATCTCCAGAGCCGACTCACCGCTTGATGCGATCAACACCTTATATCCACTGCCGGTTAAGATCTCGACGACCAGATTGCGGACTATCTCCTCATCCTCTACGACCAGTATGGTCTCGTCTCCGACCACAATTTGCGCACTTTCGCCGGTCCATCTTTTTGTTTGAACGCTATCGGTAACACGAGGAAGATAGATCTTAAACGTCGTCCCATGTCCGAGCTCGCTGTATACCATGATGTCGCCGCCCGATTGTTTTACGATGCCGTAGACGGTCGAGAGGCCAAGGCCCGTTCCTTTGCCAACCTCTTTTGTCGTAAAGAACGGCTCGAAGATATGAGGCTGAGTAGCGGCGTCCATTCCCTCGCCGGTATCGCTAACGGTGATCTTTACAAAGTCCCCCGGCGTGATCGCCAGATGTTGGCTCGCGTAGGTCTCGTCGAGGAAGGTGTTTTGCGTCGCAACGGTCAGCGTACCGCCATGAGGCATTGCGTCGCGGGCGTTGATCGCAAGGTTCATGATCACCTGTTCGATCTGTCCGGCATCGGCCTTGATATTTCCCAGATCGGGGTCCAAGACGACTCGCAGTTCAATGCTCTCTCTTATGATCCGGCGGAGCATCTTCTCAATATTGGAGATGACCGTATTGAGACTGAGGACCGTGGATTTTAAGACCTGCTTCCGACTGAAGGCGAGAAGCTGGCTTGTAAGCTCAGCGGCGCGGCTGCCGGCATTCCGGACCTCATCGATATTGCGACGCAGTGGATCGTCGGGTCGCATTTTCTTGAGTGTCAGATCGCTGTAGCCGTTTATCGCAGTAAGCAGGTTATTGAAATCGTGTGCGATCCCGCCTGCCAGTACTCCGACAGCCTCCATTTTTTGCGATTGCCGAAACTGCTCCTCTAGATGCCTCCGATCGGTAATGTCCTGAACCGTCCCCACCATTCTTAACGGTAAGCCGCTAACGTCGTCCAATATGATCTCTGCATGCTCGTGGACAAATCGCTCGGTCCCGTTCGGCATCACGATGCGGTGATCGAGGCGGTATTCAGTTCCGTCACGGAGTGCTTCACCCATAGCCGCGGTAATGCTCGCACGGTCATCGGGATGCACAGTCTCAAAAAATCTTTCGTTACTTACGTCGATCTCGCCAGGCTGGTAGCCAAAGATCCGAAAAACCTCGTCCGACCATCTGAGATTGCTCTCGTGCAGTTTGCCGTTCTGCACCAGATCCATCTCCCAACTACCCAAGTGAGCGATCTGCTGCGCTTTGGCTAGGTTAGCTTCACTTGCGCTAAGCCTCTCTTCCGCATGCTTACGCTCCGTTATGTCGCGTGTAACGCCGAGCACAGCCATCGGCTCATCGTCGGAATTTCGGATCAGAGTCGCGCTAAATTCTACGGCGAATCTGCTTCCGTCCGCCCTTACGCCTACCGATTCGAGGGGAGCCAACTGCCCGGTTTTGAGTATTCCTGCAATGTTCGTCCGCGCACGATCAAGATTTTCCGGAGCTATCAGATCAAATGCTGTTTTCCCCACCATTTCTTCTGCGCTCTCATATCCAAACATTCTTGCCGCTTCGCCATTGGCGACAATTACGTTCATCTCGAGATCAAACTTCGCAACACCATCAGGTGATGTTTCAAATAACGTGCGATAGCGGTTTTCGCTCTCTAGTAACGAAGCATTTGCGAGCTTGCGTTCCGTGATGTTGTCGAAGACCGCAACAAAATTCTCCCTTGAAGAGCTGTACACCGTGATGGAGAGCCAAATTTGCAGCGGTTCAACGTATGTCTCAAATTTCTCGGGCTTACCCGATAAGGCCACACGCTCATATGTATTAAAAATTTCTTCGCCCGTTTCACGGATCCCGGGAATGACCTCGCTGACCCTTTTTCCGAGGACATCCGTCAAACCCGTCAAAGCTGCAAAAGCACCATTAACTTCGGTATAGATAAAGTCCTTGAGTTTATCCTTCTCAAAAATTGTTTGGCAGTAGGCATACCCCTCGATCATGTTCTCGAATAGCGAGTGATACCGGAACTCGCTGTCCTTTAGAGCAGCTTCGGTCTGCTTTCGCGCCGTAACATCTAGGACGAAACACACTCCCTCATCTTTATCCTCCTCAAGCATCGCGGCACCCAACAAAATAGCTATGCGGACACCATCCTTGCGGATCCACTCCTTCTCATATATCGTACAGGTTCCAGTCGCTGCAAGTTCCTTGAGTGCGATCTCGTCGAGGTAGGCATATTCCGGCGGCGTAAGGGCTACCCAATTGATATTCCCAGCATGCAAATCCTCTCGAGTGTGGCCGATGAGGTTTAGGAAAGCATCGTTGCTCCCGGTTATCTCTCCTTTAGTGTTCCAAAAAAAGACAGCCTGTGCGTTGGAATTTACAAGACGGTTAATGCGGGCGTCCATTAGCTTTCGTTCAGTAATATCGCGGGCGATACCCTGAACACCGGCGGCCACACCGTTTTCGTAAATTATCCTTGTATTAACCTCGACAGTGACGCGATGGCCGTCCTTTGCAATTAATTCAAGCTCGTACGCCGTGATATCATCGCCGGCAAGTTTTGCTGCGATCATTTTCTTGGCTATGTCGAGCTGTCCCGGGACGACGGTGTCGGCAATGTTCATCGCCAAAGAATCAGCAAGTGTATAACCGGTTATAGTCTCGCCCGCTTTGTTGACCGACGTATAATTGCCTTCCAGGTCGTGCGTATAGATGATGTCGATGGCATTTTCCACTAGGTCCCGGTAGCGCTCCTCAGACGCCATCATTAATTCCTCAGCTCGTTTGCGTTCAATAACCAGTGCAATTTGGTCGCCAACAGATGAGAGAAATTCGAGATCACGCTCGCTGTAGGCGTTTTTTTTCTCGTAATGCTGCAATGCGAGCACTCCGATCGTCCCCATCGGCGTACGCAAAGGTACGCCGATCCAGGATGGCGACGAGCTGCCGATCATCTCGGCCTCGCCCAGCTCTAACAGTCTTTTTTTTGTTTCCTCGTTGCAGAGCAGCGGTTTCCCAGTGTGCAATACATAGCTGCTAAAGCCTTTTCCGGACAGGTGAGGAGCGGGGACCGGATCATGCTGGTCTACCCAGAATTCAAAATGATTGATACCCGTAGCCTCGTCATGCAGCATGACAAAGCAATTTTCTGCATAAACCAGTTCACCGATCGACCGGTGGACGAGTTTTAAAAACTCCCCAAGATTTGTTGTTTTTACAACCCCCTGAATGATCTCCGAGATGATCTTGCGCTCATTCTCCGCGCGCTTTCGCTCGGTAACATCGCGGGCTACCCACATTACCGAATCTTCCGTCATAGGCGTAACGGTCGCATCAAACCAGACATCTTTGCCGTCAATCACGAGCGAGTAGTCAATGTGCAGCGTTCGGGCCTCGTCCAAGGATCGTTGAATATTCTCAAGGAAAAAATCGGCGATATCCGGCGGAAAGATCTCATGCACGGTCTTTCCGATCCGATACGTCCCTCTGCTATAGACATGTGGCGGATTTGTAGGTGCCACTTTAACGTGACATCCCTCATAGTCAAAAACGAGGATCACGTCGCTCATCGCGTCAAAAAGGGCCCGCAACTCCCCCTCGGAAGCTTTAAGAGCATCCTCCGCTTTTCGCTTGGCTCGACGATTATCCGCCTGCTGCAATTCACGTTCGATGGCCGGTACAAGACGGGTGAGATTGCCTTTAGGGATGTAATCGTTGGCACCCGTGAGCAGGGCTTTAACAGCGATCTCCTCACCCACTGTGCCGGAAATAATTATGAACGGGAGGTCGATATCGGTGGCACGCAGGATCGCCAGAGCAGCCAGAGCGCTAAAGCGCGGCATCGAGTAATCACAAAGGATCAAGTCCCACTCGCCGCCGGCAAGGGCAGCCTTCATTGCCTCGGCCGTTTCTACGCGTTCCAAAAAGAGATCATACCCCCCGCTCTCCATATGGCGCGTCAATAGCTCAGAGTCCCGCTCTGAATCTTCGACATTTAATATCCGCAATGGCCTATCCATAAGCTGTTAACCTGTCGGAGCTTCGTTGAGCAGAAACCAGTACATTCCCACTTGTCGAGTCGCCTCGGCAAACTGCTCGAAATCGACGGGCTTTCTAATATAGCTATTGGCACCAAGGTCATAGCTTTTTATCATGTCCTCTTGCTCGCTTGACGATGTAAAGACGACAATCGGCAAACGCTTTGTGAGATCATCTGAGCGCAAACGTTCCAGAACCTGTAAACCGTCTATCTTCGGCAATTTCAGGTCCAGCAGGATCAATTGCGGCAGGACTTTGGTATCCCGGCCCTCATACTTACCTGTGCCAAATAGATATTCGAGAGCCTCGGCGCCGTCACGGGTGACGACGATCTCGTTTGCAATGCCGCTTTGTGTTAGTGCGCGTAAGGTCAATGCCTCATCGCGCGCATTATCCTCAACCAGTAAGATCACTTTATTTTTCATTTTGTTCATCCTCAAGATCGGGCAGAGTAAAATAAATTGTTGCTCCCTGGTCCACTGCGCCTTCGGCCCATACGCGGCCTCCGTGGCGGCTTATGATCCGTTGGACGGTCGCCAGCCCGATGCCTGTCCCCTCGAATTCGTCCGCTCGATGAAGCCGTTGAAAAACGCCAAACAGCTTGCTCGCATATTCCATATCAAAGCCGGCGCCATTGTCGCGAATAAAATAGACGGTCTTACGATCAACCACGTCCTGACCAAATACGATCTCCGCTTTTTTCGTTTTGGAGGTAAATTTCCACGCATTGCCGATCAGATTTGAAAGCATGATATCCAGTAGGCCTTTGTCACCCTTGGTTGATAATCCGGATTCGACCTCAATGTCGACCTCGCGTTTTGCGTCGTCTTTTCTTAGATCGTCAATTATCGAGAGAGCGAGTCCTGTCAGATCCACGGCCTCGGAAACCATCTCGCTTCGCGACAAACGAGCAAGCTTTAACACATCGTCGATCAGATCAGCCATTTCCTGACTAGCCTCCCGAACCTGTTTCAGATAGCCCTTGCCGACATCATCCAACTTGTCGTTGTAGTCTTCTAATAACGCAAGACTGAACCCATTGATGTGCCGGAGCGGTGCGCGCAGATCGTGCGAGACCGAATAGGAGAATGCCTCCAACTCATTGTTGGCAGCCTGGAGCTGGGCTGTGCGTTCGATTATCCTTTGTTCAAGCCCTTCATTTAATAAACGAACCTCCTGTAAGGCCTGCTTTAATTGCGTGATGTCGCGGGCAATCTTGGATGCACCTGTAATTTTTCCGGCTATATCCCTTATTGGCGAAATGGAAACTGAGACATCGATCGGACTGCCGTCCTTGCGGATTCGAACCGTTTCCAGATGGTCGACGCTTTCACCCTTTGCGATCCGGGCGAGAATCAAACTCTCCTCATCCGCATGGTCCGGTGGGACTATCAGCATTACGGACTTTCCAATAATCTCTTCGCTCAGGTACCCAAACATTTTTTCCGCCGCCGTGTTCCATGTGACGATCGTGCCGTCGAGGTCTTTGCTGATGATCGCGTCATCCGTATACTTTTCGATCACTACGAGGCGTTCGCGAGCCAGCTCTAACCTCTTACGATCAGTAATATCGCGGATGTCACATTGAATGACCGATTGGCCATCCTCGTCGTAAACGTTGCTGACAAACTCCACCTCACGACGTTTCCCGCTCTTGGTCTCTAACGGAAGATCCTCGTAGCGAAGGTATCCGGTTTCCTGAAGATCGCGGAAGGCTGCCTTACTCGCAGCCTTATCGCCAAACAAGCCGATCTCCCACAATTCCTTACCCAAAAATTCTTCGCGCTCGTATTCCAGTAACTCCATCATGAACGGATTTACATCAACAATTTCGAGCGTATCGGCGTTCAAAATAAGAATGCCGTCTCTCGCCGCTTCGAAGAGGCGGCGGTATCGGATCTCCGAGGTTCGCAGTCTCTCCTGCACCATTTTTGGCGTGGTCATTGTTTGTTCTCCCTGTCCAATCGCCTCTTGCGGGTAAAAACGATCCGATCCATTTTTGCCGTCGACAAAATAGGCCGGCGTTTACGCCGGGCGAGCGTACGACACCAGTAAATAATTTCGAAAGTTTTATGTTTCGGAATTAGATAAGGCAACACAGCTGCGTGACAAGGAATGAAATTCCGCACCGGAACAGTAAGCCCGTGTGAATGGGTCGGAACTCGCAGCAATGCTAGGTCAGCGCAAACTGTGGACCTATTTGCCTTCAATGTAAAGCTATTTTGATCTTTTTGTATGTGCGCTGCCGCACATAAGGGCGTCAAATGACAAAGGCCTCACCTATTGGTGAAGCTTTTTAAAGGCTCGTAAGTGGCGGCGACAGATCTGGCGATTCCTACCTACGGCTCTGCACCATGTGCGCTTTGGCAGCCGAGCACACGTCGACATTCTTACTGACAGGGGATCTCGTCTCCGCCGGGGATCGCGTAACAATGGTCGACTCCATTAATGATCTCTATTCGCGTCTGCATCGGCTGGTACTTGATAGCGATCGGCGTGCTCGGTTTCAGGGCAGCGATGGCCTTTATCGGTACCGTCGGAGCCGGTTTGGCAACTGCCCGCGTAACCTCGTTCGCCCCAGCCTGTTGAATACTTTCAATCGAGGTATTGATGCTCTGAGCATCTGGAGCCGCACGCTTTGTTCCTTGTGTTGTAAATAGGAATACGCCGAACACGGTCAGAAGGGCGACACCCAGCGTGCTCAGGACCCCGACAGGGATCCAGGCCTTCCCTTTGGGCTGCGGCCGTACGTGACCGACAAATGTCGGCTGCGCGGGCGTCAGGTCGCGGATCAACGTCTCCGGTTCTGAGTCGAGACGGACCCCGCAATCGAGACAATAGTTCATATCGTCCGGCAATATCGCCTCACATCTGAAACACACGCTCATCGTGCGTTCGCCACCTCACGGCTAGCGACCGGCTTTCCTGTGATCGCCCTGTACCTCGACGAGATCCGGCGGACGTAATCCTGCGTCTCGGCGTACGGCGGGATCACATAGCCGTATTTCACTACGGCGCCTTCGCCGGCGTTGTATCCGGCGAGTGCGAGATTGACGTCACCGTTGAACATGTCCATTAAGATCCGCATATATTTGACGCCGCCGTCGATATTCTGTCGCGGATCGTAGATGTCCGAAACACCTAGGCGCCGGGCCGTCGCCGGCATTAACTGCATCAACCCGCTTGCGCCCTTATTCGACTTTGCCTGTCTTTTGAAAGACGATTCCTGGCTCATCTGCGAATAGATCAACAACGGGTCGATGCCGTAGCGCTTACTCGAGTCAACGATAAGAGCGTCTATCATTGAGTCGCCGGTCGAAAACCCCTTGAGATGGTTGCCGGCCGCGCTGGTGTAATACACCGGCTGGATCTGCCTGTAATCGTCGTAAACCACGCGCGGAGACTGTTGCACCGTCGTCTTTACCAAAACAATCTCCTGCTGGATCTCGGGCCTTGAAGCAACCGACATTTGATACTCATCACCAGTCAAAGGCGACGGAATGTAATGTCGTGCGGCGGCAAGGCGTATACCGGCGGTCGCACTCGGTTTTGGCGGATCAACGGCCAAAGCTGCGAGGCGAACGCCGCCAGCGGCATTGAAATTGTCGAGAACAGGCCGCGTTTGTGCGAATGCGGCGGTTCCCGAGCACACAGTTAACGTGAGGAAAAGAAAATAAGCGGGCGTTTTCATTTTGGTGGGATTTGAAGGCTAGCGGAGCAGTGAGACATTTACGGTGCGGATGACCTGCGTACCCGTGCCGAGATCGAGAACGACGTGAGAGCTTTCACTTTTTGAGGGCCGCGTGACTAACAGGCTAATGCGTCCTACGGATAGATCGGCGATGGTATAACGTCCCTTTTCATCGGAAATAGCGAGTTTGCCGTTCGCGGTAATACAGGCGCCTTTCACCACGGCATCTTTGACGGGGTCGTAACGGCCATTGTCGTTCGTATCCGTATACACGATGCCAGTTATGGAACGAAGAAGCGGGAGCGTGATGTCGAAGTGCGAGCGTTTCTCAAACTCAACATCGACCATCGCAACTTTGCGCTCAGGTATCGGAAGGTCAGCCGGCAGGGTTGAGCGGTCGATCTCAATTAGATACCGTCCGGGACGTAATGACGTGAACTCATAGAGCCCCGCGACATCTGTAACCCGCTCGAAAAAGAAATTACCGAATCCGGCGTTTAAACGCCTTGCGAATACCTTTACGTTCTTAATGCCAGCAGCGGGAGTGGTCTTTGTCTCCAGGACAACACGCCCGGCAAGTGAGCCGAAATTCGTGTCCTCAGAGGTCCGGTTCACGCCGTCGTGGATACGGACCACCGAAGACTGAACAAGCGATACGCTGTTCTCCTGGCGAGTTGAATGTTGAGCCTCGGTCCGGGCAGTGGGTGCAAGTATTGCAGTCAGGAAGAATACTAATGAAAGAAGTCGGTTGCTAGGCATGATGTCTCCGGAAAGCTGTGGGGTGGAGGTTTGAATGGGGCTGAGCTTTTCAATTCAGCCCCATTCAGCCTTTTGGGAGTGATAGCAACTCGCTATCATGTGGAGCGTGGGATAAAGGAGCGGGCGACCTGTGTCGAAGTAACCTGGGAGTGGGTTCAGATCGCCCGTGCCGTTACTATCTAATGCAAGAGCGGTGCCATAGAGTCTTCTTGTCCAGACACCCTATAAACACAGGCTTCTAGTTCAAGGTGAGTAGATCCGCGTTAGACTCAACTGTGGACAGTACCATTCTTGTGGGGAATATCTCCGCGGAGTGGGGCTGAATGGACACGTCGGGTCTAACCTCATTCGTTATTTGCGACCCTGTGGAGGCGAGCGGCTCAGGCTCGTCGTCGTGTTTCAGTCCACAAAAAATGGCTATCAGAGCGGGATCATATTTTCGACCTGCCGCAGCCTGCATTACCAGTAGGGCAGCCTCATGGGTAAATCCTTTTGTCATCATTGTCGGCACCCGCATTTCGTCGTACGCATCTGCAATAGCTATGATCCGCGAGTGCACGGGTATCTGGTCGCCTGAAAGTCGGTTCGACGAGCCGTATCCATCAAAGTGATCGTGCTGAAAGTTGATGTTCGCGGCGATCTCACCCAATTCAGGAACGGCAGACAACAGACCGACACCTTGGCGAAAGCAGTCCTGCATGATCCGCATCTCACCTTCGCGGAGCATTGTCGTTCGCGACAGAAGATGAGCCGGCATCTTTATATGAGCAACCTCGTGAAGCAGTGCGGCGAGGCTAAGCTGCTCGAGCTCAGCATCATCCATCAGCATCGCTTTCCCCAATTGGATCGCGTACTTGGCAGTACGCCGGGAATGCGAGCTGATCCTCGGACTCCGCACATCGAGCATAGCCAGAGCAAGTTCCACGAAAGCGCGGAGCGAAGTCTGCATTCTCGTCTGGAGGCGTTGATTCTCCTCGGCCAGCGAATGCTGCGACTTGGCCGTTTCGTAGAGCTGGATCCCCCGGATGACCGTTTGCTGAAGATCGGGGTTTGACCACGGCTTTGTGATGTATTTGTAAACAACGCCTGAGTTGATCGATCCGACAAGAGCGTCAACATCGGTATAACCGGTAAGAACGATGCGCACGGTATGGGTGCGCAACTCGGCAGCCTTTTGCAGGAATTCGAGTCCGGTCATCCCAGGCATCCGCTGGTCGGACAGGATCAGCGCGATATCGTGCGACGCAAGGATCTCGAGGCCGTCGGCGCCGGAGCCGGCAGTGAGAACGTCATATTGATCGGAAAATAGGCGTTCGAGCATCCGCAGGTTTGCGGGTTCATCATCGACCAAGAGTATTTTATATTTCATAAGAGGAGTAAGTGTGGTTCGTTTGCGGTGTCTGGTAGATCGCGAGGCCAGTTTCTATCGTAGCGGGCTTTTCCATGCATATCGGCAGGCGGACGGTGAATGACGTGCCGGTGCCGAGCTCGGACGCCGCGAAGATCTTGCCGCCATGGCGTTCAACGATGCCAAAGCAAATAGAAAGGCCGAGTCCGGTTCCTTCGCCGACCGACTTGGTCGTGTAGAAGGGGTCGAAAATGAGACCGAGTTCCTGGTTAGGGATCCCGCCGCCTGAGTCGGCTATCGTAACCGTTACAAAATCGCTGTCTGAGCTCGTTGCGATCCTCACGTGACCCGTTTTCTCGCCTATCGCCTGTGCCGCGTTTGCGAGGAGGTTCATCCAGACCTGATTGATCTGAGAGCCGTACGCGTCGATGAGCGGCAAGTTGTGGTAGTCGCGAATGAGTGTGATGTTCCCGTTACCGAAATACTGCGAGAGCAGCCTTACGGTCGCGTCGAGACCAGCGTTTACGTCAGCTTTTTTGAATTCGGCCTCGTCGAGACGGGAAAAGGTCTTAAGATTTTGGACAATATCTCTTATACGCTCGGCGCCGTCTCGGCAGTCGGCAAAGATCTCCTCAAGGTTTTTCAAAGAAGAAAGATATGGAACCGTCGCCCTCATCTCGGTGGCCTTAGAAGCGACGTCGGCGGGCAGGTCAGCGGCTTCATAAAACTCGAGTAGTTCAACGAGAGACGCCGTAGCCTGATTCAGAATGTCGAGATTGCCGTGGACAAAGCCGATAGGGTTGTTGATCTCGTGGGCGATGCCGGCGGCGATCTGGCCGAGGGCGACCATCTTAGCGTTCTGTACGACCTGTGTCTGCAGATGCAGGAGCTGGGCCTTACCCTCTTCTAGCTCCTGGTTGCGCGACTTTAACGCTTCTTTGTTTTTAGCTGCGTTATTTAGAAGTTTGCGGTGTGCAAAGGCCCGCTCGACCGTCAGCTCAAGTATGGGCAGCTCGCATGGCTTGATGAGGTAATCATACGCACCCAGTCGCAGAGCATCGAGGGCGCGCTGCGGACGGTCAACGCTCGATACCATGATCACGGTCGTATTGGCGTAACTCTCGACGACGCGACGAAGAAGCTCGGTGCCGGAGAGCCCGGGCATGATCACATCACTGATGACCAGATCGAAGGGATATAGACGAAGGCACTCCATCGCCTCCTCATAAGACTCAGCCACCATGCAGTCGTAACCGGATGAAAGCGTCTTTAGGAACACGCTTCGAACAAGTCTCGAATCGTCAACGATAAGGATTCGCCCCTTTTCCTCAGGCGCTGTCTCGAATCCGTTCATTACAATGAGCGACTCATTAGTCCTGGGAGGGGTGCGTGCCAATGCTAAAGCCATATGTGGGTATGGAAGAGTTCTTCTATCGAGCGAATCGCTCGCAGCTCAAGACTCTCCGACTACCCTATTGGCGAATGCCGTGCCGCCGCGATCTGTTCACCCTATGTCCTGGTAAATGAGTCAGTTACGGGTAATCCGGCATTTCGGCCTTCCTTTAGCCTCTGTTGAACTGGGGAGGATCGGAACACCAAGCGAACCGAAATGGACAATTCTGCCGCGCCCTACCCCGCCTTCACATCATGCAAGGCTCGGGTTTACAACGCTAGATAGCCAAAAAACCGTAGCCAAGGACCTCCCACAGATTCGTAATCGAAAGGTCGTCGGTTCGAATCCGACGGGTGGCTCCATTAAATTACTGGAGACCGACGCCCCGCGGCGAGGTTACAACAGCGGCCGTCCAAATCGGAACTGCCCAATGGTGAACCGGAAGTTAACACTCGAGAACAGCTTTACCATTCCGAGTGAAGCGTGAGCCGCGTAGTCGCGTGACGCCAATCTGCTGGACGTGATTCTAGTCGGGCCGCTCAGTTCTTCACAAACAGTTCATCCACATTCCAAAGTGAGTAAGGA
>DASYKW010000138.1:0-7748 GCA_035995005.1 Pyrinomonadaceae bacterium
ACTCGCCGCTTCCTCGAGGACGGCGACGAGGTCATCATGAAAGGCTTTTGCGAACGCGAGGGCTTTCGCCGCATCGGCCTGGGTGAATGCCGCGGCCGCATCCTGCCGGCTGAGTAAGAGGTTTAGCCACGAATTACACGAATGGCACGAATGAAAGGCTTTGATTCGTGTCATTCGTGGCAAAATCTCCCGCTTTGATAGAATCACCTCATGCCTTCGTCCTCGGCCATTCTCGAGACCGATATTCGCCGATTCTCGGCCGGTCTTGAAGAAGAGACGCGCGATCAGCTTGCGGTCGAGGAGCCGCTTGAGATTCGCGTGGGTTTTTCCAGGGGCGGCAATGTCGAGCACAAAGCCATCTCGATCACGATGCGAACGCCTGGCGATGATGGGGATCTCGCGGCGGGTTTCCTGTTTACCGAGGGAATCCTTTCCAGTCCCGATCAGATCCGCCAGATCCGGCATTGCGGTCTAAAGATCGGCAAGGCTGCGGGCACTGTCGACCGCGTGGCCGCCATTAATTCAAACACGATCCGCGTCGATCTTGCCGACGGCGTTGAGATCGATCTCGAACGGCTCAAACGTCACTTTTACACGTCGTCGAGCTGCGGCGTCTGCGGCAAATCTTCCATCGAGGCTCTACATACAGGCGCCAAAAGGATCGAAAGCGAACTGACGCTGCGAAGCTCGTTTATAAGCGAGCTGCCCGACCGGCTGCGTGCTGCTCAGAACGTATTCGAGCGTACAGGCGGGCTGCATGCTTCAGCGTTATTCAATAGCGAAGGCGAGATCGATCTCATTCGCGAGGATGTCGGGCGGCACAACGCCTTGGACAAGGTCATCGGTGCGAAGTTCATGGCCGGCGAGACGCCACTTTCCAACCGCGTACTTTTAGTAAGCGGCCGTGCGAGCTTTGAGCTTGTGCAAAAGGCGTTGATGTCGGGGATCCCGGTGCTTGCTGCGGTTGGAGCTCCGTCGAGTCTGGCAGTCGAGCTTGCGAGAGAATTTGGGATGACGCTGATGGGCTTTGTGCGTGACGGGCGGTTTAATGTGTATTGCGGCGGGGAAAGGATCGTATGAAACTCCGAATCAAAGGCAACACGCTTCGCCTGCGGCTCCTGCGCAGCGAGGTCGAGCGTCTCGCGGCAGCGGGCGTCGTTACCGAGGAGATCCGCTTTGGACCGGCCACGTACGATGCACTCAAGTACTCGGTCGCGGCATCCGACGGCGTCGAGGAGGTGGCGGTTCAGTTCGGCGACAATCAGATCCTGGTCATGCTGCCGGAGTCGATCGCACTCGACTGGACGACCGGCGATGGCGTCAGCATCGAAGCGTCACAGCAGATCAGTGAGGGTTGCGATCTTTCCGTCCTCATCGAGAAAGACTTTGAGTGCATCGGTCGTCCCGACGATCCGGACGCGGCCGACGCGTTTCCTAATCTGGCGGCAAACAAGGGGACAGAAAATGGCGCAGAAGCCTGATCATGTCGAGGATCGCTCTCCGGAGAAGCTAGGCGACCTGCACTCTTCGCGGCCGCTCGAGACGGCAGCGGGCCGACGGGCGATCGGTGAGACCCTCACGCAAACATTCGGCAAGATGGGCCCGGTTCGCGCAACCCGTGCTCTGTTGACCCTCAATCAAATGGGCGGCATCGATTGTCCGTCCTGCGCGTGGCCCGACCCGGAAGAGCACCGCACGATCGCCGAGTTTTGCGAGAGCGGTGCAAAGGCGCTGGCGGACGAGGCGATGTCGAAGAAGATCGAAACCTCGCTTTGGCGCGACCACGATGTCGAGGAGCTTTCGGAGAAAGACGATTTTTGGCTCAACGGTCAGGGGCGGCTCACGGAGCCAGTCATTCGCCGGCGTGGAGCAACGCATTACGAGCCGATTTCGTGGAGCCATGCGTTCGAGCTCATTGCGGGCGAGCTGAACGCGCTTGATTCGCCCGACGAGGCTGTCTTTTATACGTCCGGCCGCACATCGAATGAGGCCGCCTTTCTTTACCAGCTTTTTGCCCGACAATTCGGCACAAACAACCTGCCCGACTGCTCGAACATGTGCCACGAGTCGTCCGGCGTCGCCCTGACGGAGTCGATCGGACTTGGGAAGACGTCCCTGCGATTATCTGATTTTGAGGAAACAGACCTTGTCATCATCATCGGACAAAATCCCGGCACAACGGCGCCGCGAATGATGACCTCGCTCGAGGAGGCAAAACGCGCCGGTGCGAAGATGATCGCGATCAATCCGCTGCCCGAGGCCGGGTTGATGAATTTCGTCAATCCCAATCCTCAGCACTCGCCGCATCCGTTGCTTTTCCCGTTTGCGATCCTGGCAAATCGGCCGCGAACGCCGCTGGCGGATCTGCACCTGCCGCTCCGCGTCGGCGGTGACATGGCCGTGCTCAAGGGGGTGATGAAGGTCATGTTTGCGCGCGAACAGGCTGCGCCGGGAACGATCTTTGACCATAAATTCATTGAGGAAAAGACGAGTGGTTATGACGGTCTCATCGCCTCGCTCGACGCGACCCCTTGGGACGCCATCTACGCCGCGAGCGGGCTCAGGCACGAGCAATTTATAGAGGCCGCCGAAATGATCATCGCTTCAAAGCGGATCATTACTTGCTGGGCGATGGGTATCACGCAGCATAAAAATGCCGTGTCGACGATACAGGATGTCGTCAATTTGCATCTGCTCAAGGGCGCGATCGGCAAGGCGGGTGCAGGTATTTGTCCCGTTCGCGGCCACTCGAATGTCCAGGGCGACCGGACGATGGGCATTTGGGAAAAGGTCAAACCAGAATTCCACCTGCCTCTTGATAAGGAATTCAATTTTGTTTCGCCCAAGAATGAGGGGTTTAGCACCGTTGAGACCATCGCGGCGATGAACGACGGCCGGTTGAAGGTCTTTATGGCGATGGGCGGCAACTTCCTTAGCGCGACGCCCGACACGGATGTGGTGTTTGACGGCCTCAAGAAGATGCGTCTAAACCTTCAGGTTCTGACGAAGCTCAATCGCACCGCTCTCGTTCCGAGCGAGCAATCGCTGATCCTGCCGTGCCTCGGACGATCGGAGATCGATGTTCAAAACGGCTTGCAGCAATTCGTCACCACCGAGAGCACGATGCTCAACGTGCAGATGTCGAAAGGCGTGCTCAAGCCGGCATCCGAGCATCTCCGCAGCGAGCCGTGGATTATCGCCAATCTCGCGAAAGCCACACTCCGCGAGCGCTCGACCGTGGATTGGGACGCGATGGCGACGGATTATGACAACATCCGCGATTCGATCTCTCGGGTCGTGAAAGGCTGTGAAGATTACAACGAGCGAGTCCGAAAGCCCGGCGGTTTCTATTTGCCGAATCCACCGCACGAGGGCGAGTTCCCGACAAAAAGCGGAAAAGCGAAATTTATGGCCAGTAAGCTGGAGACGATCGAGTTAAAGCCCGGCCAACTGCTGATGACGACGATCCGCTCGCATAACCAGTTTAATACCACCATTTACGACTACAGTGACCGCTACCGAGGCATCGAGGGTGAACGGCGGATAATCCTGATGAATACGTCCGACATCGATGACCAAGGCCTCGAGGCGGGCAGCGTCGTCGACATTACGAGCCATTTCGAGTCGGAGGAGCGTCACGCACATCGGTTTATTGTCGTCCCGTATCCGATCCCAAAAGGCTGCACAGCCACGTACTTTCCTGAGGCGAATCCTCTTGTTCCGCTTCGCAGTGTCGCGGAAAAAAGCCAGACGCCGACATCAAAATCCCTCGTTATCAGTCTGCATCCGACAGGTGCGAATGCAGGGACATTTTCCTGATAGCCGACGATGAACATTGATGCATTTGTTCTGGTTGGCGGACGGTCGACTCGATTTGGCTCTCCTAAGGCACTTGCCGATCTCGGCGGCGAAAACCTCGCCACGCGCGCCGTCGAGACGATCCGCGACGCCTTCCCGGACATGCTTACGACGCTGGTCGCGGCAGATGACAAGCAGTTTGACGCGACGGCATTGATGGCGGGGACGCCAATGGTGTTCGACATTCGGCCCGGATTTGGTGCGTGGAGCGGGCTCAACACCGCGATCGCTTACTCACGATCGGAATGGACGTTGGTCCTTGCGTGCGATCAGCCGTGCATGCCCTCTGATTTTTTGACGCTGCTCGCGGCTCAGGCTGAGGACTCTATCGAAGTCGTCATCCCGCGTCAGCCCGACGGGCGCTTGCAGCCCCTGTGCGCGCTCTATAGAACCAGGCCCACACTCGCGGCGCTCGAGTCGATATTCGACGGTCGATCATTGCTGCCTGCTCTCGCTGGGTTTGTCGAGACTCTGGTGGCCCGTGTGATAGAGCCGTCAGAGTATCTTGACCTTCCTAACGCCGACAGGATCTTTGTTAACATCAACACAGTTTCCGATCTGGATGCGTGCGGTTAAAATAGAGGTAATGGACGAGCTTCGCCTCGACAAATTTCACGATGAATGCGGGATATTCGGCATTTTTGGCCACCCCGAGGCCTCGACGCTGACGCAGCTCGGACTTTTTGCTCTGCAGCATCGCGGCCAAGAGGCTTGCGGCATCGTGTCGTCGGATGGCGAGGAGCTGTATCAGTTTAGGTCTAAAGGCCTGGTCGCCGACGTGCTCAACGAGGAAGCTCTGAAGAAGCTTCCCGGCAATTCGGCTATCGGTCACACGCGGTACTCGACCGCGGGCAAGAATACATTAGACGAAGTTCAGCCGTTTTCCGTCGCCTGTCAGCACGGCAAGATAGCGGTCTGTCACAACGGCAACTTGCCCTTTGCCGAGGCCCGGCGACGCGAGCTTGAACGTGAGGGAGCCATCTTTTCCTCTACGTCCGATACCGAGACGATCCTTCATGACGTCGCCCGAACCCCCGCAAAAAATACGACCGACGCGATCACAAAGGTGCTTTCGCACACCGAGGGCGCGTACTCGCTGCTCTTCCTGACGCCGGATCGTCTGATCGCCGTTCGCGATCCGCGTGGATTCAGGCCGATGGTGTTGGGCAAATTCAAGGACGCATGGTGCGTTGCCAGCGAGACCTGTGCGTTCGATCTGATGGATGCGGAATACATCCGCGAGATCGAGCCCGGCGAGATGGTCGTCGTTGATAAAGGCGGCCTAAGTTCGTCGATGCCTTTTGCCCCAAAACAGCACGCTGTTTGTACATTCGAGCACGTCTACTTTTCAAGGCCGGACTCGACCATTTACGGCCGCTCGGTCAACGAATCGCGTCACAAAATGGGTAAGCAACTCGCGATCGAGCACCCTATCGACGCGGATCTCGTCGTGCCGGTGCCAGACTCAGGCGTCGCGGCCTCGATCGGGTTTGCAACGCAGTCGGGCATCAACTTTCGGCAGGCGATCATTCGCAATCATTACGTGGGCCGCACGTTTATAGAGCCGTCGCAATCGATCCGCTCGTTCGGCGTGCGTCTCAAGCTCAATCCGATAAAGGACCTCATAAAAGGTCGGAGGATCGTTCTTGTCGATGACTCGATCGTTCGCGGAACAACGTCGAAGAAAATCGTCGAGATGGTCCGCGAGGCCGGTGCCGAAGAGGTGCATATGCGTATCTCGTGCCCGCCGACCGCGCACTCGTGCTACTACGGCGTCGACACGCCTCACCGCGATGACCTCATCGCAGCTAACCTCTCTATCCCCGAGGTCGCAAAGTATATCGATGTCGATTCGCTTGGATATCTCTCACTCGAGGGCATGCTCGCTGCCGTCGGGATCGATGCGTCGTCGTCCTGCAACGCTTGCTGGACGGGGAAATATCCGACCCTCATCGCCGGTGGTGAGGACACGATCGATCCGACGGATGGTGGCAACGCAAGCTTAGAGGCCAAGACCAGCGCCGCATGAAAGAACGCTGGATCGAGGTCAACGACAAGATGCAGCAGAATTACGCGTATCCTCTCACCGAGCCGATCGGGCGTAATTTCCACTCTGATTTCAAACCGGATCTGACACCAAAACAAATGTTGAGTCTCGGTGTATTTGGCGGCAAATACATGACCGATTGCCGCGACGAGTTTCCTGAGGATTGGTTTGATAAGGCAAAGTTCTGCCCCCAGCGGCACGACCCGGCGCTCAACCTATTTGGCGTTAACGCCTCGCAGCCGCTCTCGGTTTGGCGAAGGAACGGTTGGCTTTACGAGGAAGACCCGCGCGGGTGGTTTCAATGGTTTTGCCGATATTTTATGGGACGAAGATGTCCCGATGACGATCGCCAGATCAAACGATGGCGTGCGATGCGGCGACACGTCGCACAGGTCAAAAGTGGCTGCCCGCCGCTAACTTTAGACTGTCGCCCACGGCAGCGTCAGGCACTGCTTCATTGGGCGTACGACTCGCGAAAGATCTAGTTTTTCTTGAGATATTCGAGCGCGGCCTGCAGCTGCGTATCGCGGCCCGCGAGCAAGTCAGCTCGCTTCAACTCGACGGTCTGGTCCGGAATTACGCCGCGTCCCTCGATGATCACGCCCTTCGGCGTGGTGCTCTGACCGAATGGATAAATAAGTATGCCGCCGTCCGGCAGCTCTTGAATGTCAGCGTCGAGGTCCTCGCCCATCGTCGTCCTGCCGATGACATAGGCACGCCCCGCTTCCTGCAGGCCTGCGGTCATCTCTTCGGCCGCCGATCCGCTGAATTCGTCAACGAGGATCACGATCTTGCCCAGATAGGAGCTAGCGTTGCCGGTGGCTTTTACGTCCCGGTTTATGCCTTTTCTCGTCTTGATGAGCATCAGCTGAGTTTCTTTCTTAAAGAGCCGCTGCTCGATCTTGAGCGAAACGCTGTCGTCACCGCCGCTGTTGCCGCGAAGGTCGAGGATGATCGCCGGTGCGTCCTTCATCGAGTCGAAGGCTGCGGCGATCCGGTCATTTAGGAACGGGACGAAACTCGAGAACGAGATGTATCCAACGCCGCCCTCAAGCCGCTTGGAATCAAATAGTGCGTAAATGCTGAGTCCCTCGATCTTGCCCTTGTCCGTCAATCCCTGCCGCTCGAGCGTCACCTCGTGCTCGGCGTCGTTCTCGTCGAGATAGCGAACCTTAACGGTAGTTCCGGGCGAGCCCGCGATCGCCTTGCTCGCCGCTTCAACATCGACGGCCTTGATACCATCGACCGCCGTGATAACGAAGCCGGGGCGGATGCCGCCCTTGAATGCCGGAAATTCCTTCAAGCTGCGAAAAACTGTGATTCTCCCCTCGATATTGCGCACGCCGATACCGATCGCGCCGGGCTGCGACTTAAATCTTTTCGCCGTAGCGGCCGCACTTCCGGCCTGGAGGTGCGACACCTTTATAAGGCCGAGCATCTCCTTGATCGTCGCGTAAAGCTCGTCGTCCGTCTTTGCGGCCTTTGCCAGCGGAGCATATTTGTCATGCGCGGCTTTCCAGTCGACACCGTTGAAGTTCGGATCGTAAAACTTACTGTTAACGGTCGACCACACGGCTTCAAAAACCTTCTGGTGCATCGCCGCGTCCGACTGGGCAAACGAGGCGCACGGAAAGGCAGCAACGGCGAAGCAAAGTATCAACTTTTTCATACGAGTTGGAGGAGAGTTGGCCTTGAGATGCAGCCCGCGTCGTTTCGATATGCCCATAAAATCGTCACAACGCCGTTCTTCCAATCCTCATCTAAATAGCGTAAACTGGCCTTCCTCTTGGGGGCGACAGGCTTCGACAGGGGCTTGTATAGATCTTTGAGTGCACGTCGGGCT
>DASYKW010000139.1:0-3414 GCA_035995005.1 Pyrinomonadaceae bacterium
AGTTGATCTTATTCATCGTTCACGCTCCTTTATTCCGAGCAATTGCCCGGTTGGTGGTGGTACAACGTCCCCGCTTGTATAGATCTTTTTTCCGCGGCTGTATGTTACCGCGACCTGACCGTAAAGCTCCAATCCCGAATAAGGTGTGAGCTTGTGCCGGTGAAGCACCATGTCGGGGGCGACGGTGAAGGTAGCGCTTGGATCCCAGACAACAATGTCCGCGTCATAACCCTCAGCGAGCTTTCCCTTCCGGTCATCGAGTGAGGCGAGCCCTGCGGTGCGCTCGCACATGAGGCGAGCAAGGTCGTTGATGCCGAAGCCTCGGCTGCGCAAATTCGTCCACATCACCGGCAGGCCAAACTGCAGCGAAGCGATGCCGCCCCACGCGTCCATCAGGTCGCCTGACTCTTGGAGCTTTAAGGATGGTGTGCACGGGCTGTGGTCGGAGACGACCATGTCGATCGTGCCGTCGGTGACCGCTTCCCAAAGCTTTTCCCGGTTGTCCCGACTGCGAACCGGCGGGCAGCATTTGTAGTGCGTTGCTCCGTCGGGAATATCCTCGGCGGCGAATGTTAGGTAATGTGGGCAGGTCTCGGCGGTGATCGGCACGCCTTCAGTCTTCGCAGCGCGCAGCATCGGCAGGGCATCGGCTGCGGAAAGGTGGACGATGTGCACGCGACATCGCGTTTCGCGGCTCAGGCGAATCATCATTGCGATGGCCTCTAACTCGGCTTCTGCGGGACGCGAGCGCAAAAAAGTGTCGTATTCGCGCGGATCGAGTCCTGCCAGCGAGGCCGCAGCTTCATCGATCGGTCCCGCAAGCTCCGCGTGTACGAGCAGCACGGAATCCAGCCGAGCGATCTCAGGCATCGCGATACGCAGATCCTCCTCGGTGACGGGCGGGAATTCATCGACGCCCGAGTGGATCAAAAAACATTTGAAGCCGCGAACACCTCGCCGGACGAGCGGCTCCAGCTCCGCAACATTTCCCGGAACAACACCGCCCCAGAACGCGACGTCGACCGAACATTTACCGTTCGCGGCCACGAGCTTCTCTTCAAATCCCGTTAAGGTCGTCGTTGGCGGGATGCTGTTGAGCGGCATGTCCACGATGGTCGTGATGCCGCCTGCCGCCGCCGCTCGCGTTGCGGTCTCGTAGCCCTCCCATTCGGTTCTTCCGGGCTCATTGACGTGAACATGCGCGTCGACAAGGGCCGGCATCACGACGAGATCGTGATGGTCATCGAGAGCACCGTCGCCGACGTCGTTCCATTCACCAATGCGTTCTATTCGCTCGTCGCCGACGTGAACCGTGGCCGCACGAACGCCGTTGGGCAAAACCACGCGGCGGCTGCGGATAACGAGGTCGGACATGCCAACGATAATAGCGCAACGTACCGGCGGCAAAGCTAAAGGCTGCAATTGTTTGACTTGCCATACGGTTATGCGTGAAAATCTACGAGTTTTCAGACAAAACGATCGGTTAGTTCGCTCTTCTTCGCGGTAGTTTATGGCAACAGATCTGGTCCAGATCACACGTCGCGGTTTTGGCGAGACAATGCGTAAGGACGCATGGTGGGTGCCGTCCGTTCTCACGTTTCTCGGTTTTTCCGCGTTTATCGTCTACTCGACGTGGGCGGCATTTCAGGGCCAGCATTATTCTTTTGGGCCATATCTCTCGCCGATGTATTCGCCGCTGATCTGGGAGGCGTCGGGACAAACTCTGTCTGAGCATGCATGGCTGGGCGGATGGCCTGCCTGGATACCGAAGTTTCTGTATGCGACTCCCGCGCTTCTTATCCTGTGGGCGCCGGGTGGATTTAGATTTACCTGCTACTACTATCGCGGTGCTTACTACAAGGCCTTTTGGGCGGACCCAATTGCCTGTACAGTTGGCGAGCCTCGGCACACGTATCGGGGTGAGCGAAAGCTCCCGCTGGTCCTGCAAAACGTACACCGATATTTTCTTTATCTTGCACTGATATTTATCGTCGTCCTCGCGTACGACGCGATCAACGGATTCTTTTTTTCGGGTGCCGATGGGCATCGGCATTTGGGGCTTGGCGTCGGTTCGCTAGTCCTGGTGATGAACGTTATTCTGCTCGGTTCATACACGCTGGGCTGCCATTCTCTCAGACATCTTGTCGGCGGACGGCTCGATGAGCTCTCGAAAACAGCTGCCCGTTTTAAGATCTATCAATTCGTAACGCGGCTTAACACGCGGCACATGCTGTTCGCGTGGTGCAGCCTGTTCTGGGTCGGCTTCAGCGACTTTTACATTCGTATGTGCTCAATGGGAATCTTTCACGACTATCGCCTCTTCTAAATGACTGATTACCCAACATTTGAACACGACGTGATCGTTATCGGTGCCGGTGGGGCCGGTTTGCGTGCTGCCATTGAGGCGTCGGCGGCTGGCGTCAGCGTTGGTCTTATCTGCAAGTCGCTGCTCGGCAAGGCACACACGGTCATGGCCGAGGGCGGCATGGCGGCGGCGATGGGCCACAACGACGATCGTGACAACTGGAAGGTGCATTTCAGCGACACGATGCGCGGCGGCCAGTACGTCAACAACTGGCGAATGGCCGAACTGCATGCCAAGGAAGCTCCCGACCGTGTCCGCGAGCTCGAGGGCTGGGGGGCCGTGTTTGACCGGACAAAGGATGGCCGCATCAACCAGCGCAACTTCGGGGGCCATCGGTACCCGCGGCTTGCGCACGTCGGCGATCGAACAGGCCTCGAGTTGATCCGCACACTCCAGGACCACGGCATCCATCAAGGGATCGAGGTCTACATGGAGGTCACTGTCGTTTCATTACTGAAGGACGGCGACCGCGTCGTAGGATGTCTCGCGTACGAACGTGAGCATGGTCGTTTTCGCGTCTTCAAATGTAAGGCCCTCATTCTAGCCACGGGCGGTGTCGGCCGTGCGTTCAAGATCACTTCGAATAGCTGGGAAGGCACGGGTGATGGCCATGCGCTTGCGTACGACGCGGGTGCCGATCTGATCGATATGGAATTTGTGCAATTCCATCCGACGGGAATGGTCTGGCCGCCGAGCGTGCGCGGCATCCTCGTGACCGAGGGCGTCCGCGGCGAGGGCGGCATTCTCAAGAACAGCGAAGGCAACCGGTTCATGTTCGACGACATTCCCGCGAACTACAAGGACCAGACCGCCGACAATGAAGAAGAAGGCTGGCGATACGTCACAGGCGACAAGAATGCCCGCCGGCCTCCTGAATTGCTGACGCGGGACCACGTCGCACGATGCATCAACCGTGAGGTAAAAGCCGGACGCGGCTCGCCGCACGGCGGCGTGTATCTTGATATCGCTTGGATCAAGGAAAAACTGCCCGACGCGGCGGAGCATATTAAGAAAAAGCTGCCGTCGATGTATCACCAGTTCAAGCAGCT
>DASYKW010000140.1:0-12100 GCA_035995005.1 Pyrinomonadaceae bacterium
TGGCGCAGCGGTCGGTGCGGGAATGGGCGCGGCCTTTGGCGTGGGAGCGGTTGTGATCGAGCGTGGCAAGCACGTTCGTCTGAGCCCTAACCAGCAGCTTAGAATAAAGACGGCTTACGAGACACAGATCCGCTAGGGCGGAGGCGATAGCCGAGATTGTGGGAAAGGCGAGAGTGCGTGACTCTCGCCTTTTTCTTGTCGCGCTCCCGCCCTCTCGCCATCGGCCTCTCACGCCGACCGTGACGCGTGTCACGGTATTCTCGCGCCGGTAAAATGTAAGTTTGGCAACGGGACGCCGATGCGGGCTTATCTAAGCTGTTAGCGGGATGACGCCCTGAATCGCGCAATTGGTCGCGAGCGAATAGAATATAGATATACACACTCTCGATAAGAGGACTTGATAATGAGTACAGATACAGCAACTTCGACGGCCGCGGCGGCGGGACTTCGCGGAGTGGTCGCCGCCCAGAGCTCGATCGGCGACGTTAACGGCGAGCAGGGCATCCTGATCTATCAGGGCTACGACATTCACGATCTGGCCGAGCACTCGACCTTTGAGGAGGTCATTTATCTCCTTTGGAATGGCCGCCTGCCAAGCTCGGGCGAGCTCGCCGAGCTGGAAGAGCGTCTTCGCAGGAATTACGAGGTCCCGGCCGAGGTCATCGAGACGATGAAGTCCTTTCCCAAGGACGCGGATCCGATGGATGTCCTGCGCACCGCGGTTTCGTCGCTCGATTTTTACGACAAGAATGGCCATGGAACGGACCGTGAGACGGCGATGAAGGCCGCGGTTCGCATTACTGGCCAGATCGGCACCATCGCTGCCGCGTGGGACCGCATTCGTAACGGCAAGGACGTCGTTGCGCCCGACAAGTCTCTCGGTATCGCGGAGAATTTCTTGTACATGCTTCGCGGCCAGCGGGCCGATCAGGATGAGGAACATATGTTCGACGTGTGCCTGATCCTGCACGCCGACCACGAGCTCAACGCCTCGACGTTTACGACCCGCGTCGTTTCCGGCACGCTTGCCGGGATGTACGGTGCGGTCACCGCAGGGATCGCGGCGCTCGCCGGGCCTTTGCACGGAGGTGCGAATACCAACGTCATGAAGATGCTCATCGAGATCGGCGACGAGGCCAGTGTCGACTCATGGCTCGACAAGGCGCTCGAAGAGAAACGCAAGATCATGGGCATCGGCCACGCCGTCTACAAGACCGAGGATCCGCGTGCCACATGGCTTCGCAAGTATTCCAAGCACATGGGCGAGAAGACCGGCGAGATGAAGTGGTACAACATGTCTCAGCGCATCGAGCAGCTCATGCATGAGAAGAAGGGAATGTTCCCGAACGTCGACTTTTACTCGGCCTCGACCTACTACCTGATGGGCATCCCTCTCGACCTTTTCACGCCCATCTTTGCCGTCAGTCGCATCTCCGGCTGGACCGGCCACATCCTCGAGCAGTACGCCAACAACAAACTCATCCGCCCGCGCGCCGAGTACATCGGCCAACGCGATCTGAAGTACGTCCCGATCGCGGAGAGAGATTAGAGATCATCATTTACTGAGTAAGGCCGCGGTTCGTCCGCGGCCTTTTTTGTTTTGGTATCGTAAAAGCTCCCCTCCTTACGCGGTTGAGGGCAAACCGAAACACTGGCATCGTATTTTGTGCCAGAACGAGGGGTAGGACGCACCGCTTTGGGTGCGGACGGGGTGGTTTTTAGTTAAGCTATGAACATTAATGCCACTTGGAGACAAACGACGATGATCAAACCCAAAAATGCGACCGTCGCATTGGCGCTAGCGTGCGTCCTCGCGGCGGCCGGCTGCATCAAGACAGCCAAATCATCTGGCGAAATGCAACCACAACGGACGCGGATAACTAGTGCGCTTCCGGACAACGCCTTTATGGCTAACCTGACGCCCGCCGATCCTCCCGCAAATATGCGGGCCGGGGAGCAAAAGACCGTGACGGTACGCGTCAAAAACGCGAGCCAGGTCGCATGGCCCGCCGACAGTCCGGCCGACGGCAAGGGTGCCTTTACCATCACACTACGGGACCGCTGGCTCAGCGCCGACGGCAACAAGGTGGTCAATGATGTGGACGGGGGAACGCCTATGGTGTACGACCTGCTGCCGGGAGGCGAGCTCGATCTGCCGCTGAAGATCGCCGCCCCAAAGGAGAAGGGTAACTACGTTCTTGAATTCGACATGGTGCAGGAGCAGGTCAGCTTTTTCCGCGAAAAAGGCTCCACTCCCGCGCGGATCAACGTAAAGGTCGAGTAGTTTGCGTAAAGCGTAGCGTCCGGCTGGACCGGCCACATCCTCGCTTCAGTTCGCCAACAACGCGCCCCTCCGCCCCCGCGCCGAGTATATCGGCCAACGTGATCTGAAGTATGTTCCTGTCGCCGACCGGGGATAATGAAATGCAAACCAACTTGGAGAGGTCGCCACAGCCGGCGGCCTCTTTTTATGTTTAGCCAGCGCGGGAGAAGGGTTCGTCTAGTTGCTTCCTATAGATCTGCCGCATGCGTTCGGCTGGGCCGCTAGCCATCATAAACGGTTCGAAGAATTCTCTCCGCTTCCCGATCATAATCAGCCGCGACCTCACGAAGCGTGGTGGCGAGCCGAATGTAGCCAGCAAGCTCGAGATCCGCCGCCTTCTGGCGATAGTTGCTCGCAAGATCACGCTCAGGCTTCGCCTCTGGATCTACAAAATGAACTCCGCGGGAGTTGAATATTTCCGTCCTAAACCCAGTCCGAAGGTGTTCTCCGTCCTTTGCATTTAGAACGTCGGCGGCGGCAGCGTGGAGCCAAAGTCCCGATGGGTCTGCAGGCGCATAAAACAAGACGGCTCCCACTTGTTGCATCGCTATATCCAAGTGGCCAGACTCTTTGCATGACTTCTTTACATGCGACAGCCATTGTTCCAGTAATTCCTTGCTGAAATCGCCGTTATCCGAGGTGCCACCAGGCGGTTCGCGCCATTCCCTGAGGAGGCGGTAACCATTCGTTGCGATGCTTTCCGAGCGCTCGTCGGTTCCCGGGGCTTCGCTCTCCTGATTCTTAGACCGGAATACCGCACGTATCACTTCACAAAAGAATTCTGGTTCGCGAGCGAGTGCTCGTTGCAAATGGATCGGTGTTGCGCCGAACGTGCCGTCAAGTATTCCGAGATAAGCCCATTCAATCTTAAGAAGATCGGGCTCCGAAACTCCTGAATCCTCTTGGACGCTTTTGATGAGTTGCGCGATTGTATGCCCGCCGACTCTTGAAACATCCTCCGCCTCAAGAGAGAGTAGAATTGTCACCACTTGAGTCGGGTTCGGCTTTAGTTGCTTATATAAGGCGCTCTGCAGTAGATCTGCCGCGTCAACCCTGCGGCCAACATCCACCAACTTGCCAATCGCATAGCTTGGGTCTTCTTCACTTTCGTAGGCGTTAGCCGAGACCCGCTCCCAATATAACTTCGCGGCATCCACCGGAAGGACATCGGCCGCCTTGTAAATGTCGGGCGTGAACGGCAGAAGCGCTAAAAACAGGGCTTTTTGAACCGGATTCCAGTTTCCGATGCCCAACTCAACTAGCCAGGCTCCTCGACCTGCTCTATATCTTGTTCGTACATACCCGTAAAGGAAACTGACAGTACTCCGGTCATCATCCTCAATCAGCTCCGGCAGGATCTGAAGGTCAACACTCGGAATTTCGTTGACAGCGAGGGCTTCGCCTACGTGTCCTGGTGATTCAACTGACTTTGCAAAGGCTAGAAGACCATCAAGGCCTGACTCCTCATATATCTCTTTTGCGGCGCTCGCTCTTTTCTCAGAAAGAACTGTCCGGGCCAAGGTGTAATCATCCTTCTGCTCGTACAGATCGAACTCGCGTCGCCCGAAAAGCCTTCGATACCGGTCGGTCGCATCAGTCGGCTCAAGGGCGCCCGCAATCGTCTCAATGCGTTTCAATATTTCTGGCGGAGCCGCCCATTTTGCCTCCGCATATTTTCGGTTCTGAACAATGAAATCGAACAGCTCGTTCCAAATAGGAATCCTGTCCCGATCATCCAAGTCACGAACAGTGCTGGAGGACAAGTGATCTAGAAAACGGTTGAGAGAGGACGCGGTCAGATTCCCGAGGTGGTCGACGAGGGCTGGGATACGCGCCGCATTCACAATGGCCTGATCCACTGCCATTTCCGAGTAAGCGCTAATCTGTTTCCAATAGTCCGCGTTTGTACTCCCCTCTTTCCAGTCTGTTGGAATTAACGACCTGAATGCAGGCTTGTGACTCATCGAACTCGACTGCTGCGAGTTGGGCAAAAGCTTCAAAATGAGTTTCCATGCAACATCTGGAAGGTCAACGGTCAGGGCCTTCACCGCGGCTATCCTTCTTTCAACAGGTGCTAACGTCTGCGGAAACCATGGCAATAGTATGGTTACGAGCGAGTTGGACGGCCGGTTGGCGTACGTCCCCCCTGGATCCATCGCCGCTAATTCGCCGAGGATCAGAATTATCCTTCCAAATAACTCGGGATCCCAAGCCAAGCCTTCTAGGCTCCACAGGAATCCTGACATGTACGTGCGGCTGGTGAACCCAGACACCTCCTGGCGAAATAGCTCCGCGAAGGGATTTTCTTGGGAGGTTAATGCCGCTTCCACGATCGAAAGATAGGTTTCCGGATTAGCCTCGGCGATAATCGGCAACGCGTCATCGAGACTTGCCCAAGTATCCCAGCTCTTGTCACTAAGTAATGAGTTGAGTACGCGGTAAGTTATTTCTCCGGGTTTCGACGGTGCAACAGCCGTAAGCAACGCCGAGCGCGTTCCGATTAGCGCGAGAGTCTCCGCGATTCCTCGTCTTAGGGTGCTCGAGTGGGTCAGCGTCTTTCCGTAAATCGATGCCATATACCGATCCGACTTTTCGAGGTCCAATCCAGGATTCCGTTCTCCGAGCACCTTAATAGCCACTGAAGCAAACCTATCTAGTTGCTCGTCGAACATTTTTGCAGCGACGGTCTCCCAGACTGCGATCCGATCCGTGATCTTCCATTGGCCCGCCTTATATTGAACCGGTGCGTCCGGAGCAATCGAAACTTCGCGCAGTGTTCCCTTGAATTCTTTTTCGTCAGCAATCATTTTGCGCCCACTAATTCTTCGATGACCTCGTTATCTCCTGGCATATTTTCGTTCCACCCCCCCAGCAGAGACGCGAGCAACACGGCTTCAGCCGGATCTCCCGAAAGAGGCTCCTTGATGCCGCTTTCGACGAATTTCTCCGGTATCGTCAGTCGCGGCTGAATGACAAATACATCTCGGATATGGAGGGGTAACTCTTCGGGTGTAATCGTGCCCGCGTTTTGATTATAGCGGGCAACTTCTTGGGCAATTACGCCGAACGACTCAGCAGCTCGTTGGGGCCTAAAGACCGAGAGCAGGGAGTAGGCGAGGGCCAGAGATGAGGATGACGCTGTATCCAGGTCAAACCCTATAAGGTGAAAACGCCGTAGGAAGTGAAACAATCTTTCGTCACCTACATCTGTGTCGCGATTCGCTTTTTTGAGCTGTTGCCTAAAAACATCCAGTTTCCGTCGCTTCTCGTCGCTGCTGAACTTGCCGAGATCGACCTTCAGGAAGAATTCTTCATGGGACTCTGATGTACGAGCCCATTCGAGGATAGTGCGCGCGCTCTCTGAATCGCTAGCACTCAGCGGGCCGGTAATGAGAGCAAGTTGATCGAATGCAGCGTCGAAAATACTTGTATCGTTGAAGTCACTCCATGCCGCGGCGATTGTTTCCGTGAAAGCGACGTCGCTCTCAGTTATCGCGGCAACATGTTTGATTTGCGCCAGGAGCTTGCTGGTACGACTCCCATCAGGTTCCTTAGCGAAAACGATGAAATCGTCGGTGTGATAGCCTGCGTATCGCCCTTGGAGTTTGATCTGGATAATGGGCCATGGCGGCAGGGCGGGCGCTGTGCCGCCTGCGAGCATCATTATCACGAACACGGTTTGAACCTTGTTCTCAAAATTACTGCCGCCGGAGCCTGTCGAGAAAGGACTGCTGACCGCCTTTGGTGGTGCCGGTGCATGATCAGTCATCCCACGGAATTTAGCACATGCGGTAGAGGACGCGAAAACAAAGGGTCACGAAAACAAAGGAAAACAAAGGGACAGACTTGCGATTCCCTGATACGATCCGCATCGAAACAGAGGCCCGCCAAAAACCGAAGTTCAAACACCTGCTCGGCGGCGTCTGGCGTAACAGCCCCAAACCCGAGATCTTGTCCCGCATCGAGGCCATCCGCGGCGAGACTTGGTAGGCCGAAAGTTGCGGAAGCGCACGTAAGAGGGTTTCGGGCGACCGAGGCTTTATTGTTCCTGCATCAGCTTTTTGAGAAGCGCCGAGACTGCGTTTACGGCTTTGTTGATGTTGTGGCCGGATTGGTCGAGGAAATCCTGGTCCCATTGGTCGGGTTTGGCTTTTATACCATTGCTCTCGTAGCCGAGGTAGGTCTGGTACATGTGGCCGGGAGTATTTACGGTGCCGCCGCCGGTGTCGGTGAATTTGGCGACCTCAAACGCAATGTTGCGCGGTGTGGTCGCCGAAACGGTCGCGGGCGTGATGTACGGTTCCACAAAGGCGAGCGTCTTGTTTTGATACTTGATCCGCGCTTCAAAGACCTTTTCGTAATCGGCGTGCACGTCCTGGTCCTCGGCATTCCAACGCGAGCCCGTTCCCATCAGGTGCATGAACTGCGAGAGGTCACCTAAATAATGCGCCATTGCGCCGACATAAAAGGCGGCGAGCTTCCAATCCTGAGCGGCGATCGCGGCCTTTGCTTTGTCGTATTCCTGCTCGATACGGTCGGCGGCAAACGGCTGGAAAGGGTCTTCGCTCGTGTCATACAGGATGCAGTGGCACGGGCTGGTGTCCTTGTAATTGCCGACGATCTGGTTGCGAAAGCTCTTTCGCAGTTTTGACTTGCCAAGGTCGGGAGCCTCGGTCCCAAAGAACGCGTAGTTCTTGTTTGTCTTTAGCCACGCTAGATCGACCTCGTCTTTTGCGAGAAGATAGCCCTTCCACAAGATCCAGTCGTGCGTACCGAATTTGACCGAACTTACGCCGCTGCTCGTCCCACCGTTCTTCCAACGGACAGCCGCCAGCGATGGCACAACGAACGTAAATATCATCAATAGGGAAACGAGCTTTTTCATACGTTTGAACCTCGCTGACTTGCGGAAATTTATATCTCAACTCTCGCCGCACGGCAAGCCGCCTAAGGGATGAATATTCGGGCACGTATCCTATTTATGCAACAGCAGACCATCTGTGCTATAGTGATCAAATGCCATATTTACCGGACAATATTGGCTCGGCGTATGATTCGGCGTTGGGGCGGGATGGGCTGAGCAAGACCGAGCGGGTGCGGATCGCGGTGGCGTTGCGGGACTTTGAGAAGAGGAAAGCCGAGCTGAGCCTGCGGGCCGAGGTCAGGCGGATGGAGAGGCGCGGCCACTCACCCAAAAGGATCGCCAAATGGCTTCGCCTTACGGTTGAGACCGTTGAGGAATATCTGGCGGGGTAGGTCTGCGCTACAATCTCTCAGATCCCATTCACGTTAGGTCGAGGAAATAGTTAATGAGACGCCTACCTTTGCTTGTGGTGCTTTTTGCACTTTGTTTGTCTGCGTATCCACAGCGTTCGTCAAAGAATGCGCCCGCACCTAAGAGTCCCGCCCCGACGACGCAGCCGGTCGACAAGGAATACACGGATTCGATCATAAAGAACACGACGGACAAGATGTTCTTGACGGAGATCGTGGATCATTTGCCCTTGTCGGCGACGGTCCCGAGCCCGGCAAAGATACTTGGCTATCCGATCGGCACGCCAAACAAGCTCACGTACACGGCGGACATGTATCGCTACTATCGCGAGCTTGAGAAGGCCAGCCCGCGCGTAAGGACGATGCTCGCACCCGAGAAAAGCGAGCAAGGCCGCGATCAGATGATGGTCGTCATCTCGGACGAGGCGAACCTCGCCAAGCTCGCCCGTTACAAGGAGATCACCGGCAAGCTCGCCGATCCGCGAAACCTGAACGACGAGGCGGCAAAGGCTTTGATAGCTGAGGGCAAGGCGATCTATTGGGCTTCGGGCTCGATACATTCGCCGGAGACTGGTTCGCCCGAGATGCTGATGGAGCTCGCGTACCGGCTCGCCGTCGAGGACTCGCCGCTGATCAACGCCATTCGCAAAAACGTCATCGTCATGATCACGCCCGCTCTTGAGGTCGACGGCCGCGACACGATGGTCGATCTCTATAACTATCGCAAGGCGAACGAAGGCAAACGAGCTCCGGGCCTTATCTACTGGGGCAAATACGTCGCCCACGACAACAATCGCGACGGTCTCGGCATGGCACTCGCGCTGACGCGAAATCAGATGGCGCACTTTTTGGATTTTCATCCGACAGTGCTGCACGACCTGCACGAGTCGGTGCCGTTCCTCTACACCTCGACGGGGACCGGACCGTACAACGCCTGGCTCGATCCGATAGTCGTCGACGAATGGCAGGCTCTCGCGTATTACGAGATCGAGGAGATGACAAAACGCGGCGTCCCCGGCGTTTGGACGCATGGCTTTTACGACGGATGGGCGCCGAACTATATGTTCTACGTGGCGAACGGCCACAACTCGATCGGGCGATTTTACGAGACGTTTGGAAATGGCGGAGCTGACACGCAGGACCGCGTCGTGAGAGCCGAATCCGCACGCGATTGGTTTCGTCCCAATCCACCGCTGCCGCGTGTGAAATGGTCGATCCGCAACAACATCAACATGCAGCAGAGCGCCATCCTGCTCGCGATGAACTACGTTGCGAACAACAAGGAGAAGTACCTCGGCAATTTCTACCTCAAGAGCAAGCGTTCGGTCGCCAAGGCCCGCACCGAGGGACCTGCGGCTTACGTTATTCCTTCGACAGAAACGCGACCGAATGAGGCCGCGGAGCTGCTCAATTTGCTCAAAATGCAGGGCGTTGAGGTGCAGCGTTTGAGTAAGGACATCGAGACGAAGGACGGCAAATTCGGCGCGGGAAGTTATGTCGTTCGGATGGACCAGCCTTACTCGCGCATGGCCGACATGCTGCTCGACACTCAGTATTACAGCGTCAACGACCCCCGTCCCTACGACGATACAGGCTGGACGCTTGGTCCGCTGCACAATGTAAAGACAGTGCGGGTCAAGGACGCCGCGATCCTCGACGCGGCCATGACGGTGACCGACGGTCCTATCAAGTTCACAGGCAAGACCGATGGACAGGGAAGTGTGGGCTGGGTCGTAAATCACACCGGCGAGAGCGCCGTCGCGCAGCTGCGTTTCCGGCTGCCGGACGTAAAGATCAACGCGGCCGAGGCTGGATTTAAGATCGGCGACAGGAACTTGAACGCAGGCTCATACATCATCAAGGCGGATGGCAATCCGGGTGATGTCGCTGCACGTGTCAGCAAGGCTGCCAATGACCTCGGACTCAATGTGACTGCCGTCGAAAAGCTTCCCGACGTCGCCTCGCATCCGATCTCGGTGCCGCGGATCGCGCTTGTCCACACTTGGCTGAATACGCAGGACGAAGGCTGGTGTCGCATCGAGCTCGACCGCCTGGGCATTCCTTACGAATACGTCTCGGATCAGTCGCTCGGCCGTATGACGAGTCTGCGGGACAAGTACGACGTGATCCTTTTTGGCCCGATCCGCACGAGTGCGCAAAATATCGTCCGCGGCAATCCAAACTTTGGTTCCAAAGAAGGTGCGATCCCTTGGAAGCAGTCGACTGTCACACCAAACTTTGGAAAGTCACCGGACCAGACCGACGATATTCGCGGCGGCCTTGGCATCGACGGCGTGGCAAAGATCCAGGCTTTTGTCGAGGCGGGCGGGCTGTTTATAACGATCGCGGATAACGCGTCGCTGCCGATCGACTTTGGCATCACGAGCGGCGTCTCTATCGACGCGGCCCGAACGCTCCAGGCACGCGGCTCGGTCTTGAACACAATATTTGCGGACCGCAAGAGTCCGATCTCGTATGGCTACGATGAGAAATTGGCCGTCTATTTTAATCAGTCGCCGATACTCAATGTTGGGGGCTTTGGCGGTGCTTTTGGCGGCGGAGGCGGTGGCGAGACGACCGGACCGAATCGCCCGACAGGACGAGGAACGCTCGATGATGCGGATATTGTCCAAGGTCGGCCGCTGCCGGACATGAGTATACCGGTGCCGACGCCCGACCCCGCGACTCTGCCGCCGCCGGCCGCGCGGCCGCGTATCGTGCTGCGGTTCGCACCCGAAAAGGACCTTCTCGCGAGCGGAATGCTGGCCGGCGGCAGCGAACTCGCCGGCAAGCCCGCCGTCGTTGACGTGCCCGTCGGCAGGGGTCACGTCGTGATGTTCGCCAACAATCCAATGTGGCGGCACGAAACGCACGGCAGCTTTTCGCTGCTCTTCAACGCGATACTGAATTACGACTACTTAGGGGTTGGACGCGATTCAGGCGCCGGCACCGGACCCCGCCCGACGGGCAATGACGTCTATGATCAGATGGACCATTGAGCCCTCGTCCATGTGATATGCACAAAGATCCGCGCCTCAGTGAGACGCGGATCTTTATTTTCGGTCCGCCTAGCGCCTTCGCTTCCTACGGGCGGCTTCATTAGATACTCCCTTTCCAGAGTACGGTTTTGCGGCGTAGCCGGCTTGCGTTCGTGGGTGGCTTGACGGTGAGCTGACGCGTGTAGCTCTTGCCGCCCACGGTTAGTCTGAGGGTATAGGCTCCGGGCAAAACGACTGAAGCTCCGCGGCGGCCTCCACCTCCGCCGCCAGCGGGTGCAGGAGGCGGAGTCGGTCTAAGGTCCCAAACCCAGCGGTGCATTCCCTTCGTCGTCGCGAGTGCGGGCGGTGTCTTTACCCAAAACGCGGGGATTTCGAGCGTGTTTGGGTCTGTGACTGTTGGCTTGTCATCGCTCGAGTATTTGCGAATGACATCGCCCGCGGGATCGAGGATCTCCAGGCTGACCGCGCCGGTCGACTTGTCGAGGTAATAGTCGATGATCGCGCCGTACGGCTCATTCTCGGTCAGCGGCTCGTCGCGCGGCTGAGGCGTGCCATTCTCGTCGGGGCGCGGCAGGATGTAGGCCGCGGCCGGTTCAAAGAGATAAGCGTCCTCGCGGAACATGTCCTTTGTGATCTGCCGCAGCGGCGTGATGTCGTCGAGCACCCAATACCCGCGACCGTGCGTGCCGACGACCAGGTCGGTGTCCTTTACCTGCAGGTCCCGCATCGACGTATGCGGCATGTTGAGCTGAAGCGATTGCCAGTGATCGCCGACGTCGAACGACACATAAAGGCTCAACTCGCTGCCGGCAAAGAGCAGTCCATTGCGGACGGTGTCCTCCGTCACGTTCTGCATGTAAACGCCGGGAGCGAGACCGGTCGTTATCTTTTTCCACGTCTTGCCGCCGTCGCGCGTGCGGTAGATATACGGATCGTTGTCCGTCAGACGGTGGCGGTCGATCGCTGCGTAAGCGGTATTCACGTCAAAGTGCGAAGCCACGAGCATCACGACCTTGCTCCACGGCGTCAGGTCGGAGGGCGTGACATTCGTCCAGCTCTTGCCGTCGTCGTCGGTCTTGTGGATAAGGCCGTCGTCGGTGCCGATCCATACCGTCGACGCACGCAGTGGCGAAGGCGCTATCGAATATATGACGCCACGACGCTTGTCCTTCGGAGCGTCCGCGGCCGTCGCTTCGTCGAGATTCGCTGGAACGCCAGGATCTTCGCGGGTCATGTCCGGTGAGATCTGCGCCCAGCTGGCGCCGCCGTCGGTGGTCTTGAAAAGGAACTGGTTGGAGAAATACAGCGCGTGCGGATCGGCCTCTGAGAAAACAAGCGGCAGCGTCCACGTATGCCGCGCGGGAACGGTCATCGTGCGTTCGGGTGAGACGTTCCAGGTCTCGCCGGTGACGACGTTGCATTTGGAAACCGTGCCGCCGAAAACGATATTCGGGTGCAGCGGATCGGGAGCGGTATAGCCGGACTCGCCGCCGGCGCACAGCGG
>DASYKW010000141.1:0-6152 GCA_035995005.1 Pyrinomonadaceae bacterium
AGAGAAATCCACGCGGCGATTGTCGCCGAGCGTAAGCGTCGCCTTGTCGAGGATGCCGAGCAGGAGCTGCCAGAGCGAGTCAGAAGCTTTTTCGATCTCGTCAAATAGGACGAAAGTCAGCTTTGTGTCGTCGGTATGGGCCTTATCGAGATTTTCCTGCGTCAGCATTGGCGACGTCTCTCGATGGCCGAGATATCCGGGAGGCGAGCCGATAAGCTTTGCGATCTCGTGCGAATGCTGGAACTCAGCACAGTCGATCTTTACCACCGAGTAGGGGTCCTCAAAAAGCACTTCGGAAGCGGCCTCTACGACGCGGGTCTTTCCGGAGCCCGTCGGGCCGAGGAAGAGCATCGTCCCTAGTGGGCGCGACGGGTTATTCATGCTCGCGAGGTAGATCTGAAAGATCCCGCTCATACGGCGAACAGCCCGCTCCTGGCCGACGATCAGGCCCGACAGTTTGTCCTCAAATTCCGCTGCGCGTGGGCTCTTGCGGTCGGGGTCGAGCAAAATGCCGTGATCGTTAGGTTCCCTTTTCTTGGCCGCTTCCTGTTTCATCTCTTCTCCTGAGCGATGCGGTGGTTACCGTTCGCTTCTACTTCAAGAACGACTTTTCAACTTTGTCTTGCCGGCAACGGCTTGTTGCCGGCAACAATGATGATTTCGACAGTATGTGCGTTGGCTGAACTTCGATACCTGGGGCTAAGTTCAGAGGGGCAGAGCAGGTATGAAGGCCCGCTCCGATGCTACATTTAGCACAGGTTGCGCGGACCTTGCAACAGCAAAGTGAAGAAGTTAACTCTTTTTTTCGCAAGCGCATCGCGGACGATCCTGTCAGCAATGCTTTAAGAGTTAAAGTTAGTCGTAATACTCAAGGCCGAGATGAGTGATCATCTCCTCGCCCTGCAGGTGCCGGAGCGTGTTCTTGAGCTTCATCAGTTGTATGAAAAGATCGTGCTCCGGATACAATCCGGGCGCGGTCTGCGGGGCCTTGAAGTAGAACGACAACCACTCCTGAATCCCCTTCATCCCGGCACGCTGAGCGAGGTCCATAAAGATAGCGAGATCGAGAGCTAACGGCGCCGCAAGGATCGAATCGCGGCACATAAAATCGATCTTGATCTGCATTTGATAGCCGAGCCATCCAAAGATATCGATCGCATCCCATCCCTCTTTATTATCGCCCCGCGGGGGATAATAGTTGATCCTTACGACGTGGCTAAAGTCTTTATACAGTGAGGGATACACGTCCGGCTGGAGGATGTGTTCGAGTACGGAGAGCTTGGATTCTTCCTTGGTTTTAAAGTTTTCGGGATCATCGAGGACCTCGCCATCGCGGTTGCCGAGAATGTTTGTCGAGTACCATCCGTCGAGGCCGAGCATACGCGCCTTGAGGCCGGGGGCGAGGATGGTCTTCATCAGGGTCTGACCGGTCTTAAAGTCCTTGCCGCAGATCGGAACGCCGCTGTCCTCCGCGAGTTTGAGCAGAGCCGGGATATCGGCGGTCAGGTTCGGGGCACCGTTTGCGAATGGCACGCCCGACTTGATCGCTGCGTATGCGTAGATCATCGACGGCGAGATCCGCGGGTCGCTGTCGTAGAGGCCTTTCTCAAAAGCCTCGATCGTCTGGTGCACTTCGCTCGCCTCGAGAAATATCTCAGTCGACGCGGCCCAGACCATAACGAGGCGCGCGCATCCGTTGTCGGACTTAAAGCGGGCGATGTCCTCGATGAGCTGCTCGGCGAGCGCCATCTTGTTTTTGCCCGATTTGACGTTTTCCCCGGTGATGCGTTTGACGTAATTCTGCTCAAAGACGGCGGGCATTGGCTTGAGCGACGCGAGCTGCTCGGAGACCTGATTTAGAAGGTCCTTATCAAGAACGCCGGCGTTCATTGCCGCGTCATAGGCGCTGTCTTTGAAGATATCCCACGCGCCAAAGACGATGTCGTCGAGCGATGCGAGCGGGACGAAATCCTTGATCTTCGGCGTGCGATTGTCCGTTCGCTTTCCGAGACGGATCGTGCCCATCTGGGTAAGGCTGCCGATCGGCTCCGAGATGCCGCGTTTGATCGCCTCGACGCCCGCGACGAGCGTCGTAGACACGGCACCGAGGCCGACAAGCAAAACACCCAACTTTCCTTCTGCTGGAGCGATCTCCACACCCTTCTCTGCCATTAATTTCCTCCGAAATCCAAAACAATAAGGATAAACCGCAACGGGTGTGAAAGCAAAGACGCGTTGGTCAGGCGTGATGTACTAGGTGCTAGTAAGGGCGTTTTCAGCACCTGACACCTAGCCCTTTCCAAATACACGTAACCTTGCAGACACATGGGACCGGTCCAAAAAGCGACGATCTGTGTCAGGTCTCCGTTCTTTTACAACCAGGAGGAAAGGAATTATGTCTCTTATTTTTTGTCCAGAGTGCGCTCACGAGGTCTCGGCGAATGCCGTAGCGTGTCCTAATTGCGGTCGGCCGCTCGCGGCGCCCGATCCGGCCGTCGTGGTTCGACAAACGCGGCGCGACGACGCGTTTCCACCGTGGGGAATACCCGCGATCATCGGCGGCGTAGTGCTGCTCGGGCTGCTTTTATTCTTCCTGTTTCGGAATCCGGACGACTCGAGCAATGTAAACGTCGCGTTGCGTGCCAACGCCAATCGCTATGCGAATTCGACCGCCAGTCAGACATCATCGATCCCGCCCGCCGAGGTGAATCCGGTCAGCATTCCGCCCGCGAGCGGTGGCGTGCCCGCGATGCCGCCGACCACGACGACGAGCGTGCCGGGTTCGACGACAGGTGCTCCCGTCGCTCCGGTCTCTGACAAGGGAAACGTCGTCATTCGGGCGAAGGTCGTCGGAACCCGCGGTGACACTCAGCCCGCGCGAAGCGCACGCTTTTACCTGCTCGACAAGGACCCTGAACAGATCCTGAGCGAGGCGCGTGTCGAGCCGATCGAGGGCAATAGCCTTTCGTCGAGTCTTGGACTAGCGGCAGTGTTTCCGGACCGCTACGGCGACTTTCAGCGGGCCGCGATGCGTGCTCTCGGTGCCCACACCCAGTATTCTGGCACGACAGACGGCAGCGGCTCGGCCAGCGTAGGCAACATCGCGCCGAAGGAGTATTTCCTGTTTTGCATCTTTCGCGTAGGCAAGGGTTTTGCCATGTGGAATTCACCCGTCTCGATCGTCGGCGGTCAGAATGAGCTGGACCTCAGTCCCCAATCCGTAACGGAAATTGACGATTCGACGAACGGTTAGTACTCGCTGAGAAGGGCCACCGTTTACTTGCGGAGTTTTTGCGCAAAAGCTGCCCGATCCCGCCACCGTGTCCACATTGTCAACGGCCACCTTTAAGCAGGGGCGTTGACGACGTTGATGCGTCCGAAACTCACGACAACGCTGACATCGTCTAATGAGTTTGTCTTGACACAGCGTGTCAACGATGATACACTCTTCCAATTATGTATGGACGAGAATGGCAGATATATGAGGGCCGGCCGAATGGAGCACGATTGCCGACCGAGCTGCGCGTAACGCTTGGCTACGGCGCGTTCCACCTGAATAATGCCGCATACGACGCTCTTGGCCGTCCGGATGCGGTCGAGCTGATGTTCGATCCGCCGACCGCCGTGATCGGCATGCGGGCGGTCGACCCGGCGAGACGAAACGCCTTTCCTGTCAAACCTCATACGAGCGGGCGGTACAAGAGGGTCTCGGCCGGCCCCTTTTGCGCGCAGTTCAGAATAAAAGTAAAAGGCACGGTCCTCTTTGACCGTGCCGAGATCGGCCCCGGCGGCATCCTCGAGCTGCCGATCAACTCGGTTGTCAGAGTCGAGCGCGGCTCTCGTTAGCGTTAGTTTTGCGTTATCATCGCGCGTGCGTACCGACCGGATATTGATTTTCCTCGTGGCTGCCGTCTGGATTGCAAACGGGCTATTCTGCAAGTTGCTCGATCTTGTGCCGAGACATCGTGAGATCGTCGCGCGCATTCTGGGTGAGGAGCACTCGCTTGCGATTACACGCATGATCGGCGTGGCCGAGATCGCGATGGCCGTTTGGGTGTTGAGCGGGATCGCACCGCGACTGAACGCTATCGCGCAGATCGCGATTGTCGTGGCGATGAATATCTTGGAGTTCTGCCTCGCTCCGGATCTGCTGTTATTCGGACGTCTGAATGCCGTGGTCGCCTCGGGCTTTGTCGGGCTGATCTATTACCGGGAGTTTTACCTTCAAAAGTCGTGATCGGACAGCGTGCTGAACACTTTAAAGAATCATCCGTTCGCTGTCGAGGCTTTCTTCAAGTCGTCGGTCGTGCTGAGCTATGCGCTCCCTCAAGAAAAGCTCGCGCCGTTGATCCCACCGTGCCTCCAGGTTGATACTTTTAAGGACAAATTTGGTTTCGTCGCGGTTGCCATGGTCGAGACCTGTGACCTGAGGCCCGCGGGAATGCCGGCGTTTCTCGGGCAGAACTTCTTCCTGATCGGCTACCGCGTATTTGTTCGGTATAGGGATCGTGCTGGCCGGAGCCTGCGCGGGTTGTATATCCTCCGGTCGGCCACGAACAAAGGGCGGATGCAGACCTTTGGAAACCTCTTCACGCACTACAATTACTCCACCGTCGATTTCACGGAGAAGTCGGAAGGAAATACGAAGACGATCAGCTCGACTGAGCCTCAACTCTTAGTTACGTATCAGGAGAAAACTGACGGCGAAGACGTAGATCTGCCAGAGGGTTCGCCTTTCGCAACATGGCATGAGGCACGGAAATTCGCCGGGCCGCTGCCAAACACCTTTACGTACAACGCGGCGAAAAGAGAGGTGCTGATAATAGAGGGCGTGCGTGAAAATTGGCGACCGGCACCGGTCAGAGTCCTTGAGCAGCACGTCGGCCTGCTGGACGAGCTCGGGCTTGGCGAAGCCCGTCTCGCTAATGCGTTTGCCGTTCGCGATATTCCATATCGTTGGGAAAAAGGCCGGATCGAGAAATGGGAAATGCCGTCGTGAGAAGCCGTTTTCAGGGTGTAACGAACATAATTCGCTTTAACTGGCCGTTCTACGTCTGGGCTCTCGGTCTGCTCGCCGCGCTCCTGCTCGCTACGGCTTTTACCGAAGGCCGGTCAAGAATGGTGAGCCTGGTCCTGCTCATTGTTATGATGGTGCCGATAGTGGTATCGCTCGCCGTCTCTTGGTACGTCTACGACCTGTCGGGTCTATATGAGATGAAATGGCTTGACGGTCTCGACGCGAAACGTATCGTAAACGTGAACGCGGGCTTTGACGAGACGAGCGCGATCGTCAAGCAGCGTTATCCGGAAGCTGACCTCGTCGTCCTCGATTTTTATGACGCGGCCAAACATACGGCGCCATCGATAAAGCGGGCACGAAACGCCTACGCCCCGTTCCCCGGAACGCACACGGTGAACACTCGCCACTTGCCCGTCGACGACACGTTTGCTGATACGGTTCTTGCCATAATGTCTGCGCACGAGATCCGCCAACGGGATGAACGTGCGGCATTCTTCATCGAATTGCGACGGGTCCTCGCGCCGGACGGCCAGCTCGTTGTCATAGAACACCTCTGTGATGCCGCGAATCTCATCGCTTACAATATCGGCGCGTTTCACTTTCATTCACGATCAACTTGGCTCGAAACGTTTCGAGCGGCAGGCCTGAATATCGAGCGAGAGACACAGGTGAACCCATTTGTCACTGCGTTTTTTCTGAAAAGCCATGGAACTCAATCTTAAATTTGCGGGCCTCCTGTTGATCGGACTTGCTCTGATTCACGCATTCTTTCCGCGACGATTCGGCTGGAAGGCCGAGCTCTGCGATATCACGCTGCTCAGCCGTCAAATGATGTACGTCCATACATTCTTTATCGCGTTGACGATCTTTTTGATGGGAGTGTTGTGCCTGACGTCATCCGCCGACCTGGCGGCGACGCCGCTTGGCAAACGCGTCGCTATCGGACTCGCGATATTTTGGCTCGCGAGACTCGTCATTCAGTTTGTCGGCTACTCGTCCGAACTCTGGCGCGGGAAAAGATTCGAGACCGCGATGCACATTGTATTTTCCGTGATGTGGATATATCTGAGCGGGCTTTTTATTTGGGTAGCTATGAGCTGAGGCGGCCGGCCGGAAAAGATTCCGGCCGGCC
>DASYKW010000142.1:0-3555 GCA_035995005.1 Pyrinomonadaceae bacterium
GTAGAGTGTCCGGTCAGCGACTCGATCAGCCGCTCGGTCGCATTGAGCTCGATATCGGTCACGCGTCGCGGCACCTCGGCGAGATTCGGATGCGTGAACGAGTGATTGCCGATCTCATGCCCCTCGTTGACTATGCGGCGAACTATGTCGGGATTTGCCTGACCGTTCTCGCCGACGATAAAGAAGGTCGCTTTGATATTCTCCTGCTTGAGGATGTCGAGTACTTGAGGCGTCCAGACGGAATCGGGGCCGTCGTCGAACGTCAGGGCGATCTTCCCTGGCTTGTCGCCGGCCCGCTGGATGACGTACGACGACGGTGTTTGTCGATAGATCTCCTGCGCGATCTCGCCGTCGTTCCCGGGCTTGATATCGCGGATGCCGTCCTGCGGCTGCGCAACGACCTGCAGGATCTCACCCGTCCCTTGAAAGTCGACGTCGTAGCCATATTTGATCGTCGCCAGATCGTCGGGCGAACCGGTGTGGCCGCCGGCACCAAATATCTTCCAGAGCGATGGGTCCTCGCTGCCAAGACGCCAAAGGGCGAAGCCCGCTACGCCGTAGGGTCTTGCTGCCTGGATCTGGTTGTACGCTGTCGCGGCGTCGAGAAACCAAACCGTGTGATCCTTACCGTCCTCCTCCGTATAGGTGTAATACGGATTTTTCGACGCCGGATCGAATTTGATCTCGGCGATCGAGTCGAGTGATTCGGTTGCCGCGAGCAGCGATTCCTGGAATGAGAGCGTCTCGGCCTCGCTGTTGTCATTCGCCCAGTTATAGCCGTAGTTGCCAAAGCAAACAATGGTCTTGGCCGGCGATAACTCGGCCATTCGGCGTTTCAGGATCTCCTCGTACCAATCTTCGCCTGATACCGGCCCGGACGGCCCGGTCGACCAATGCTGGTCGTAGGCCATCAGCATCAGGTAGTCGGTGACGCTCGCGTACGCCTTGTAATTCCAGTCGGGATTGTCGAAAGGCACCGCCTGAGCGAGGAGCAGGCCTTTTGGCTGAAACTCGGCGCGCAGCTCGCGCATGAAAGTAAAAAGATCTGTCTGCGACGAGGCCGGGACCTCCTCGATGTCGATGGTGAGCCCGCCGAACTTGTAGTGATCGATCACCTCAAGAAGGGACGTGATCAGCCGGCGTCGGTCGGTCTCGGTGCTGATCGACCGAGTGAGGATGTCCGTGTTCCACTGCTCGTCCTTATAGTTTTGAAGGAGCGGCAGCACTGGCATGTCGGGCTTTGTCCGTTGAATAAAATCGACAGCGTTATCGTCAACGTCGAGGACGAGCGGGTTGCCCATGTCGCCCGACAAACGCATCCACTCGGGGACAACCCAGTCCAGGCTGTCGATATTTTGCCGCAAGCTGGCGAGACTCGAGTCGTCCCAGTTTACAAAAAAGCCGACGGCGAGAGGCGGCCCTTCATGGACCGAGCGAATGTCCTGGGCACGCTTTGCCGCCATCTTTAGCTCAAGGTCGGAGGCGCGCTCTAGACGTGCGTCGTCACGTTTATTTTCCTCCTGGCGGGCAGTTTCGCCGATCTTTCTTGCAAGTGTTTCCTGCCTCGTGAGCGGCCGCTCCGGCAGGTGAAATTGCAGGTCGCTCTTTTGCGGCAGCGACTCGGCGGGCTTTAGTTTTACCTGCGGTAGGAACGGATTGATCAGCACGCTAACGGCAAAAAGAGCGAGCAGAATTGTCGTAACGGTCCCAAGCGCTATGGCAAGGGGAGAAAACCACCTGCGGCGGTGTCCCTTTGTGTCGACAAACACTGCCTTGCCATTTGTCGGATCACTGCTTTTTTTCATCGATCGTCGAACCCACGCGTCTTTTAGAAGCTTTTTTGATGCGGCCGAGTCATACCGAGTTTACACGGGACGTCTGCTAATTATGCTGTAAGAACTTAGATCATTCTCTTAACGGGGCATAGCGGGGCATATCGGGGCGGCCGGCGGTAAGTCTTTATTGTCAAAGAGCTTTCAGTCACCGTCCAGTATTAGCGGTCCGCGCGCGTCGTTTTGTAAACGGATGCGGGTTTCTGGGTAGGCCGCGCGCATCGTTTTATTAACGAAAACGGCCCAAATAGCGGTGATTCCGCACTACCCTCGATCAGCAGGGTTGAGATCCAAGGCGCGTCCCAGGCGCTCTTCCAAGGCGCGCGCCGAAAATCCTAGGCGCGCTGGCGTCGAGCTTCGATAGATAAAAGCTTTCAATGAGAATTCTCTCGGACGGCTCCTGCTGAGGAGTTCCATCCAAGGCGCGCCCGGTAAAAATCCAAAGCGCGCTCTGGATCGCGGGAGCCTTCATCCTAGGCGCGCCCTGGATCATATACGACGACCATCCAAGGCGCGGTCGGCACCCGACTTTAAGACGTCGCGAAGGTTTGCCTGAGGCGGGATCCCGCGGAAGCCGCTGGCCGGCAATGATGGCCATGTCACGCGAGCCGACGATTTATAGCCTTTTGAATATTCAAGTCGGGGAATCACCGAGCAGCGGCAGCGGAAGTCCCATGGTGGGTAGTAGTCGCCCCAGAACGGATGATCGACCGGGTACTGCAGACCGTCGAGCGCCATGTGCGTGGGACGCGTGCGATCATCGCCAACTGCCGAGTATTCCCATATCGGGAGATAATCTTTAGATTCCTCTTGGGCAATGCGTCGGCCGACGCCATAGGCCATCTGGGTGGTCGTGCGGAATACCGTCTCGAGGTGATTTGGCCCCAGCACCTTTTGACCGGTCGAGCCTTCGAGTATCGACTGTAGCCGCTTGATCACTTCACGCTGCGGCGTGCCATTCTGAAGTGCATCGACCAGCTCTTGACGGAGAGCGGCGGTGACGTCGGTTTTGTAAACGTCGGCGAGGGCGAATGCACCCGATCGGGCCTCTGCCTCCAGCTCATAGAACTTGTCGGCCGACAAGATCTTCTTCCTTTTAAAGAAGTCGATCGCTTCTTGCGGTGGAACATCGAACCTGAGATCCAAACCGGCTTTACCGCCGATCCGCACGGCGCGTTCCTCGTCGTCATCACCTTCCGCAAACGCGAACCTATTATCAGATCTGATAATAGCCCGGCACTCCTCCCGCGAGGCGTCGTAGGCCAAGAGGTAGCCGGCGAGAGCCGTTTCTGACAGTAAATTGGAGACGTTTTGAAAGTCCGAAGTTAAGCTGTCAAAGAACATATCCGACGGCATTTGAAGAGTACTGCCGGCGGACTCGATCTTAGTGATCAATCGTCCGAAAATTTGATCGTAGATGGGCGCTGCCGCATGAAGCGAGCCGTCCTCGAGCTCGATCTCATGGACGAGCCGGGTAGCAACTTTTTTTTTACGCTGTCACCCTCGGCGAACGCCGACTCGATCAGTGAATCGTCGAGAGGATCGTTAGTCGATGGTTTCTCAGCCTCGGGCGCCGGGGCGAGCGTATCGGCCTTATCGCGCGGCTCCTCTATCTGCAGCGTGTCGCGGACCTGCTTGATCGAGAGCGGGATACCCATATCTTTATGAACTGTGGCGAATAGCTTGGCCTTGGCCTGCATATCCTCCTTTTGCTCGTAGTCGA
>DASYKW010000143.1:0-5476 GCA_035995005.1 Pyrinomonadaceae bacterium
TACATTTAACCAAACATACACATACGACGAATTGAATCGGCTCGCAAGTGCAACAGAGACTTATAACGGCGCGCAGAATTGGAGGCAGGAATTCTCATACGATCGCTACGGCAACCGTAGTTTCGTAACCGGCAGCGGACATACCGATACGCTCGGAAGTTGACCACCTGTCCGCATTGTGCCGCGCCGACCTTGAGTTCATAAATCTCGAAACCGTCGCGTTGCCGGGCCAAGCGATTTCACATTGATGATCGGTGCCTTGTCGGGCAAATTTAAGCTAGAAAAATGATGAGCGGCCGGAGCGGAGATGCTGATGTCGGAAAAAAATATCTTCGTTCTTATTTTACGGAAGCCTGATTGATAAGGACGACGTCGCTGGTTTCGACGCCGCGGATGACCGCAAGATGGGTGCCCTCCGCGTTCCAGTTAAAGGCGATGATGTTATCCGAAGGAAAGTCGGTGAGCGGTTTGATATCTCCGCCGTCGATTGGCTGTAGCCATATGTTTGGGACGCCGTCGGGACTGTTGAGGAAGGCGATAGCCTTGCCATCACGCGTCCATTTAACGAGGCGCTCGGTGGCGGTGGATGGGAAATCGAAGCGCTTTACTTGCTTCCCGTCCTCTAGGCTGATGATGCCGATGCTCCATCGGCCTTTTTCAAACGTCCAGTCTAGGTAGTGATAGGCCACGAACTTCCCGTCGGGCGAGAGCGAGGGCCGTGAGGCGGTATTCTTCGTTATCGCCTCACCGGGGCCGCCCGCCGCCGGCATTTTCCAAAGCGTTGGCCTATTCCCGCCCGACTGATAAACGATCCAGCGGCCGTCCGGGGTGCACTGCGGGTAATATTCGCCGTCACCGTTGGTTATTCGTGTTAGGTTGGCTCCGTCGATATCGACTCGCCACAGGTTAAACTTGCCCTCGTGCTCTGCGGCAAAGACGAGCTGCGTTTGATCCGCGGTGACCGCCAGCCCGAGTCTCGCGTTTGCCCCCATGGTGAGCTGCTGGACGTTCGAGCCGTCGGCGTTCATGGTCCAGACGTCTGAGCTGCCGCTTGCGTTCGACGTGTATGCGAGACGTCCGTCGGGCAGCCAGATGATTTCGTTCAACCGCCCGGCCTCTGACAGTATCTGCTTAGCCCCCGCTCCGTCGCCGCCGGCGGTCCAGATGTTTGAGACGCCATGGTCCTGAATGACTGTCAAGGTCTTTGTGTCGCTTGTCAGACTAACTTCTTTGTAGTTGTTAAGGTCGCGCGTGATGCGAGACGCTGTACCGTCAGGCAGCGAAATATGCCATAGCTGTTGGGGCGCGGTGGACGTTTCGGAGGCGCTCACGATGAGTCCATCCGCGAGCCATCGGGGCTGGCCGACCTGCTGCCAACGCGTATTGGTCAACTTACGCTCGGCTGCCGTCTCTACGTCGACGGCGAGTACCGTCTCATAACGGCCGGTCTCGTCGCCTTGACCTGCCGGAACGGCGATGCTTTTTCCGTCAGGAGACCAAGCCGGCGCGTACCAGAACATATTCAAATAGTCCGGGTCGCGACGCGACAAAAGCATCGATTCGTTCGTGCCGTCGGCATTGGCGATGAAGAGGCCGGACTCTTCCTTATGCGTTCGCATGTACGCGATCCGCGTTCCATCAGGAGAGAACGTCGGGGGAGCGATGTCAGTCAACACCTTTACGATAGGTCCGCCGAGGACCGGAACGCGAAAAAGCTCGGTCTCGCCCTTATCCATCGCGCTGGCGAGGTAATAGACAAAATTCCCGTCGGGTGCAAATGTGACCGAGACCAAGACACTCTTAGTCGGGCCAGCGATCCGCGTGTCGTTTGCGACGGTGACCTGACGCACCCAAAGAGTGTCGCCGTCCGTCCCCGCGGTGACATGTGCAAGGTACAACCCGTCCGGCGAGATGGCGGCCACCTTCGAGTTGCCGGTGGTCGTGATGCGGGTCATGGCCGATCCACTGAACGGAATGCTTCTGGTCTCGGCGGTCGGGCCTCCACTCGTGAATTTATAAACAGCGAACGAAATGCCCGCTAATCCCGCGACCAAAATCACGAGAACCAGAGGTAATAACCATCTGGAGCGGGTAGGCTGATCAACCGCTAACGATGTGTCGACGATAGGCTCGCGCCGCCAATCGGAGACGGAATAAACATTGTCCGAACGCTCGACCTTTACGTGATGCGCCACTTCGCGCTCCGCGGCGACTTGGCTAAGCGCGTGAGCGTTGCCACGTCCTTCGACCCGCCGCGAACCTGAATTGGGCACCGCAGGATTTGAGGTTTGAAAAGGTTCGGCTTCCTCGAGAGGGCGGGAGATGCCGTTTCCAGCTTGCAACACGCGCACCTTCCCGTTGAAACGATAACCGCGCCGCTTCAAAGTCTCGATAAAAGGCTTCCCGTCGCTAGTCTCGCCGAGAGTTTTACGCAGAATGTGCAGGTACTGGGCGAGGTTGGACTCCTCGACGATCGTGTCGGGCCAGATCCTTTTGATCAGATCGTCTTTATTGATGACCTTGCCCTGACCTTCCACCAAGGCGATCAGCGTTTCTACCGCACGGGGCGTGAGCACGATCTGCTCGCCGCTTCGAAAAAGCAGCTTTGTCGCGGTGTCGAGCCGAAAGTCTTCAAACTCGTAGACCGTATTTTGCTCGTCAGCGGTCACATTAAAGTTAAATTCAGCGTTTTTTAAAGTTAAATCCAAAGACATTCTGCCGCCTCTCGCTTAGAGTCCGTAAGCGAGCGGGCAAGATCGAGGGCTGCATAACGCCGTACCAGAGATAGTCGGCATTATAGCGCTGGTCTTGAGAACTAACCACTAATTGTTGAGGCCGGTCTTGTCCGCTCAGATTAAGGACTGTTCTCAAAAGCCGAGACGAAATTCTATGCGATCTGACATCAAAACTCTTTTGCGAATGGTCCTGTTGGTCCTCGCTGCCGTCAGCTCGATCCTGGCCGCCGTCACCTTATCTAGTGCCCAACCGGGGGCGAAGGCGGCGTTCACGGGAGTATGGGAGACCGTTGCCGGGAGTGCCACCCGATATTCGGTGGAACTGACGCAGATCGGTAACAAGGTTACTGGCACCTACACGCCCGGTAACGGCGAGATCTTTGGCGGTGTAGTCCTCGGCGACAAGGTAACGTTCAAATGGACTCAGGACGGCGGCTATTCGGGCACCGGTGAATTCACTTTGAACGCCGACCGCAAGGGCTTTACCGGCAGTTCGACCACCGTCAAGCCATCTCCTGCAACCCATCCGTGGAGCACATTCGACCCAGGTCCACCGCGGTCGTTTGCCGGCACGTGGGACCTGGTCAACAACAACGGCGTCCGCATTCCAGTAACGATCGTCCAGAATGGAAGCAAGGCCACAGGCTTGTATCCGGCTCAAAACGGGAAGCTCGAAGGCACAGTCGAGGGCAGGATCCTGCGATTTAAGTGGGAGTCGAGTAAGGGAAGCGGCAATGGGGAATTCAACATTAGCAACAGTGGGCAGACCTTCGGCGTCACGTTTAAGAAGGGCAACGGCACCGCGATCGCTGAATCTGGATCGTGGGGCGAACGACCGGCGGCACCCGACTCTTCGGCTCCTCCGAAGCCATCGCTGCCTGCGGCGAGCGGGCCGGTTTCGTTCACAGGCTGCTGGAGACTCTCTGGGGGGTTGATATCGGGCCAGACGATATGTCTGAAGCAGGACGAGGGCGGGCGAGTCACCGATGGTGATCGATTCGAGGGCACCATCAGCGGCAACACGCTGCGCTTCACTGCGGGAGACTCTAGCTCGGGACGATTGACCATTGATAAGGGCGGCAAATCGTTTCAAGGATTCTGGCATGCGGGCAACGACACGGGATCGGAGGAAGATCCCTGCACGGGCGTCACGACACATAAACCTCTCGGCAAGATCCTAAATCCTACATTCACTGGATCCTGGCTCATCACCGACGGAGGCGCCCAGGGCGGCATGGATATCAAGCAGTCTGGTTCCGTTGTGACGGGTTTCTACGGAACTAATCAAGGGTCTTACGAGTTGAAGGACGGGCATGTGAACGGGAATACACTCCGATTTGTGCTGTTGGTCCGAATCGCCCGGACTACAATAACTGCCCCCAGAATAGGCGAACTCGTATTGGATCCAAGCGGAAAATCCTTCAGAGGGAATATTGGTGGCGTCCCGGTGACGGGCACATTAAAGAATTCCTGATCGAATAACAAAGGGGCAGTAAACGGATCTTTTCGGGAGATGGAAATATGGATCTTTATTCGGTAAATAGGATGACCACTCGTCCATTTCTTGTCGCCATCACTGCGGCGGGAATGCTTCTCCTTTCGTTCACTACGGCGAGTTTTGGACAGAAAGATGTCTTTGAGGCGCGCAGGGCCACGAGCCGGGCCGGCCTGATGGACACTGGCTACATGACAAAGCCCGACGTTTCGGGTGATCTGGATGGCAGCGGCGATGAATACTTCTACAAATTTGGCGCTGGACCCGGGAAACTGACAATAACCCTTGAGGTGACAGCCAACAAGGAAAATGCCGGGGCCACCGTCGATCTGTTCGACGGCAACAATAAGGCGATATTGGCCAATCGGCTTACCAAAGGACTAGAGATCGCGGGAATCACGTCAAAGAATATCCGCTCTAATTTGCTCGCCGAGGCCGTCGACAGCGGGAGCCAGCGGGTCTCGAGAACCGTAAAACTCGACGCAGCACAACAAGATATCGTCATTCGGATCAAGGGGATCAAGTACGCAACGGGCGAGGGAACAGGGACCTACACGATCCGCGTCGAGGGGACGGCTGTTGTCTTTTAGTGGGTTGATGAACGTGACACTACATCAGCACACAAGATCGAAGGAGAATTCAATGTTAAAGACGATCATATTCAATCTTACGGTGTCGCGGCGTATGTCCATTTTAGGGCTGCTCTTTGCTGCCGTTTTTGCCTTGCTGCCTATCCCGGTGGAGGGCCAATGCTCGCAGTGGGACGCCGGGGGCCAGTGGACCATCAATCAGAGCAACGGGTACGTCTATCATGTTGACCTGTCCCAAAGCGGGAAGGAGATCAGCGGGACGGCGAGTTACGGTACAACCACCGGAGGAACAAAGGTCCTCGGCATTCTGGTCGCAGGTGGGGACCCTGCCGTACAAACCAACAACGTTAGGGGCAACATCGAGGGTGATGATTTTTACGTGCTCATCGGGACGGCTGGTGTTTACCGCGGAAGAATTGGGTCCTCGGGCAGGATCGACGGCACCACCTACGATCAGAACCACCCGTCCAGCACCGCGACCTGGTTCAGCGGCCGGGCGATGAAGTGTGCACCGCCGCCGCCACCACCGCGGCCCACGCCAATCAGGAGCAGCGGCAAGGCAAAAGTTGAGCCGGCACCGACTCCGCCGTCGACACCGGCTCCGCCGATGAAAGTCCCGGGCATCGTCGCGAGCCAGGTGATCTTCACCTCGATAT
>DASYKW010000144.1:0-9308 GCA_035995005.1 Pyrinomonadaceae bacterium
ATGCCTTCAACTCCACGATCGTGTCCGCGATCATGTGACACGCTTTTCCGTGACGCCATTTGGCCAGCGGATAGGATTTGAGCTCGTCTACGTAAACAGCCATTGGTCAGTGGACAGCAGACATTCGACATTGGACAATGAGGAACTGCTTGCAAAGATCGTCCATTTCCATTGTCCACTATGAAATTGCGGTTTCGCTACGGCATTCTCGCGGGTCTTTTTCTCGCCATTTTTTCTTTGTATCCACAAGGGAAGCTGATCTATAACCGCGGCTACGCCGACTGGAACGGCCATTACGCCTACAACGATATCGACGAGGTCGCATATGCAGCTTATGTTAAGGCCCTGATCGATGGCCGGCCGCGGAAGAACGACCCTTACACGGGCCGCGACGACAGCCCGACAGACCTGCAGCCGGAATCGCTTTTCTCCATACAATTTGCCGGCCCGTACACGATCGCACTCCCTGCAAGGATGCTGGGTGTCGACGCACCGTGGGCGATGACCATTTCGGGGGCCGTAGCGGCGTTCCTGACCGCTCTGGCGGTCTTTTGGCTCATTGGCATGCTTACGGACGATTCGCTATTCGCGCTTGCAGGCAGCCTCGTGGTGCTCGCGGGCGGAGCTCTGTTCGCGGGAGAAGGTGCAATAGGCGAGATCCTCGGCTCCGGCTACTCGTATCCGTACTTTCCCGGCTTTAGGCGATACATTCCTGCGATGGCGTTTCCGGCCTTTTTTTTGTTGGTCGGGGTGGTCTGGAAAGCTGTCGGCAGTGAGCAAAGAAGAATTGACGACGGACAGGGCGAGAGCCCGCACGCTGCGATCGGCACGCCGTACTTGGCGGCCGCGATAGCGGTCCTAGCCTTTGCCTATACCGTCTACACTTATTTCTACGTCTGGACGACCGCCGCGGCGTGGCTGGGCTGCTTTACGCTGCTCGTATTTGCGATCAGGCCTGCGAGCTGGTGGCGTGATCTCAAATGGCTTGCTGTGCTCGGAGCAGGCTGCGTCGCGTCGGTGCTCCCGTATTTTTACCTGCTCTCAAAGCGTTCGCACACGATGGACGAGGTGCAGATGCTCGTGCTGACGCACAAACCTGATCTCACGCGCGTGCCCGAGCTGATAGGATTTGTGGTCCTCGGTGTGATCGCGGCAGCGATCGCGATGAAGGTCCTCGCGCTCAAGGACCGTTCGACGCTATTCGCGGCTTCGCTCGCTCTCACACCGGCACTTGTTTTCAACCAACAACTGATCACGGGTCAGCAGCTGCAGCCGATCCATTACCAGGTGTTTATCGGGAATTACGTGGCCGGACTTTCGCTAGTCGTCACCCTCGGCCTGATGTGGAAACGCTCGGGTAGCTTTGCCACCACACCTGCCAGGATCGCTGTCGCGATGCTCGCCGTGATCGCCGCTGCATGGGGCTTTGTCGAGTGTCATTACACGGTTCGCATTCTCGATGACGTAAATATCGCCCGAGACGAGGCGTTCCCAATCGGCAGGCGGCTTGCCGAACTAGCAAGGAACGATCCCGACCCGCATCACAGTACGGTCCTTTATCTACCCATCGCGGAAGCGGACGACCTGCCGACGCTCGCCCCGCAACCCGTGCTTTGGGCACGGCACCAGCACGTTTTTGCGGGGGTCAGCTGGCAGGAAAACAAGGAGCGTTACTACCAACAGCTCTATTATCTCGGTGTCACTCCGGCGCAGCTTGCCGAGAGGATGAAGCAGGGCGAGGACTTTGTTTCGATCATCGCGCTCTTTGGCTGGGGCCGACACACCGACCGGCTGAACTCCGAATGGAAACCGTTGTCGTTTCGAGAGATCGACGAGGAGGCGGCGAACAACGGGCGATATCTGACGCGTTTTGATGCCAGAGGTGCGAACGCTGTTCCGCTCTCCTATCTTGTCGCTGCGTCCGATCAGGAGGAGTCGACGTTTTCAAATCTCGACAAATGGTACGAGCGCTACGACCGCGAATTGTGGGGCAAGTACGTTCTCTACAAATTGCGGCTGCGTTAAAGCATAAAAAAAGCCGCCCAAAGGACGGCCAAAACTCAAATTACTATAAAACTATAAATACTGCTTAGGCGGCCAAGAGATCGTTAGACGTCTCGGCAAAGACTCGACGGCCATTCAGAGCGTCATCGATGATCTCACGCACCGCGGACGCATCGGGATTCACGTCCATTCGGGCACATGCCCGCAGGTGTCTGATAATGCCCTCAGCCGCGATATCGATGGCATCGCCGTTCAGCTTAGAAAATCGACGTGCCTGGATATGATCTATTTGCAGGACCCTATCCTGCAATGTCATGGGTCTAGCTGCTGCCACTTTTTGTTCGTTCTCCTTGTGTGTTAAAGCCCGCAGGCTCTCTTTTTTCCAAATACGTCTCTAAAAAGACGCTGTCCGCTCTGGGTAGAGAACGGACCAAAACATAATAAGTTGATACGACAACCGATGGGTTGCTGAAAAATGCGAACGCGGTCGAGCTCCAACTTGTAATTTGATGGTAACAAAAGTGGGACGGCATTGTCACCATTTTTTTTGTGGTGAAAAAGAATCGACCGGCAAATCTATACCAGATTTGCCGGTCGCCCGCCTTTATAACACACGATACGGTATATCTTAAGCTACTGAATCCTTCATCGCTTTGCCAAGGCTGAACTTGACCGTGGTCTTTGCCGGGATCTGGATCACAGCACCGGTCGCAGGATTACGACCCTCGCGCGCCTTGCGCTGTGTCTTCTTTAACTTACCGAAGCCGGGAACGGTAAATTCTCCGTTCGCCCTGACCTCGCTAACGGCCATTGTGGCGAGAGCGTCGAACATTGCTTTCACGTCCGACTTTTTACATCCGCAGGCATCCGCGAGACTGCTGATGATTTCCGTCTGTGTCATACGAGCCATAGTTTAGTAACCTCCAGTTTGGTTGTGTGTACTGCTTCAAAAGGGATCTCTGCCCGGAAGGGGCAGCGGGGGAACGGCCAATCAAGAAACTTCAGACTGGTCGGGGCGGCAAGATTCGAACTTGCGGCCTCTCGCTCCCAAAGCGAGCGCACTACCAGGCTGTGCTACGCCCCGTCTTGTTTCACTCTCGAAACGATTCCAAGTGTCGAATTCTAGTTCGCTTCGGCGCGAGGGTCAAGTCAAAATACCGAAATAATCCCGTAAAATAGGCATTATTAGCGAAAAAGCGCGTGCTCGGTGACTGATTTGGCTCTTTATCGCGCTTGAAAGCTCACCAAATGTCTTTTCGTAGCCGAGCGGCATGAATATGGGATCGTAGCCAAATCCACCGGAACCGCGCGGTTTCTCAATGATCAGGCCGTCACAAATGCCCTCCTTAGTAGCAACGATCTCGCCGTTCGGAGATGCCAAAGTGATGTCGCAAACAAAGCGGGCCGAACGATCCTGCGACCCGGATGCGAGGACCTCCGCCAGCAGCATTTCGATCTTTTGCGCGAATGACGAAACTTCACTGCCATAGCGAGCAGACAGTACACCCGGCCGTCCACCAAGGGCGGCAACCTGAAGGCCCGAATCGTCGGCGAGTGCAGGAAGGCCGGTCGCCAGCGCATATCCGGCGGCCTTGAGTCTTGCGTTCTCCGCAAACGTCGCTCCTGTTTCCTCGATCTCCGGTATATTGCCAAATGCTGCCAGTGACACCACCTCTATAGAAGAGCCGGCAAACATCCCACGGAGTTCTTCCACCTTGCCTTGATTGTTAGTCGCTATCAGGAGCCTTTTACCCATATCGCGAGATTTTTCTTGCCAATAGTGCTCGCCAAAAGGTATAAATTTAATAGCGGTCTTCCCGCTAACTCACCTTCGACCCCGCTGCCAAAATAAGAGGATAACCCGTTTTGTCTACCGTTTTTACAGAAGACGTTAAAGTTTCGCTATCGACTGACGGTCGGTCCCGCCCGGCATTACCCAATGGTGTCCGATCCGGCGACTGCGCGGTCGAGCTGGGGATTTGGCTCGCAGGCCTGGTCTCATTTTTAGGCTCGGGCCCGAATGCCTTTTTTGAGGCGGAGTCGGCGACTCGCGAACGAGAGATGCGCGTGCTGCATACGGCCTTGCGGCGTTGTGCGATGCTCAACGCTATGCTGCTTGATCCTCAAACGAGGCTGGACAGCAAAAAGCGAGACGGACTCCAGGAACTTGCCGGGACCTTGCGTGACGCGATCCTCATCGGGGACGCGATGATCGGGCTGGAAAAGCGTGGTAACGCCGAATGGCGAGCATGGACCTCGACGATCTCGCATCGTCTGGGCGCGGTCCGCGTAGTGAGCGAGCTCGTTAGAGCTGCCGACGCCGCAGGCGATCGCAACCTTCCGCCGACGCTATTAAAACTCACCGAGACAGCAGATCATTCTACTGAGCACGCTGAGCTTGCGTTAGTGCTGCCGAGATTTGGCAGGGTCCTCAACTCTCTCAGTGTCATCGGCGGGATGCTTGAACGCGACGAGCCTTTAAAGCCCGCGATGGTGATATTCTCACGCGTCAACGAGCAGATCCTTGAATTGACGACCTTTATCGACAACCGGCTCGAGCGATTCCTCGATGCCGACGCAGAAGTCTTCTCGTCGCTTGACGCCGCCTCGTATACGGCGTCGATGGAACTGAAAAAAGTCTACAGCCATGAACTCGCAGCCCTCGCCCAACTTCGGCCTGCTCCGTCGGTCTATGCCCGCATCGAGACGGCTTATTCACTTTTGAATGACGGCTTTCAACAGATCCTTGCGGGATTCGTAAGGCTTGTCGACCCGTCTGTTGACGTCTTCTCGATCTTTCCCAGCTTTGTCGCAAAGCGTGAGCAATCTCTCTCGCTCCGGTCCGAGCTGGCAAAGCTGGTTAAGCTCATCCAAAAGGCCGAAGCCGCGCCCCAGGATGCTGCAATCAACGCGATGCAAACAGCTATCGCGGATTTTATGGAGACGACCGTTCGCTTTCTCTTTTACAAGGATACCGAGACAGTAGAACGTTTTGTCGCGGAGATCATGGTGACCCGGAATAATGAGGATCTGGTGCCATTGCTCCACCGCTTCGGAGCATACCTCGAAACCCTTCTTGGCCAAGTTGGACTTAGAACGGTCATTGCCACGGACTCCTTCAAGGCATAACCCTGTCATTGCGACCGGAGGGTCGCGAGTGGCTTTCGGAAGAGCACATCAAAGCTCGCAAGTGTCCCGACGACGGTCACGAGGACCGTCGTGACGAGCACGCCTGACACGGCGAGAAGCCAGTCAAATTCCCATTCGACATCGAGCAGGAATTTTGTCACCGCATAAGATAACGCCAAGGCAAAGGCCGTCGCGATCGAACCGGCGAGTGCGCCGAGAAGGCCGTATTCTGAAACGAGGATGGTTGTAAGAATACGGCGATTTGCCCCGAGAGTCTTGAGGATGGCGTTCTCGTAAATGCGTTGGGACTTTGTGAGAGCAACGGAGCCGATGAGAATAAGAATTCCGCTAAGCAGGACGAAACTCCCGACGAAAGACACCGCGATAACGAAGTTTTTGACAAGCTTATTCACCGCCTCGACGATGTCCGCCACGTCGAAGATCTGGACGTTAGGGTAGGCATCGACGATCTCACGCTGGAGCTTTTGACGGTCGGTCTCGGGCACATGTTTGAGGACGGTCGCAGCAAAGCTTTGCGGTGCGGCCTCGATAATGCCGGGACGGAACACAAAGACAAACGCGGTGCGTGCATTTCGGACGTCGATCCGACGGACGCTCGCGACGCGGGCGGTAATCTTGCGGCCCGAGACATCAAATGTCATCGAGTCGCCAGCCTCGACCTTTAAGGTTTTTGCCATGCCTTCCTCGACCGACACCTGCGGCTCATCCGTTGGCTGCGTCGTCGCCCACCATTCGCCGGCGATAACGGTTTCGTTCTCGTCGAGTGTAGGCCGATAGGTAAGGGCAAATTCGCGGCCGATCTGACCGGAATTCTGCCTGACCTCAGTGTTCTGATAATCGATCGACTCGCCATTTACCGCCGCGATGCGGGCCCGAACGGTCGGGACCTTTTCGGGCCGCTCGCCGGTCCGCGATTCGATCAGTTGCAGCATTGGATCGATCTGGCTCTTTTGGATATCGGCAAAGATCATACTCGGCAGCCGGCGATTTGCCGTAAAGTCGAATTCGCGGACAAGATTCGCCTGCATGATTTGCACGGCGATGACGACAAAAGCTCCGAGACCCACAGCGAGAAGGATTATCCTGGTTTGATTGCCGGGCCGATAGAGCGAATTGACCGCCTGCCGGAATGAGAACGATGTCAGCCGCGTGACACGTTTCAGGATCCACGTGAGCAGCCACGCGGCGCCGTAAAGGACAAGCCCCGTCGCGGCGAGCCCGCCGAGAAAGAACGCACCGACCTTTACCGAACCGGCCTGCCAGATCGCGATCCCTAGCAGCGCCGACGTGCAGACAACGCCGAATACCCACCTAGACCAATCGAGGCGCGATAGACTGGCGTTGTTCTCATCTCGAAGCAGCAGCCGTGGTTTGATCGTGCGTATCTGCAGCAGCGGCAAGGCGGAGAAAAGGACCGACACCAGCACGCCGAGCAGTACGCCTTGCCAGACCGTCGAGAACACGACCGAGTAGCTCATCTTGGCCGGCAGTGCGTCGACGAACCGCCATCTCGCCGTCCAAAGCCCGAGCTGCGCTAAGAGCACGCCAAAAAAACTGCCGAGCAGACCAAGCACCATTATCTGCAAAAGATAGACCGTGATCACGCGCGTGCCGCTGGCACCGAGACACTTGAGGACGGCGACGGTCTTTCGTTTTTGCTCGACGAATGCGCGGGCGACATTCCATACGCCTACACCACCAAGAACAAGGATCAAAAGCCCGGTCAGCGAGAGATAATTCTCCGTGCGATCAAAATTGTCGCTGATGTTCTCCTGCTGTTCGCGATATGAATTTACCTGCACGCTCGTGCCCGTCAGAGCGGTCCGAAGTTCTTTGACAAGCGGCGTCGGGTTTTCTGAGGTGCGATAAAGAATGCGTCGACGGACCCGACTTGTGTTGCGTGTGATGCCCGCTGTCTCAAAGGCATTTTTCTCGACAAAAACCCGCGAGCCGAGCCTAAAGCCATTCGCACCGCCCGGTTCCTCGTCAAATGTCGCCCGGATCTGGAATTCGCTCTCACCGATCTTGAGCTTATCGCCGACCTTGACCTTCATTTCCTCAAGGAGGGCGCGGCCGACGACGGCGCCGTTATTTGCGAGCAGCTTGTAATCGAAAGGCGATCCGTCAGTCAGGCGAAAATCTCCGACAAGCGGGAATGACGCCTCGATACCCTTGAGCTCGATGAACTCGAGCGACTCGTTTGAGGCATCGACCGGTCGCGCCATCGACGCCGCAGAGATCGTCTCGTTGCGGGCCTCGACGACGGTCGAGTAACGCGATACGACATCCTCGACCTTTGAGATCTCGACGGGCGAAAAGTCATTCGTCGAGGTCACCTCGATGTCTGCGGTCATCAGGGCGCGAGCATCGTTACCGACAACCTTTGTAAGATTCTGGATCAGTGATCGAAGCGCCACGATCGATCCAACACCGAGCGCAATGCACAGAAAGAAAAAGAGCAACCGCCGCCATGATGAGCGGATCTCGCGTCGCGTTAGGTTGAAGATAAACTTCATTACGCCTCGTCCGAGATCACTTTGCCATCCGCGAGGACGATCTGCCGCTGGGCTTGTTTAGCGAGGCCTTCGTCGTGGGTGACGAGCACAAGCGTGACGTTATTTTGCTCGTGCAGCTGAGTCATCAGCTCAAAGATGTGCTTGCCGTTCTTGGTGTCGAGATTTCCCGTAGGCTCGTCGGCGAGCAGTATCTTGGGCCGGTTTGCAAATGCACGGGCGATCGCGACGCGCTGCTGCTCGCCGCCGGAGAGCTCAGATGGATAATGGTGTCCGCGATTGGCGAGATCGACTGCATCCATCAGGCGATCGGCACGGTCACGCACGTTGTCGAGACCGAGGATCTCCATCGGGATGAGAATGTTCTCGTACGCCGTAAGGCTCGGAATGAGGTGAAACGACTGGAAGACGAATCCGATCTTTTCGCTGCGGACCTTGGCAAGAGCATCCTCGCTCATGGCCGTGATCTCATCGTCGTCGATGCGAACTGTACCTGTCGAAGGTGCGTCCAGACCCGCGATCAGGCCAAGCAGCGTCGATTTGCCGCTGCCCGACGCACCGGTCACGGCTACGAACTGCCCGTCAGGTATCTCAAATGACACGTCGTCGAGTATCGTGAGGTCCTCGGTGCCTGAGCGGACCGTTTTTGTGATGTTATTAAGCTGGATCATTTGGTTGAGACGATCAGGCCGGTTGACGAGCCGTCGTCAAATCGCACATCCTCCCTTTAACATCTCATAAGACTGCATGCGTATCGTAATTCGTCCATTTCTCATAATAAGTTCCATCTATTTATTCTTGGGCCTCGCCGCCTGCGGGAGCGGCGTCGGGAACGTGCCGAATTCAACGTCCCACAACGTCGATCCACCGCCCCCGAATGCCGCCCAAACTCCGCCGCCGATACTGCCCGATCGACCAAAGATCGTTGCCTTTGGCGACAGCCTAACGGCTGGGACCGGCCTCGACACCTGGGAAAAAAGCTATCCCGCGTTACTGCAGCAGGACATCGACCGGTCGGGCTTTGACTATCAAGTCTTAAATCAGGGCCGACCAGGTGACACGTCAAAGGCCGCGCTTGAGAGACTGCCGGAAGCTCTCAGGATCGCCAACATTAAGGTCGTGATCCTCGAGCTCGGAGCGAACGACATAATTAAGAATGTGCCGCCGGACGAGATCAAGAGAAACCTCGCCGAGATCATCACACAGGTTAAAACGGGCGGTGCGAGCGTTCTCTTGTGCGGGATCGAGCCACCGGAACGCGTCGGTTCGGAATATCGGAAAATGGTGCTGGACATGTATTTGAACCTTGCACGGGAGAAGGACGTTCTACTTATGCCGTCATTTATGGACCGCGTCGCCGATCATCCGGAGCTCATTTTACCCGATGGCGTGCATCCAAATGAGGATGGGGCGAGAGTGATAGAGAAGAATGTATTTGCGGCCCTGCAGCCACTACTTAAAAGCAAAAGTGAACTTAAAAAGAAATAGCTCAAGGATCATCACGGTCGCGGGTCTCGTCGCCGCGCTCGTACTCGCAGGGTGCTCCGCCTCGAAGCCGGCAAACACGATAAGCTCCGCCGCAAATAAGCCGCTGCCTACGCCGCAATTTACGGGCAATAAACCAAAGATCATCGCCTTTGG
>DASYKW010000145.1:0-17813 GCA_035995005.1 Pyrinomonadaceae bacterium
TAGGCAATCAAAAGGCCTCGCCGTGCACAGCGGGGCCTCCGCTGGATCCGCCCTTCTCGCCGCCCTGTTGCCCTGACCGCCGCCTTGACCTTTCCTTTCTTTATCCTCTGGCATTGTTTTACTCTTGGCTTAGTTTTATACGCGAACAGATTTGGGAGTTCGCTATAGTCATTAAAGGCGGCCAGAAACGGCGCTACCGTTCGCGAGCACACAATGAAATTGAATCTGGATCTACAGGGTATGAGAGGTGCCGAGCAGAAGACGCGTCCATCGACGTGGTGAATCCACGGAACGGGTCGCGCCCCGCGCGAGGACTGATTTAGCCTCCCTACGGATTCAGGACGATCTTTATGCACCCCTCGTCGTGGTTCTTGAACATCTCATATCCTTTCGGGGCGTCCTCGAGCTTCATCTTGTGGGTTATGACGAAAGACGGATCGATATCGCCCTTTTGAATGTGATCCATTAGTTTTGGTAGATAGCGTTTCACGTGAGTCTGGCCTGTACGGATCGTGATGCCTTTATTCATCAAAGCGCCAAGAGGTATCTTGTCGCCAAAGCCGATATAGACGCCGGGCACGGAGACGGTGCCGCCCTTGCGACAGCTCCATATCGCTTGCCGCAGAACGTGTGGCCGATCTGTAGCAAGAAAGACGGAGGTCTTGATACTGTCGACCGTACCGTCGAGCGTGCCGCCGCCATGCGCTTCGCAGCCGACGGAGTCGATACAGCGGTCAGGACCACGGCCATTTGTCATTTCCATAAGACGCTCGTAAACGTCCTCTTTTTCAAAGTCGATGGTCTCCGCCTGCGACTGTTCGACTGCCATCGCAAGGCGCTCTGGCACGGTGTCGATAGCGATAATGCGTTCGGCGCCCAAAAGACGAGCGCTCTTCATCGCAAATTGTCCGACCGGACCGCATCCCCAGCACGCGACCGTATCACCCGGCTCGATCTCGCAATTCTCTGCCGCCATGTATCCGGTTGGAAAAATATCCGAGAGAAACACGACCTTGTCATCCTCGATCCCGTCCGGGATCTTGTATGGCCCGACGTCGGCGAATGGCACGCGAAGATACTCGGCCTGACCGCCCGGAAATCCGCCCAATAGATGCGAATACCCAAAGAGTCCCGACGGCGAGTGTCCCATCACCTTCGCCGCTTTTTCTGCGTTCGGGTTTGTCCTGTCACACAAGGACCAAAGCTCCTTTTTGCAGAAGAAACAGGCGCCGCACGCGATCGTAAATGGCACGACCACGCGGTCACCGATCTTTAAGTTCTTTATCTCGCCGCCGACTTCGACGACCTCGCCCATAGGTTCGTGACCGATGATGTCGCCTTTTTCCATCGTCGGCATATAACCGTCGTATAAATGCAGGTCCGAGCCGCAGATGCCGCTCGACGTTATTTTGACGACAATGTCACGCGAAGTTTCGATCTGCGGATCTGGAACAGTCTCGACCCTAACGTCCCCTTTTCCGTACCAACAAAGTGCTTTCATTTCTTCCTCTTGCTCTTACTTCTTTTCGTTCACCGGAATTTTATGCTTCATTGCCGCATCCCAAACACTGTCGGGAACGATCCCGCTGATCACCGACATTGTCTTGGACATGAGGCCGACATGATATCGCGTGCTCGGGCTTTCGGCTGTGGCGGCCTCAACCACCTTCGCCGCGATATCCTCGGGCTCAGAGACGCCGGTGCCGCCAGGCTTGAGCATCTCGCGTGTGGTCTTTTTGAGATTTTCTTTGAAGATGTAATAGGGACTGTTCCTTCCCGTGTCAGGTATCGATGCGACCGCGACCTCGTCGAAATTGGTATTCACTGGTCCTGGCAGGATCCCGATCACATCGATCCCGAATGCCTCGACCTCGGTCCGCAAAGCGCCGTCGATCGCCTCGACCGCGTGTTTGGTGGCGTGATAGATCCCGCTGCCGGGCTGTTTGATCTCGCCCGCGACCGAGCTGATGTTTACGATCCGGCCGACACCTGCCTCGCGCATTCCCGGCAGAACAAGCTGGCAAAGCCGTATCAGTCCGAAAACATTGACCTCGAATTGCTGCCGAATGTCGTCGAGGGGGATTTCCTCGACCGGTCCGTACTGACCGTATCCGGCGTCGTTTACAAGAAGATAGATCGACCCATTGTGTTTCTCGGCCGCCTTCACCGCCTTCTTTGCCGAAGCGTTGTCGGTCACGTCGAGCTCGGCAGTCTCGCAACCAAGGTCGGCGAGATCTTTAATATCCTTAACATCCCGGGCTGTCGCCACGACGTGAAAGCCAGCTTGAAACAATGCTTTTGCCGTCGCGTTCCCAATACCGGATGAAGTGCCTGTGACAAGCGCTACCTTTTCGCTTCCTAATTCTTTCATTCTCCCGCACCTCCTTTCGTAGTGTCGCTTAGGCGAAACGGTGAATCGCCGCTCGGATATTCGGACGCATTGACGCCGGTGTCGTCAGACCTCCGGGATTTGTGCCATCCTTGCCGCCACCAAGGGCACCCGCCGCGTCATCCGGTGTACTTGCCGCAAACCGGAGTAGCCACCACCGACCCTATCGTCTAGGCCGGCGTTCTTCTCCGACACGTTGTACTTGTTCTGCAATGCTCACCTCCTGCACACGTCGTTAGTTTGCGGTGAGACGCGCGCTCAGAGCGTAATCTGCTATACCGTCAACGAGATGCGATTCGAAATTAAATAAACAAGTCGCATCTCAGACCGATCATCGGCTGAATGTCCTGCAAAAGAATTTCTCGCTTTGTAATATGCGCGACAGAAGTTTCCAAATACATGCGCTAGCATTTGGGCCATTCAACATAACGTTGTTTGGATGCTGTATGAAATGTGTTTAGACCGCCGTCCGGGTTTGATAGCTCTGCTCCTGTCTTCCAGCTAGCTATTAAACCCGAGCGGTCTATTACTCTCACTTTGAGAGACCTGAAAGTTAAACGAAAGAGGAATTAGAGATATGAACAAGCTGATCGGAATAACAATTACCGTCTTCATGGCTGCTGTCCTAGGCGGTTGCGGCGGTGGCGACAACACGAACGCGAACATGCGTAACTCGAATATGTCCAACTCAACGATGTCGAACTCGACAATGTCGAACTCTAACATGGCGACACCGATGGCCTCTGCGACGCCCATGATGAATTCGAACATGTCCAATTCTAATATGAGGTCAAATATGAACTCGAACATGAGCTCGAATATGAAAAGCAACGGCAACAAGTAGATCTGCAGACCGTTAATTTGGTTACCCCGCGAACTTTGCGGGGTATTTTTATGTAACGGTGATAGGCCGACCAGCGTTCAGTAACGTAAGTTTTGAATACACAGCACTTCCCAGCCAGCCGATATCTTAATTCTCGAGGTGACAGTATGGGGCCAAACGATCGGTAGTGGTCAGCCGGAAAGAGATTTCGACCAGCTACATCGAGCGTCAGAATCTAACGATACGGATGGGCACGAGACGCTTCACTCGTCTAACGAATGGATTTTCAAAGAAGGTCGAGAATCACGGTCACGGAATCGCCCTGCACTACATGTATTACAACTTCGTGCGGACTCATAAGAGCCTACGATGCACTCCAGCTATGGCGGCCGGCGTCACTTCTAGGCTGTGGTCAATCGAGGACATTGTCGCCCTGTTGCCTGAGACTGAAACGAAGCCACGCGGTATCGTATAAGAGAAAGGTGACCACCTAGCGCGAAACCACAGGGTATTCTTTCGAGTCGTAGACGATCCGTTGGGTGTTGTCGGGCAACATCTTGAGCTGAACATCCTGCGCGGGTATTTCCTTACCAGTAACAAACATGTACTCACAAAACGCAGCTTGTGGCGAAAAGGCGTTCATTTGCCCTAAGTAGTGATCGTCAGGCGAATAGATGCTCCAAGTCGTAGGCTTGACCATTTCTGTACCCCCAATTAATTTAGGAAACACAGAATAATGGTCACTGTCTAATCTGTCTGTCGCGCATTTTACAAAAGAGCGGGGTCGTCCGAGATGCCCGGCTGAGCGGCCTTGACTACGTATTCATTTTCATTGGACGAATCGGCGAAGTGCGTTTCATCGGCGCACCGCTGGGCATCCTCCATCTTTACGAACCTAGCAACGATCTCGACATCGACTTCGGCAAGTTGCGAGATTTTTAAGACACTGTACTTCTGGTTAGACCTGCCTGTTAGGATACAAAAGGCTTTTGAGAATTCTGTCGCTATTGAACAGAAGGCCAATAAGTCAAACTAACCCACTACCAAACGATCGTACAGGAGTTCGAGCGACAAGCAAGAAAATAACTCGCATCCCCGCACGAGTGCGGAGGGGCACAGCGGCGGCGTTAATGCAGACGTAGGCACGTCCGGTAGTGAGGATATGGGCTCAGAAAAGAGACCGACGACGAGCGATCGGGCAGCCGCGAACCCGCCCGATAGTTACTCGACGAGCTCGATTGGATAAACGTCGCTTGCCGGTTCCTCGTAAGGGTGGACTTTGCGGATCGCGGCGAGTACACCCTTAAGCTTTGCGCCTTCGCGGACGGTCTCAATGCGATCCTCAGTCACCTCCTCGACCGTGCCGACATCGCCCTCTATCGGATCGGTTCCGCGTTCGGGCTTAAAGCGGGTCGTGCCCTTTACCGTGAAAGTGCAATACGAGTATTTGCCGATAACGCCCGCACCAGCAGCCCCGATCGCCTCTCGCAACGCGTCCCCGTGGGTTTGCGGCACGTAAACCACTAACTTATATCGTTTTGCCATTGTCACAATTCGCTCACCTGCCTCGAAACGTCTACCGGGGGGAAGGTTACACGCAGGACCGGCCGTGAAAATGTTTAAGAGCATACCTATCCACGAAAAAATCTCGGCGAAATTGTAGGCCCCCAAACCGGCCGTCGGCAGGCAGAAAGATCGGTCATGTTTGTTTGGAGCTATACAAACTACTTCTCCGTTAGCGAGGAAACTGGTGACCTTGAAATTTGAAATGAGGTGCAAAGTATGCGGAATTCCCGACCACATGACGAACCGCTTTGCCAAACATCCGAGAAGGGCGAAAAGCTTTTCAGTAAAGCCGAGCGTCTGGCGATCTCACTGGATATCGGCCAGCGGATACTAGAGGTTTTTGGATATCAGCAGATATCGAGCATCGTCTTTCGGCTCAGGTCGACTTCGGATGAGATCCATTCCGTGATCGATGGGGAGAGAATGCCGTCGATCGAGTTGCTCTTGGCCGTCAAGCAAATAACCGGTGCATCGATAGACTGGTTACTCTCGGGGATCGGCCCCAAATATTTACCTGCATCGGAACCACGATTCAATTCGGCGGATAAAAGATCCGATCGGATATCCTACCCTGTCCAACTCGAGGTCGCACGCAGCACGCCTACACCGTTGGAAACAAGGGAGTAGAGAAATGGCTAGATCTGAAACCATCTTTTTAGCCATCGGCGGCGGTAACCTCGCGGGGTGTCAAGAGGTCCTCGATGAGATATTCGGCTTTTTGGCGGAAAAGAAAGATCCTCGCCTAGTAGTGATGACGGTCGCAACCAATATCGCTAACGGTACGTCAGCCAAGTACAACTCGATCTTCAGAAAACGCGGTGTATCTCACGTCGAGGTCGTCAACATATGGCAACGTGAGGATGCATTTTCAAAGGCAGCGATGAATAAGATCGAGCGTGCCCATGCTCTTTTTTTCACGGGTGGCGATCAAAAGAATGTCACCGGATTAATGGGCGGCAGTCCGCTCGATCAGCTGCTCCGGGATAAGGCAGACGACGGGATACTTATTGCGGGAACGAGCGCCGGGGCGGCGATGATGTCCGGCTCCATGATAATCGGGGGCTCAAGCGAGACAGCGCCCCGCGTCGGATGCGTTGAGATGTCGCCCGGAATGAACTTCATCGATAGCACGGTCATCGACACTCATTTCTCGCAACGCGGCCGACATGGGCGTCTCTTAACGGCTGTTGCTCATCATCCGCAGCTCCTCGGTCTCGGCCTGGATGAGAATACGGCGATACGGGTCGTGGGCGAAGAGTTTCGCGTGTTAGGTGACGGATGCGTTACGGTCATCGATGCACGCCAGATGGACTACTCGGATCTGGTCTACAAGCGACCTGATGAGGTCATAGGTATGTTTGGTGTCCACCTCCACGTCCTACCTCGCGGCCATTCCTATGACATTCAGAACCGGAAACCTTGCGCGCCTAAGGCCAAAGGTCTTCCTCGCTAAGGATCTGCAAAAAAACGGGCACAGCCCGGTTCATTTTCCTTTTCTTTCGTCCGGCTCTTCTGCGACGCCCTTGAAAGGTTTGTTATCTTCCTTAATATCAATAAAGCGCCCGTTCGTAGTATCACGCTTCACGAATTTTCCATTTTTAGGATCTAGGTCAAGTTGACTGCGATCGTCCACGGAGCCCTTGCGATACCTTTACCAGTATTCGTTGCCATCAATAAACCTCCACGGTAAAAATTGTGGACGATAAGACCTTACCAACGTTATCGATCGCTCTTGGTACAGTTTAATACGTTATGCGACAGTTACCGTCGCATGGCCTGTATGTCGGGAGTCGAAACTGGCAGAGGGCCTCCGGTTCTCTTCGACCGCTTCCGACCGCTGCTCTACCTTTCGTGTGTTCGCTTTCGTTAGTGAATCTTCAGAAAAGTTCCTCGGAAAGGGCGAGGATGATACCGGCGGGGCCGCGCATATAGCAGAGGCAGTACTTGTTCTCATACTGGACGATCTCGCCGATGAGCGAGCCGCCCTGAGTGAGGGCGAGGGCGACGGTATCGTCGAGGTTGTTGACCACAAACATGACGCTCCGCAGGCCGAGGGCGTATGGCGGTTGAAAAGCGGGTTCGACTGCGACCAGCTCAGGGCCGCGTGGTGCGGTCGTCGTGATCACCGACGCTGCGGGTGAAAAGGTCACGGCGATGAGCAACGCATTCGGCTATTTCAGGTTTGACGGCATCACGGCCGGACAAACGTGCATATTTGAGGTGAAGGCTAAACGGCATGTTTTCGATACGCAGGTCCGCGTCGTCAACGGCACTTTGGACGACATCGTGCTCACAGCCCATTAAGACAAAACGCGCCGACCAAGCGACAGATAGCCAACAGAGACATAGGACCGGCCGGTCCTCACGGTTATTAAGTAATCTAAGATGGCACAAAAGCAGAGGTCGCCGTCATAATGGTGATGGATCTCGATGACGGTGGGCACCGTCGCGAGACGTGCATAGAGATTCGAGACTTGAAGGCTGTCGGGCTGAACCCCACTGCCGTCCGAGCGTCCAACCGGTTTGACCCACGCCCACGCCTACCTCTGTACCCAACAAATTGTTCGGATTTATGCTGTAACAAACACCGCATCGATTATGATCGGTTTGCGGTTATCGATAGGCTTCTCGGTCGATACACGGGAAACATGATCACTACTGTCAAAGAATCATGAATTTTGTATATCCTTCTTGAACTTTCTCATAGAATCCCGTCTTCCCTGCTTCTCTTTTGCCATTTCCCTAACGTTTCCCTAAGAGACTCGGATTCTAGCCAACCTCAGACCGCAAACCCACCTCTGTAATTCGCGGGAAGCCTGTATTTACAACGTCACCCAACGAAAAACATACGCTAGCCAAGTGCCTCTCACCGATTCGTAATCGAAAGGTCGTCGGTTCGAATCCGACGGGTGGCTCCATTTAAGACCCCGTAAGTTAGCGAGTACGACGAAATCGTGCCGTTGATATTTGGTCCCCCTTTGTCTGCTTCGGTCTTTGCCTTGGTTGCGATAGAATAGCGTACCGACCAATCCATCTCGTCTTTACCTCAGAGACCGTATGTTATCCGTCTGGAAATACCCATCCCCCGTCGGCGAGTAGGCTGATCGTAATATAAGGATGTTGTCCACCCGTTCCAGCTTGCAAGCGTTGGTAATAGATGACGAGCCGCAAATCAGCCGGTTTGTGGCTGAAGTGCTGACGGCAGAGGGCTGGACAGTTGTCGAGGTAGATTCCGCCGACAAAGCATTCGAGGAATTGGAAAGGCGAAAATGGCCGCTCGTATTTTGCGACGTGATGTTGGGCGGAACGAACGGATACGAGGTGCTCCGTCGGTTTACAAAAGAGCAGCCTGAAGCCCGTTTTGTTTTAATGACCGGTCACGGCTCGGCAGCCGGTGCTCTTGACGCCACATCGATTGGTGCGTTCGATTATTTGGTCAAGCCCTTCTCGGTGGACGACGTGATCGCTGTCTCGAAACTCGTACGAGAACGTAGCAAACCCCAAAAAAAACCCGCTGCGGCAAGGGCGTCTCCGACCGCCTACCGATCCGACCTGCCGCTGATAGGTAAGAGTCAGAAATTCGTCGAATGCCTAAAGATGGTCGGCCGCGTGGCGATCACGGATCTTCCTGTTTTGATCACCGGCGAATCGGGCACAGGTAAAGAGGTTGTGGCCCGCGCCATTCATCAACGCAGCTCACGGGCATCGGGACCATTCGTTTCGGTCAACTGCGGTGCGATCCCTAACGAGCTGATCGAATCAGAGCTTTTTGGTCACGCAAAGGGCTCTTTCACCGGGGCCCATCATGAGCGCGTCGGCCTTTGGGAGGCTGCTACCGGCGGGACGCTGCTGCTTGATGAGATAACTGAGACGTCACCGCTTTTCCAAGTGAAGATCTTGCGCGCGCTCCAGGAGCGTGAGATACGTCGCGTGGGAAGCAACCGGACGATCGCAGTCGATGTCAGGGTAATAGCAGCGAGTAACCGTGATATAGAGGGTGAGGTGGTGGTCGGACGGTTTCGCCAGGACCTTATGTATCGCCTAAACGCGGTCACGATCGAGCTGCCGCCGCTTCGCGAACGGCCGGATGACGTCAAGCTGCTGGCCGAACACTTTGCAATCGACGCTGGCAAGTTCAGCGGTCACCCCGCGTGCTTTGACCCGTCCACGATCGAGTTCCTCAAGAACTATAGTTGGCCGGGCAATATCAGAGAGCTGGAAAATGCGGTACTGCACGCGATCTCGCTCAGCGATGGAACGATCTATCCGTCACATTTGCCCGGACGTATCACTGGCGGTCCCCGTGATACGGAGAACTACGTCTTGGAAAGCGTCGAATCTTCCGACTGGCTGCCGCTCTCGCGAATGCAAGAGCTCCACGTTCAGCGAGTCCTAGATCACACTGGCGGGAATAAACAGGCGGCTGCCAGGATTCTCGAGATCGACCGAAAGACCCTGGCACGGATACTCAATCGCCGGGAAGAGCGATAGGAATTTGTCTCGCGTTAGCCTTACTTCCGGGGTTCAGTAGCTCGTAGAATTCATGGGCAGGCAGAGGTCGGCTGGATAAAAAACCCTGCCACTCATCACAATGAAGTACAGCCAGTGACTGGAGTTGGTCTTCTGTTTCGACTCCCTCGGCGACGACCTTCAAATCCAGACTGTGCGCGAGATCGATTATCGACTTGACCATTGAGGCGTCGTTCGAGTCCCTCGCGATCTCGTCGATAAATGATTTGTCTATCTTCAAGACGTCCACCGGCAAAGATCTCAGTTGGCCAAGCGACGAATAGCCAGTACCGAAGTCATCGATCGATACTTTGACGCCTACAGCTTTTAATTCGTTCAGGGTCCTGACGGCGAAGCTGGAATTCTTCATGATCGAGCTTTCGGTCACTTCCAGATTTAGCCAAACCGCCGGGAAGCCCGTCTGTTGGATGATCTCGTTAACGGTCGTCGCGAGATCACTGTCGAACTGCATGGGCGAAACGTTCACGGCCGCACTGAGGGCATACCCCTCGCCGTGCCAACGGCCCACCTGTTCACAGGTCTCACGAAGCACCCATTTTCCGATGTCAATGATCGATCCTGTTTCTTCAGCTATCGGAATGAAATCTGCAGGCGACACAAGACCGATCCTGGGATGATGCCAGCGAACCAATGATTCGAGGCCGACTATCTCACCGGTTTTTGTGTTCACCTTCGGTTGGTAATGAACAACGAGCTGCTGGTCAACAGCTGCGTGGCGGAGTTCGTTACCAAGGGTCAGTCGCTGCAATGCCTTGTCGTGCATCTCGGCGGTGAAGAACTTGAAACTCATTGTTCCTGCCGCCCGTGCCTGCGAAAGCGCCATGCCGGCATTTTTGATCAACGTTTTAGCGTCCTCAGCATTGCGAGGGTACGTTGTCACGCCAACCGCCGCCGAAATGAAAATGTCGTGTGAAGAAAAGTGGAACACCTGGGCCAGCGACCGGAACAACTTTTCGATCGTAGGGATCACCTCAGCCGGATCAGCCGTTCCTCGCAAGATGACACCGAATTCGGCGGTGTCTAGACGTCCGACTACAGACCCGTCGCCCATCGTCGCCTGCAGTCGTTCCGAAAAAGTTTTGAGTATGTCTTCACTTATCGCGTCGCCAAGCGTGTCACGCATATCCATAAATCGATCTGGAGCGACGATTAGCAGGGCGAGCTCTGTCTGGAGCCTGGGATCCGCTATCGCTGTAGCGAGTTGTTCTTCAAAGCGTGTGCGGTTCGGCAGACCCGTCAGGGCGTCGTAAAAGGCGAGATAATTTAACTGCTTTGTGCGCTCCTCGACGAGAACCTCAAGCTCCTCGTCGTGACGCCTTTTCTGGGTCAATAGCGAATGGTGTTCCATGGCACGGCGCACGGCGACCTCAACTTGATCGAGATCAAATGGTTTCTTTATGAAATCGAACGCACCGGCCCGGATCGCGTCGATCGCATTATCAATAGTCTGGTTTCCGCTGATCATCATGACAACGGTATCCGGCGACTGCGTAATAACAAGCGGGATAAGGTCCAAGCCGCTCATACCCGGCATATTGATATCGCTGATCACGAGTCCGGGTCGTTCGCTTTGCAGCATCTTCAACGCCTCGTTACCGGAATTGGCTCGCAGGCAATTGTAAGTCTCGCTGAGAAGGTCAAACAGTAGATCACGCACGGCGGGGTCGTCGTCCACGATCAGTATCTGGGTCGTCCGTATTGCCTCTTGGGTCATTTCATATTGGGCCTTTTTCCCAAAGGATGCCGCTCCTCTTGAAGGATGAGGTCTGACGCTAAAGCTTCCTTAACTTGTGAGTATCTCGCGTATTTTTCGGCCCAAGGCATCGGGGGAGAAAGGCTTCTCGATAAATGCCGTGCCCGAATCCAATATTCCTTTACTGGCAATCGAGTCGTCCGTATAACCAGACATAAACAGGACTTTAATGTCGGGGAGCAGTTTAACTATCTCGTCTTTCACCGCGGGCCCGCTTATGCCGGGCATGATCACATCCGTCAAAAGCAAGTGAATTGGTTCAGTATAGGTCTGACAGATCGACAAAGCCGCGTTACCGCTATCGGCCTCCAATACGTAATATCCGCTACCCGTCAATATTTCGAGGACCAGTTGGCGAACGATCTCATCGTCCTCAACCATAAGAATGGTCTCCGTGCCGGTGAGATCCTCTTGACGATCTTCGATCCACGGCGTCCCCTCGACAGTTTCGTCCACACGTGGGATATAGATCTTAAAGGTCGTACCGTGCCCTACCTCGCTGTACACCCTAATGCTTCCGCTGGATTGCTCGACTATTCCATGGACAGTTGAAAGGCCGAGGCCAGTCCCCTTGCCGAGAGCCTTTGTCGTAAAAAACGGTTCAAATATCCGATGTTGAACCGCTTCATCCATCCCTTCGCCGGTGTCGGTTACGGTCATCCTGACGTATCGGCCCGGTAAGGCCGTAATATGGGCACCAACATAGTCGTCGCCGAGCTCGACGTTTTCGGTTTCGATCGTAAGCGTACCGCCATCCAGCATCGCATCGCGGGCATTGACGGCCAGATTTACGATGACCTGCTCTATCTGCCCCGGGTCGGCTTTTATGTTTCCAAGTTTGGGGTCAAGGACGAGCCGTAGCTCGATGCTCTCCCGGATAAGACGACGCAGCATCTTGTCGATCTCGATGATCACCGAGTTGAGGTTGTGAACTTTCGGGCTTAAGACCTGTTTGCGGCTGAATGTCAGGAGCTGGCTTGTAAGCGCGGCGGCGCGGCTGCCGGCCTCTCTTATTTCTGTGATATTGTGCCGCATCGGATCGTCGGCCTGCATTTTTCTGAGGGTCAGATCGCTGTACCCATTGATGGCCGTAAGCAAATTGTTAAAATCGTGTGCAATGCCCCCCGCCAAAACGCCTATTGCCTCCATCTTTTGCGACTGGCGGAATTGTTCCTCAAGGCTTTTGCGTTCCGTAATGTCCTCGATCGACCCCTCGTAGTGAAGCAATTTTCCGCTGTCGCCGCGGACCGCCCGGATGTTTTCCTGTGTCCAGATCTTGCTGCCATCCTTGCGATATACTTCGCACTCATAGGCCATGGCGATGTCGTCTTTGGCCAGAAGAAGTTCCAGCTCTTTGCGGGACTTTGGGTCAACGTAATGCTGAGACCCGATGTCAAGACGTCCGTCGATCAGGTCCCGCGGTGATTCATAGCCCAGAATGCGGACCATCGCCGGGTTGACCGAAATAAATTTACCCTCTGACGTCGACTGGAAAATACCCTCGACGGCATTTTCAAATATGCTGCGATATTTCTCTTCAGCCTCCTTAACCGCTGCCTCCGCCTTTTGCCGATCAGTTACATCCTGCGCTGTGCCATACATTCGAACGGCATTGCCTTTTTTATCTGCATCTACGTATCCCCGCGAGTGTATTGTATGGACGCTGTCATCTCCGTGAACGACGCGATAGTGAAAATCGAAAGGCTCGAGGGTCTCGCGAGAATGTTGAATCGTTTTTTTGGTGAGATCCCTATCGGCTTCGTGTAGATACACGGCAACAGCCTCCTCATACCTCGGATCGATCTCGCCCGGGCGAAGCCCAAAAATGCGATAGTGCTCGTCTGACCAAACCAGCGTGCCTTCATGCAAATCCCAGTCCCAGCTGCCGATATGGCTAATGCTTTGTGCTTCAGCTAGTTGAGCTTCGCTGCGAGCTATCCTGTTCGCGGCTAGTTTGTTTTCTGTAACGTCACGGAAATACCAAACGCGGCCGTAATATTTTTTTTCGGGCCCGATCATCGGTGCCGAATAACGTTCGAGTATCGAACCATCACTTAGGACGATCTCGTCCCGGCTTATTTCTTCTTTATGGTCGTACAGGTATTTTACGCGATCCAGAAACCCGACAGGATCAGCGACCTGGTTCCTGACATGCTCCAATACGGGTTCGTCCACACCGTCTTCGACCAGACCTGACGGGATATTCCATAACTCAACAAATCGATTGTTGTACGAGACGATCCGGCCATCGTCAGCTACGACAAGTATCCCGTCAATTGTCGTGTTCTGCTGGGTTGATAAGATCAGGTTTCTGAATCTTAACTCCGCCTCTGCTCGCTTGCGTTCCGAGATATCGATCGTAACCCCACGCATCCCAACGGGAGATCCGTTTTCATCCCTGATAACGGCCGCGTGTACCTCGACCCATATCGAGTGGCCATCTTTTGCCATCCAGCGAAACTCGATAGGTTTTGAGGAAGCCCCTGCAAAAATGGCCGTCGTTTCGCTCACAGCTCGTTCCCGATCGTCCGGGTGAACAAGGCTGAGCCAAAAATTTGGCGTCGACAACCACTCCTCTACGCTATAACCGAGCATCGTTTCGACATAGTCGCTGACAAAATCTGTCTGTTGGTTGGCCGCATCGGGTTCGCCCCCTGCTTCCCACACGACACCGGGCACGTTCGTGACAATGTTCTTGAGTCTTGATCGTTCGATCTCTAGCTGAGAATTTAGCTCGGATCGTGCCTGCTCGGCCCGCTCGCGTTCGGCGATCTCCTCAAGCGTTCGGCGATACAATGATCTCTGTCTTTTTAACGCAAAATACGTTAGTCCGACTGCGGTAAGGCTGCTCACGATGATAGGGAAGACGGTTGCGATGCGCTCGCCAACTACGGGTTGCAGGTACCCTTCTATAATTTCGGTGAGGATAAATATTGCGAGGGCGATCAGTCCGACGCGTAACAAAGCCGTTGGTAATTTAACCTCTTTTTCTGCCCCCTTTCGCGCGCTTATATCCTGTTTGATCGCAATAAAATTGACGATCGTACCGGCCTCGTTCACAACCGGTGTGATGGTCTGCTCCTCGTGATATAGGCTGCCGTCCTTACGGACGTTTACCATCTCGCCATGCCAGACCTTTCCCGCAAGGATCGCTGTCCAAAGGTCCTTGTAAAATACATCGTCCTGCTCGCCGGATCTTAAGATGCTCGGGTTCTTACCCAGAGCCTCTACTTCCGTATAACCCGTCAGCTTGGTAAATGCGGGATTCACCCATGTGATCGTCCCCGTCCGGTCGGTGATAACGATCGCGTTAGCAGCGGATTCGAGCGCTCGGGCCTGAAGGCGGATTTGCTGCTCGGCAATTCTGTTCGATCGATGTTCTTCAGACTCCTTGAGGGCCCGGTCAATGACAAAAGGAAGCCGAAACAGCTTATTCTTCAAAACAAAATCGGCGGCGCCCGCCTTTAGGCTGTCGATAGCAGCCTCCTCGCCCAGCGAGCCAGAGATCAAGATGAACGGTATGTCGAGACCGAGTTCGGTAAAGAGTTTTACGGCCGTAAGACCATCAAGGGAAGGCAGCTTATAGTCCGAGATCACGAGGTCATATTTTGGAAACACGAGTCGGTCAAGGAAATCCTCACGTGTTTGCACGCGCTCCCACACGCAGGTGTAACCCGCGTCTTCCAGCGTTGCGACGGCAAGTTCCGCATCTTCAGGCGTGTCCTCAAGAAACAGGATTCGAAGCGTCTTAGACATATGCAACTCTCGCTTGTTATTGACCGGTTGGCTCATCGCCCCCGGCTTCAAAATCCGGCGGCGGCTCGTTGGTGAGAACCCAAAACAGGCCGATGCGCTTGATGGCCTCCAAAAACTGGTCAAAAGCGACAGGTTTGACCACATAACCGTTCACGCCGAGATCGTAGCTTTCGACCAAGTCCGATTCTTCTCGCGATGAAGTCAGGATGACGACGGGAATGTGCCTCAGTTCGGTGTCGGCCTTCATTTCACGGAGCACCTGTAGGCCGTCCATCTTTGGCATCTTGAGATCCAACAGGACGACGATCGGGTTATTATCTGTTCTGCCCGTAAACTTTTCACGACGGTGCAGATAGTCGAGAGCGTCAACCCCGTCATTCACGACCACGACCTCATTTGCCAGATTGAGCTCCGCAAATGCCGCCAGGGCCAGCTCGACGTCATTAGTGTTGTCCTCGGCTAAAAGTATTCGTTTGGTGTTCATTCGGTTTCTCCTTTTGCTCGTCGCAAAGTCACATGAAATGTTGCGCCCTTATCCGGCTCACTTTCAGGCCAGATCTTGCCGCCATGTCGATGAACGATACGCTGGACGGTTGCCAGTCCGATGCCGATCCCCTCAAACTCATCTTCGCGGTGCAGACGTTGAAAAACCCCGAAGAGCTTATCGGCATATTGCATGTCAAATCCCGCGCCATTGTCCTTTACAAAGATCGTGACCTCGCGGTCGGTCTCATCGGTCGTACCGATCTCGATATGGGCCTCAGGCCGCCCGCGCGTATATTTGATCGCGTTCGACAGGAGATTGGTCATTACTATGTCGAGGAGCGCGGCATCGCCTTGGACCGTCGGCAGATCGGCGATCTTCCATTTGATATTTCGACCGGACATCACGGGAGCCAGTTCGTTTTTTGCCTGGGCAACTATCACGTTCAGATCGACCCGGACGGTCTTGATCTCAACTCGGCTGGTCCGTGAAAACGCGAGCAACTCGTCAATAAGCGTGCCCATTTTGACGACAGCATCTGAGACAACCTTAAGATAGCGTGTCGAAGTATCATCGAGCCGCTCCCCCTCGCGTTTGGTGAGCAGTTGGACGAAGCCATCGATATGTCGAAGCGGCGCACGCAGATCGTGCGATACGGAGTACGAGAAAGATTCGAGTTCTTTGTTGGCGGCCTCGAGCTGCTCCGTGCGATCCAGGACACGCCGCTCGAGGTCGGCATTTAGCTGGTAGATCTTTTCCTCGGCTGTTCTGCGTTCGATCGTTGCCCAACAGCGTTCGACCACATCTTGAACGATAGCGATCTCGGCAGCGGTCCATTCGCGTGGGGTTGTCTGATGCACTGCCATCATCGCCCGGAGGCTATCGTCCTTTACAAGTGGGCAGGTGATGATCGCCTTGATGCCGATCGAATTAAAGGTGTCGGCTCCGTCATCAGGCAGCAACTCTTTATCTACATCGTTGACGATCAACGTCTGTCCGCCGCGAAGCGTTTCAACGGCTTTAGTCCCAAATAAGGAAAGTTCGTAATCGCCCACCGTGCTTGCACAACCGTCGGTGTAATCATGCAGTATCGTGAACCGCTCGCTGTCGCTCTCCACATCGGCGTAGGCACACCGCGAGACTTTCAGGTGTTCGCCTAGCAGCCGTGCCATCACAGACATGATCTGATCAGGGTCCGAGAGTGAGCGGGTAGCGCCGGCAAGTTCATCCAAAAAGCGAAAATGTTTTTCGCTTGAGCTCAGGGCCAGCTGCGTCCGTTTGCGTTCGGTGATATCCACTATGGAACTCAGGACGTATGTACCGCCTTCCATTTCGATCGGATTGAGGCCGATCTCGACAGGAACCTCGGTACCGTCCTTGCGTAGGCCAAACAGGTCGCGGCCGGCCCCCATCGTCCTTACCTGCGGATCTGCCGCAAACTCAGCACGATGCGCCGGATGCATGCCGCGAAAGCGTTCCGGCACCAATGTTTCAACAGCGAGGCCGACAAGCTCTTCGCGATCGTAGCCAAACAATTTCTCCGTTTGCGAGTTGATGAGGATGATCTTGCCCTTATTGTCCGCCATGACCATTGCGTTCGGAGCCGACTCGACGGCCAGTCGAAATCTCGCCTCGGCACGCGTCCGTTCCGTAATGTCGCGCAAGATCACCGTGAAAAACTTTTGCCCGCCGGTCTCAAGCTGTGAGATCGAGGCCTCGATCGGAAACTCTTCGCCGTCTGTGCGCACGCCAAAGATACCGCCAAGCGCTTTCATTGAGCGTGTTGTAACGCGGGTCTCGCCAAATTTGCGTACGTGCTCGCCGTGGGCGGAGCGAAAGCGTTTCGGAATAAACCGCTCGATGGACCGTCCGATCGCGTCCGCGGCATCGCATTTGAACATTGTCTCGGCCGCGGTATTGAACAGCACGATCTTTTGTGCGCTGTCGAGCGTGATGATCGCGTCCATCGCCGAATCAATGATGCCGGCGAGCCGCGATTCGCTTTCACGAACTGTCGCTTGAGCACTCTCTCGCTCCGAAACATCGCGGATCACGCCAAGCAGATTGCCGTCGGGCATTTTGGTGGCGATGACCTCGCCCGCAAAACTGGAACCATCTTTGCGCTTGAATCGCCACTCGCGTTGATATTCGGATTCCGATCTGATGATCCCTAATGCCTTACCGATCTGCGGTATCTCCTCCGGGGCGACGATGTCGGACGCATGCATTCCGATCAGCTCGTCGCGGGTATAGCCGAGCATCCGGCATACGCTTTCGTTGGCATCGAGATAATAGCTTTCACGGTCGGCGATAACGATCCCGTCCGGAGAGTATTCAAATAGTGTCCGGTACCGGGCACCGCTTTCGCGGACTTTCTTTTCGCGCAGCTGGAGAGCCGAGATCATCAAGCTGATGGGCAACGACAACAAAACGAAAGTACCGATCCGGAACGAATCAGCGACATTGGGAACAAAAGAATAGATCGGCGGGATGATAAAGAAATCAGCTACCG
>DASYKW010000146.1:0-5164 GCA_035995005.1 Pyrinomonadaceae bacterium
CGAGCTCGACGCCTGTGTCGCCCGCGTTAAGGACGCAGCTCTCTACCAGCGTTTCGTCGCGGTGATCGGTGATATCGGCTCGGGTAAGACGCTGCTCAAGCATCGCGTCGCCGCCGAGTTGGCGAGCGACGATACGATCACGACGCACCTCATCTATCCCGAGTTTCCCGAAGGCGAGCAGATCCAGGTCCATCAGATCGCGAGCTATCTCCTCACGAGGCTCGGCCAGACCGTGCCGCGCGACAAGCTGGAGCGGGTACAGACCCTCAAGCAGCTTCTCGAGGAGATGTACTACGAGGACACTCGCGTCGCCCTTGTATTCGACGAGGGTCACCACCTCAACGATCGAGTGCTGACGAGCCTCAAAAACTTCTGGGAGCTCACGCGCGGGATCACATCGCGTCCGGGCCGTAACCGATCGATGACGAATCGTCTGCTCGGGATCATCCTCTACTGCCAGCCTCAGTTCGTTACGACGCAGATGCGCAACGTCCAGTTTCGCGAGATCCGGCAGCGTCTCCAGATGATCGCCATGCCGCCGCTGGTTAAAAAGGTCAAGGGCAAGCCCGCCGACATCACAAAGGCTCGTCAGTACGTCGAGCACCGGATCCGTCTCGCCGGTGGCGATCCCGCCAGGATCTTTGAGCCCGAGACACTCGACACGATCTGCCGCAACGCCTCTACGCCTCTGACGCTCGGCAACCTCGTCAACGAGTCCCTGCGTGAGGCATTCGACAAGCAGGAAAAGACCGTCCAGATCGGCTTTAGATTCTTCAAAAACCTCCGCGAGACGCCCGCGGTTCTCGATATCAGGGAGGCTGCATAATGCCTCGCAAATGTACGCTTACCGCCGAGCTTTACGGGCCGAATGAGCATGGAGAAACAGTAGTCGATATCGAGATCAAGGCACCAAGCCGCGGCGACGCAAAAGAGGGTCTGCGGCGGTTTGAGATATTCCCGTCCGTCCTCGATATGAACAAGCTCATGAGCAAGGACTTTGACCTACGCGACGTTCAGGGCTCGGTCGATTTCCGCACGCTCAAGGAGGTTCGCTATGTCTGATCTCGCCAAGATCACCATCACGGTTCCAAAGGACTGTCTCAAGCGTGCCCTCTCGATCGATGCTCTCGACGCACGCACCCGCGATCTCGCTTGGCAGACACGCATTGAGGTGGACGGCAAGGATCTGCTCTGCACGGCTTTTGTGGCCACCTATGACAACGGTAAAAAGCCGGTGCTGCAGCTCACGGTCAAGGACGAATGCTTTGAGATCGTGGAGGCCAAGTCGAATCAACGGCCATATCTACCAGGCGACAAGCGAGGGATTTTCTAAATGGCGTCCCGTCGCAATCACAGCTGGAATGGCCACACCTGCCGTCGCTGCCGCTGCTCTCGTGCGGCCGTCTGCTGGGTCAACCGGTTCATCCTCTGGACCTACGTCCGGATCGACGGCATCCGCTTCACCGGGCCGAGCGCCGGAATGTTCGAGATCTCAAATTTCAGATTTCAGATAGGAGAAAAAATGGCTAAGAAAACTCACCTAAAGGCTCTCAGAGCCGCAAAGAAAACCGCCGAGGATGCGATCAACACCGCCATCGATCAGCTCGTCCGCGAGACGGGCATTCAGACCGAAGAGGTCAAGATCGGCAGCCTAGATTGGCCATACAACGATTCCGGAGACCAGTACGCATCCGTCTCGCTTTCGCTCACGATCAATTATTCGGAATGACTTCTACGGCACCCAGCCGCGAACGGCAACGCGAGGCCGCGGCTCGCGCTTATGTTGGTTAATTAGCGTGTGCGGGCGGTACCGACTGCCGCCCGCCTCGTTTCTCAAAAGGAGATATGAGATGTCACCCGTCAGCCCTAAATCCGATGCCACCAAATCCTGCCCACGCTGCGGTCAGCCGGTCATAGATGGCCAGCCGCACAACTGCTCCGCGCCTCGAGGAGTGACCTTCGACGCCGCCGATCGCGAGCGTCCCGCCGCTGATCCCGACGCCAGCTTCACCGCCGCCTTCCGCGCGTCCGCAGGAGGTGGCCGATGATCACGTATTCAGGTGTCCATATTCAGAAGATCGGCGGCGCCGAGGGCATTCCAACGCCCGAGGATATCGCAGTTGCGGCTGGCCGGACATGTCGTTTCGTCGGAGCCGTTTGGTATCCGAATCTCGCTCATTTCATCTTTGTCGGCCTTCTTGCCTGGAAGCGTTCCGGCAGCCTTGCGACCTTCATCTGGGGCATCCTTCATGACGCTCACGAGACTGCAACTGGCGACACTCCGCGGCCCTTCAAATGCGACTGTATGCGTGCCGAGCAGAGAGCGATTGATGCACGTCTCCTTAAGCACTATCTGCCATGCGCATTTTGTTCAACGGAGGGCTCGCCGGTACACATCGGCCGAGGGCCGTGTAAACGGAATGTCGACTTCTCGTTGATAAAAGCTTGTGACGACGACGCCTGCGATATCGAGGCTGTCGAGCTTAGCCTTCCGAATTTCGCTGAGATCGAGATCGCTCACACAAAGGACTATCGCGGCCGCACGGCAATCTACACCGATGCAGTCGATGTCGCACTGTTCCACCGCGTAAAGAGTGCCTTCGGCGGTTTCGAGACCGTCCAGGGCGAAGCATCGTCAGCGGTGCGTGGCCTGATCGCCCTCCTCCAACGAGCCGAGCAGCACGATCTCAAAGGCGTCCAAGCATGGATCGACAGCTGGGGCCAACTCGACGCACCTGCCCACGTCTGCAAGGAGGCTGCATGAACCGTCGCACACTCGGCTACATCGTCTGCGGTGGCGACGATTCACCGCTGCGCTGGTACCCATCCGAGAGCCGGTTCTATCGCGGCGTGTTTGGTCCTCACAGCACCGCGAGTGTCTTTCTCGCTACCGACTACAGCTATGAGGATGTCCGTCGAGCCATCGCTCTGCACTACAAAACGATCCGTTCGCAAGAACAACGCGTGCAGCACAAATCGGCTTGGGATCTCCGCATCATCCGTCTCGCAGACGCTCTGCGGTTCAAATGAACACGCAAGGATCACTCTTCACGACGACCGACGCTCGGTCGGCATCATTCTGCCGCCGAAGGATCTATCGCTACACGCTCTGGCGTCGATGGTCTGACGGCGATCGCTACGTCAATTTTATCTGCCTAAATCCCTCGACGGCCGACGAATCGACCGACGATCCTACCGTCCGTAAATGCTCGAAGTTCGCGTGGAGCTGGGGCTACGACGCGATGTGCATTACGAATCTCTTTGCCTACCGATCGACCAGTCCCGAGGCGATGAAAAAGGTCGAGGACCCGATCGGTTACGGCAACGGCCGGCACCTGCTCAAGATCGCCGAGGCAGCCTCGCTGGTCGTCTGTGCCTGGGGTCGTCACGGTGGACACCTTAACCGCTCGACAAAGGTCCTGCGTCTGCTCGCTGATATTGATCTCCACTATTTGAGGCTCACGGACATTGAGCCGTGGCACCCGCTTTACCTGCCCGACGACACGCAGCCGGCATCGTTGCGTGATCACTATTCAAGGTTAGGACAACCCACGAACGCAGAATTTTTAGGAGCGCAAAAATGAAAAATATTCCGGCCGATAAGGCCATCGTCGCATTTAAGGTTTTCAACCCCGACTGGACGTGCAACCGCTACCAGTTCGAAGTCGGCAAAACGTTTGAGCACCAGGGTACCGTCTCGATCTGCAGCAGTGGTTTCCACGCGTGTCTCAACCTCGCGGACTGCTTTTCGTACTACGGATTCGACCCGTCAAATAAAGTTGCTGAGGTCCGCATTTGGGGATCTGTCGACGAAAAGTCCGATGACTCGAAGCTCTGCGGCCAGTTCGTTGAGATCGTCCGCGAGCTCACCTGGCAAGAGGTCCTCCTCCACGCAAATTCCGGCGCCAACAATACTGGCCTAGCGAACAGCGGCTCCAGGAACAGCGGCTCCAGGAACAGCGGCTCCAGTAACAGCGGCGACAGGAACAGCGGCTCCAGTAACAGCGGCTCCAGGAACAGCGGCTCCAGTAACAGCGGCTCCAGGAACAGCGGCTCCTGGAACAGCGGCTCCAGGAACAGCGGCTCCAGGAACAGCGGCTCCTGGAACAGCGGCTCCAGTAACAGCGGCGACAGTAACAGCGGCTCCAGGAACAGCGGCTCCAGGAACAGCGGCTCCTGGAACAGCGGCTCCAGGAACAGCGGCGACAGTAACAGCGGCTACAGGAACAGCGGCGCATTCTGCACAAACGAGAATCCGGAGATCGAGCTTTTCGACACGCCGAGCGGCATGACCGTTCAGCAGTGGGAGGCTCATCCGGCGATGAGTGTTCTCGAACGCAGCCTCGAGACGCACTTTTGGATCGAGAGCTCGTCGATGTCGGCGAAGGACAAGAAAGCCAATCCTGATCACGAGACGACGGGCGGCTATCTCAAGGCCCTCACGCTGCCCGAGGCGTGGAAAAACATGTGGCCAAACCTCGACGACAAGAGCAAGCAGCTCTTCCTCGATCTCCCGAATTTCGACGCTGCGAAGTTCGAGCAGATCACCGGCATCAAGGTCAAAAAGGTGAAGAAAAATGCCTGATTCGACCAAAGCCCACGCCAATCTTGGCCGCGAGTTCGAGCAGATGCTCGAGCGCTCCCATGAGGTCTACGCGGATCGCGGCCTTGCTCAGATCAAGAAGCATCCGGTCGAGTGGAAATACACGTCCTTCGAGGCTTTTCGCCAACTGAGCACTCACCGTCAGGACCTCGTCGCAAAAACGAATACGGACCGCTATATCGCCCGTATTCGCTCTTACGTGGACTTCTCAGGCGTCGCCAAAGGCCGGTTCATCGCCTTTGACGCAAAGCAGGTCAGCCGCTACAACTTTCCGCTCGTGGATCTGCGATCGCATCAGCTCACTCGGCTAGTCAGCTCTGAGCAGTGCGGCGGCATCGCCGGCCTGATGATCCGGTTCACAAGCTATCAGCGGATCTTCTTCGTGCCGGCTGCCTACGTTGACCAGGTCAACAATGCGATGGCCGATGGCGGTAAAAAGTCCATCTCGATCGACGACTGCGTCGCCCACGGTACCGAGATCCACCGCGCACCCGGTATCGAAGTCGATTGGCACCGAGCTCTGATAAAAGGAGGCAAGTGATGGCGAGCAGCTCAGCCGTC
>DASYKW010000147.1:0-12711 GCA_035995005.1 Pyrinomonadaceae bacterium
CCTCGCCGCTCCATATTGACCCGGAAAAACGCCGCCCTGATACGGTAAATTCACGCCCGCACTGTCAACGAGATACACGATCGGCACGCGATTCCGCATCGCTATCTCCTGCGCCCGCAGGATCTTTTTGATCGTCTCGGGATACCACGCCCCGGCCTTGATCGTCGCGTCATTCGCCACAACGACGCATTCGCTGCCCTCGATCTTGCCGACAACCGTCACGACCGCCGCCGCCGGAGCCTGGCCTTCATACTCGTCAAACGCCACGAGCAGGCCGATCTCTTGATGGAATGTATCGGGGTCAAGGAGCAGGTCGATCCGTTCGCGGGCTGTCAATTTGCCCTGCTTGTGGATCTTTTCAACCTTGGCCGCGCCGCCGCCGAGCTTGAGACGCTCCTCGAGCGCGACGTATTCGTCGGTCAATTCGCGCAGCCTGCTTGATGATGCCTTGCTCACTATTCTAGTCGGCCCAGATCACGGATCGGTCAATGCTCGCGATCGATGCGCGACCCGTCAGGGCCATCGCGATCTCAAACTCAGAGCGAAGTATCTGAACGACCTTCGCCACTCCTGCCGCTCCGCCGACGGCTAGGCCAAAGCAGAACGGCCTGCCGATCAAAACGGCTTTTGCCCCGAGCGCCAGCGCCTTTAGCACGTCGGTCCCCCGTCGGACACCGCCATCCATCAGGATCGGGATGCGGCCGTCAACCCGCTCGGCAACGCGAGGCAGCGCCTCGATCGAAGCCGGGGTCGTGTCAAGATCGCGCGCGCCGTGATTCGAAACAATGATACCCGAAACTCCATTCCCGATCGCCAAGTCGGCATCATCGGGATTGAGAATGCCTTTGAGAATGACCGGCAATTTTGTTATCGAACGAAGCCACTCAACGTCGTCCCACGTGATCGGGGAGCCCGTGAAATTCTCCATCATATGCGGGCAGCTCATCTCAGGCGGCACGGCAAATCGCGCGCGGTCCATTCGATTGCGCACGCCGATCACCGGCAGATCGACCGTTACGCAAAAAGCCTTGACGCCCACAGCCTCGGCCCTTTGCACGACATCTCGTGTAAATTCCCGGTCAGGCTGGAGATAGATCTGAAACCATAGATCGCCTGTCGCGGCGGCAGCGACATCCTCAAGGGATGTCGTCGAATAACTGCTGACGACGTACGTCGCCGAGGCCTCGGCAGCCCCACGTACGGCTGCGATCTCACCGTCCGGATGATAGAGACGCTGCAGGCCGACCGGCGCAAGCAATATAGGAAAGGCAAGTTTCTGGTCAAAGATATTGACGCTCGTGTCGACCTTGCGAACGTCAACGAGGACCCGTGGGTTGAGCTTGATCCGGTCGAAGGATTCGCGGTTCCATCTCAGGGTCGTCTCGTCCGCCGCCCCGCTCGACAGATATTCCCACGCCATGGGCGTAATTCGCTCACGTACGATGGGTTCAAAGTCCGCGAGCGTGAAGATCCGATCGAGCGGATCGGCCATCTGCGCGTTTGCGTCGTTCATTCGTCGATGATGAACGTCGGGACCATGCCGCCGCCGGCCGTGACGTTGGCGAGCTCGTTTGAAGAGAGCCGCGTGAAAGCCGATCCGACCTTGCCGAGAAACAACAGCGGATCGAGGTCGACAAGCTGCTCGACCATCTCCCAATTTCCCGCGTCGTCAGTGAGCATCGGGAAATATTCCCTGGCGGTTTTCACTCGTTCCTGGACGAGGTAATCGCCATCTGCCAGTGCATCTCGAATGGCATCGTCCCACTCATCTCCACTGGCATTCCAACCAATAACAATTCCATGTCCGCCATAGTCGTCGTTGGGCTTTAGGACGAGCTTGGACGAATTTGCTCGCGTCCACTGGACAAGATCTATGGTCTCGCCGCGGTTGACCGTATGTTCCTCGCGGAATTTTCGCGTCCACGGCACGTGATCCTTGATCGCGGTCAACTCTGCCTCGTCAAAGAGCGACTCGTATTTCTCACTTGTCAGCACGGCAAATACCGCCTTCTTATGGACGATCTTTCCGCGAAAACTGTTTACCACGCACACTGCACCGGCGCGATAGGCGTCTATCAGTGCGGGAAACGCGCCCATTATCGGCAGGTATTCATTGACGAGCAGCCGCTTGTAGACGATGTCGATGATCGTGCCTTTGTAGGACAACTGACCGTCGTGAAACTCAAGCTCGTCGGGTGAACATATCACCGCCGGATAGCCATGGTGCTCGAAATAGTCGCGAAATAGCTCGAACTCCTTGATCGTCGGCAGGTCCTTAAGATCGACGATCGCGATCGTGGGCGGACGCTCCGGCTTGCGACCAAGATACTCCTGGTAGCAACTCAGCAAAACGTCGAGCATCTTCGAACGGCCTTCGAGGGTGGAAATGGAATACCTCCGGGCAAACTTCTGGAAAACGGGCAGCGACTGAAAGATCTCGGTCGCAGAGTCGGCGAAGGCGACGCCCGCAGGACTTTCTCCGTTCAGCTCAACAAAGCTGTAGGCATCCTCGGTTAGGAATGAATCAAGTCGGCAACTTGCTGAAACGTGAGCATAACCCGGATCGATGCGGACGAGTTCGCGTTCGATGTCGGTGAGCCCGAGCTCGTCAAGGATCGATTCGTCGTTGACGGCAGCATCGTTTACTTTTTGCAGAGCGCTAAAGACCGTCTCGCAAACGCGAGTGATCTGCCGCCAGTCGCTGGCGCCGACAAAATGGGGTCGTAAATAAGGCGATAGCCGTCGCCCGCCAAAGATCAACTTCGACTCGTCGAGCGCCGCATCCAGACGAGCCACCGACGCGGCTGCGAGAGCATCGTCCTTCAGGAGTTCATGGTAATGCTCGACAGCGTCTTTCAGCATTATTTCGACATACTCAGGATCTCTTCGTATTCATCTTTGGTCAGCGGCATCACAGAGAACCGCGGCTGACGGACAAGATAAATGTTTGCCAGAGCCTTGTTTGCCTTGATGTCCTGCAGCGTTACCGGTTTCTTCAGCGGCTTGAGGGGTTTTATCTCGACTGCCTGCCAAGCGGTGTCTGTCGGATCCGGAAACGCCTCCTTGGTCACCTCGGCGATGCCGACGACCTCTTTACCCACGACAGAATGGTAAAAAAATACTTTGTCACCGATTTTCATCTCTCGTAGAAAATTGCGGGCCTTGAAGTTCCGCACTCCTGTCCAATCGGTCTTCCCGTCCTTGACGAAATCATCCCACGAGTAGGCCGTAGGTTCCTGCTTTACCATCCAATAATTCATAGCTACTTTTTATTCTCGACCGCTTTCTTGTTGAGCCACTTTGCCCACCGTTCGAGATAGGGACGGAAGGGTTTAAAGAGCATTGCCCGCCAACTGCCTTCGGCTTGCTTCTCGCTCCAGGCTCTCAGGTGTTTTTCGGCGTATTGCCGGATCTGCGGCTCGAGGCCGGTTTTCTTAACCGAATGCCGCAGCGTCAGATAGTAATGTTGACCTACGAGCGAGAAGATCAGGCCGGCAATATTGCCCTTGAACGAGCTTTTCGCCATGAACTTCTTCATAAAGCCCTCGGTCGGCTGCAGCAAGGCCGCCATCGACAGCTCGAACCAAGGTGCTCCTGAGTTTTGCACCCTCGGGTGATAGAGTCCCGGCAGATCGCCTTTCATGGCGACGTCCATATTCTTCAGCCTCGGATCGTTAATGTAATCGACGAGCTTAACGCGCTCGATCCCGCGGGTCTGCTCGATCGGGAGAAAATCGAGCACTTTGTGAATGGTCTCCTCAGTACCCTTGGGCAGGGCCAGCGAGGAGGCGTTCTCGATCCGCAGCTTTACTGATTTAGCGGACTTTTGGCCCGCTGTCTGAATTGCCATATCTGTGAACTAGATTGTAAATGCACGCAGCCCGAATAGTAAATTCGACACAACCTGTGGCAGTCGCGCAACAGTCGCATATTGTCGTAACCGCAATTGGCTGCAAATCACCTCTTGCGGCTCTAAACAAGCTGGCATGGGCTTTGCAATCCTATCGGGAAACGCATGGATCAAACTACTCTCGCGCAAAAGATCAGTACGGGCGGTGTCGGACTTCACACGGGCGTCGACGTCAACCTGACACTCCGGCCCGCTCCTGAGAACACCGGCTATGTGTTCGTCAGGACCGATCTCGAGAACTTTGAGATACCGGCGTCTGTCGAATATATATCACATTGCTCCTACGCGACTACGCTCATGCGGCGCGGCGTTGTGCTCTCGACCTGTGAGCACCTGCTCTCGGCGCTTCGCGGCAGCGGGGTGGATAACTGCTTCATCGACATCGACAACATCGAGGTGCCGATCTGTGACGGCTCGAGTGAGGATTTTGTCGGGCTGATCGAACGCGCCGGCATCGTTCAGCAATCGGCAGCCAGGCGTGTGTTTCGTGTGCTGAAGAAGGTAGACCTCGAGCTTGGGAACCGTAAGATGTCGATCGAGCCTGCCGAGAATTTCACGATCGACTGCGTCATCGACTTTCCGCATCCATTTATTAACCGCCAGAGCTACGAGTTTGTCCTCGACAACGGATCATTTGGAAAGCAGATCGCATCAGCGCGGACATTTGGTTTTACCAGCGAGGTCGAGGCGTTACGAAAGGCCAATCTCGCGCTCGGCGGCAGCCTTGACAATGCGATTGTCCTGACCGCCGACGGAATGCTGAACGAAACGCCGCTCAGGTTTGACGATGAATTCGTCCGTCACAAGATCCTCGATATCATCGGTGATCTCGCGCTTATCGGGATGCCGATCCAGGGTCGAGTAACTGCGGAAAGGAGCGGTCACAGCGTCCATGCACAGTTGATGAGCAAGCTTCTGAAAACGGAAGATGCGTGGGAGATAGTCGAAGGCTAGGCCTCGAGCAACCCTTTGAGCTTGTTAAGTTTTTCGCCCCAAAAGATTTTCATCCTCTCAGCGGCCGCCGAATCGGTCAGCTTCAGGTGCTGTACGACAACCTGGGACTTAAATTCCCCTTTCGAGTAAACATCGACGCTCAAACGAGTTTCGCCGTCCCCCCAAACGGCCCGAACCGATCTGTCTGGCGTTTGCTTAGTGACCTCGATCGGCTCCGGCAACCAGCCTGTACGCCGCTCCTCATCGACCAGGGACCGATACAAGTTCGTAATCGGCACGCCGATCGTCTTGCTCAGGCTGATCTCGAAACCATCCTTCTTTTCGCCACGTCCACGCAAACCACGGCTCCATTGGTAAGACGTCGAAAGGAGGCCTTGATCCCACTCTCCGAGAGGAGCCAGCCCGTCTATAGAGGCGATCAACTTGTAGATCTCTGAACTTGTAAGTTTCTGTGCCCCGAACGAATCTAAATGGCGAAACCAATCCTCCATGGTCGCGCCAGTCGCCGGAAGCACGACCTTATCAGTGATAACGGAACGCTGTTTGGCTTCACTCACTTCTCTCCTCCCAATGCGACCGCGACTTCCCAATCCGATGTATGGAAGATCCCCTCCTTATCGATTCGCAGATACGTGTGAGCCCCAAAATAATCTCTCTGCGCCTGGATCAGATTCGCGGGGAGGCGTTCGGTGCGAAAGGCGTCAAAGTACGCAAGGACCGAGGAAAAGCACATCGCCGGCATGCCGTTCGCGACAAAGGACGCGACCGTCCTACGAAGCGAATCGGCGTGTTTGGACAGGATCGAGGCGAACTTGTCGTCGAGCAGCAAGCTCGAGAGCACCGGATCTTTAGAGTATGCAGAGCGCATCTCCTCGAGCAGCGCCGAGCGGATGATACATCCGCCGCGCCATATCTTCGCCGTCTCACCCAGGTCTAAGCCGTAATTTTTCTCTATGGAGGCCGCCTGCAGCAGCGCCATTCCCTGCGTGTAGGTGATGATGAATGCGCAGAAGAGGGCACTCCGCAGGTCCTCGAGGGACTCCTGGCTCGGCGTCTGGGGGTCGGGCACGGAGTTTGGGACGTTATATTTAGCCGAGACGATCCCGCGCGTTTTCTTTTGCGCGGAAATTTGTCGCATCGACACAGCCGAATCGATCGTCGGGACCGGGACACCAAAGTCCATCGCCGCTTGCGACGTCCATTTGCCAGTGCCTTTTTGGCCTGCTGTATCCAGGATTATTTCCACGAGCGGCCTTCCGTCTTCGTCGGTTTTTGCGAGGACGGTCGCGGTGATCTCGATGAGGAATGAGCTGAGCTCTTTAGAGTTCCACTCGGCGAAAGTCGCGCTCATCGCCGCGTCGTCCTTCTTTAGGACGCGCTTCATATAGTCATAGGCCTCTGATATGATCTCCATCAGGCCGTATTCGATCCCGTTATGGACCATCTTGACGAAGTGCCCCGCGCTTGTCGCACCCATGTAAGCTACGCACGGATCGCCATCAACCTTCGCTGAAACAGCTTGCAGCGTGGCCTCGACGCGGTCGTAGAATTCGCGTTTGCCCCCCGGCATGATAGACGCTCCGTGACGGGCTCCCGCCTCGCCGCCGCTCACGCCAACGCCCATAAATCCTACGTTCTTCGCCGAAAGGTCGGCCTCTCGGCGGTCGGTGTCAGTGAAATGCGAATTGCCGCCGTCAATGATCAGATCGCCTTCGTCGAGATGCGGCACAAGGTCGGCGATCACCGAATCGACGATCGGCCCCGCCGGGACGAGCATCATGATGTTCCGCGGGGATTCAAGCTTTGCGAGAAAATCGGCAAGATCGCTGCCGACATCTACGGGCATTCCTTTTCCCTCCTGGAGAAGCAGCGCGCGCTTTGTGGCGTCGAGATCATACCCAACTCCCGCAATGCCGTGCTCAGCGATGTTCAGGAGGAAGTTTCGGCCCATCGTTCCGAGTCCGATCATTCCAAAATGTGCCTTTTGCATATCCGAATTATACGTCCCAAATGTCTGCCTTTACTACACTACCGTCATAAAGCTCGGGCATATCTGCGTAGTTCCACCACGCTCCGATCACCATCTGAGCGTAAGCCCACCGGCGAAGCTCGATCTGGGGAATGCCAAAGGCCCCTGAAAACTGCTCGACCGCATCCCAAAGGACCGGCTTTAAATCGTCCTCACCCTCGTGCCACCAGTTGAAATTGTTTAGGAATGCCGCGATCTCATAGCCAAGATGGCCGACGATCCCCTTGGGATCGATCACTAGATAGGGGCAGCGATCGGAGTCGACCACATTCCCCGGATGAAAATCGCCGTGAATGTAGAAGATGCGCTCGGTCTGACCGCTCAATTCGTTGTAGATCGCAAAGGCCTTCTCGGCATAGTGCTTTGGGAAGTCAGTTTCGGGAAATCGATCAAAGGTCTTGAACCAATCATCTACGGTCGGCGCGTTCGCCGGGGCACGTGAGGCCAGCATGGAAACAGCCCGAAGGGTCGCGACGGCCGGGGAAATCGCATTACTTTTGCTTTCCTTGAAAAGCTCGGTGAGGGTCTGGCCGGGAAAAAGCCGCTCCAACAAGATCGCCCGTGACGGCTTGTCCTCGGCAAGCAACCGGACGCAGGCGTGGCCATCGCGGGCTCTCAGATACGCGGCCTCGTCAAAGATCTCGATCGGGTCCCACGGCGGATGGATCTTCACGACAACAGGCTCGCCCTCGATAGTCGTCGCAGGAGCGACAAAATTATATTCAACGCCCGAAAAGGGCTCGTCCACTATCACCGCCCATTTCGACTCCAAATGCCGTATGACTTCTGGCAGCGCGTGCAGCCAATCGACACCGCGTTCACCGCAACCAATGGAGACGTGCTTCACAAGTTCTTGCGGCAAATGGTCGAATGTGTTCGCTTCCATGAGGTTTGACGAGTGTAGCCTGTTTGGTAAATTCGTATCAATGAAGACCTTGCTAGAGGCGATCCGCCCAACGACGTTCATTGAATCTATCAAGCTGCGGGATCATCTCGGCCTGGACATAATGATCGCGAGCGAAACGTTCCAGCACACGGGAAGCTTTAAGTTTCGCGCAGCGTATAACGTCGCCATAAATGTCCCAAGCGACGAGTTGATCGGCGTCTCATCGGGCAATTTTGGTCAGGCCCTAGCCCTTGCAGCGAAGCTGACCGGCAAGAAATGCACGGTGATAATGCCCGATAACTCGGCGCAGGTGAAGGTCGACGCTGTCCGCTCCTACGGTGCAGAGGCCGACCTTATCAATGTTCGCGAGGTCAGCCGAACGGAGCGCCTCAAACAGCTTTCTGACGAAAGGCCGGACGCCTATCTTGCTAGTGCTTTTGACGACAAATATGTTATCAGCGGCAATTCGACGCTTGGCGACGAATTGATCGAGAAAAAGTTTGACGCAGTGATCGTTCCGATCGGTGGCGGTGGATTAAGCTCGGGGATCATCCAGAGTTTTCAGAGGAATAACGTCGACACGGAGGTATACGCAGCCGAGCCGCTGATAGCGAATGACGCCGCACGTTCGATCAGGGCAGGCGAGCTTATCGCCAATGAGACCGAGCCGCAAACGATCGCCGACGGCGCCCGCACCTTGTCCGTTGGAAACCTAAATTGGCCGATCTTGAAGGACGGAATTGCCGGTGTTCTAGAGGTTTCCGAGGAAGAGATCGCCGAGGCGCTGCGGATCTATTTTGTCTACGCGAATCTCAAATGCGAACCTACAGGGGCACTACCGCTCGGCGCGATCCTTACGGATAAGAAACGCTTCGCCGACAAAAAGATCTGCCTAATCGTTAGCGGAGGGAATGTCGATCCGGTCGTCTACGCGAAATTACTCGTTGGTTGAGGCAAGCAGGGTTGCTTGCCCTCCAATCAGACCTTTCCGATCTCCTCGACAAATGTTACTCGGTTGATCTCGTGGAGCGTTGTCATACCGGCATAGACCTTCCTGACCGCGGACTCACGAAGTGACGAAAGGCCTTCCTTCTCAGCCTGCCGGCGGATCTCGGAGCCGGGACGGCGATCGATGATCATCTCGCGGATCGTGTCCGACATGTCCAGGAGCTCGTGGATGGCCGTTCGTCCGCGATACCCCGTATGATTGCATGCGTCACAGCCGACGCTCCGGAAAAACTGCTTTTCGCCGACGTCGGCCGCGATAAGCCTTGACTCCTGTAGCTCCTCGGCCGACGGCTGATAGGACCGTTTACATGTCGGGCAAAGCAGCCGCACGAGACGCTGGGCGAGGACGCAGTTGAGCGACGACACGAAGTTGTAAGGCTCGACGCCCATGTTGAGAAAACGACCGATAACGTCAATGACGTTGTTGGCGTGAACGGTCGTAAACACGAGGTGGCCGGTCAACGCCGATTGGATGGCGATCTGGGCGGTTTCCTCGTCACGGATTTCGCCTACCATGATCTTGTCGGGATCGTGACGCAGGATAGAACGAAGGCCGCGAGCAAATGTTAGTCCCTTCTTTTCGTTGACCGGGATCTGGACGATGCCGTGGAGCTGATACTCGACGGGGTCCTCGATCGTGATGATCTTGTCCTCGTCATCGCGGATCTCGTTGAGCGCGGCGTAGAGAGTTGTCGTCTTACCGGAACCCGTCGGGCCGGTGACAAGCACCATGCCGTAAGGCTCTTTGATATAAAGGCGGAAGCGCCGAACGTCCTCATCGTCAAACCCTACGACATCGAGATTCAGATTCTTGAACGACTCGTTGATCTGCTCCTTATCCAGGATACGAATGACCGCGTCCTCGCCGTAGATCGTCGGCATTATCGAGACGCGAAAGTCCACCGTGCGACCTTTATACCTGACGCGGAATCGTCCGTCTTGCGGGATGCGACGCTCGGCTATATCAAGCTCGGACATGACCTTAATGCGGGAGATGAGCATCTGGTGAAAAGAGATATCGATCGGATCGACCTTGGCGTAAAGAGCACCGTCGATGCGGAACTTTACCTGAACGTCGCGCTCCCGCGTCTCGATGTGGATATCTGACGACCGCGATTCCATCGCGTTATAGAGGATCGTATCGACCAGCTTGATGATCGGCGACATCTCGCTGTCGTTTGCGAGCCGATCGAGGTCGAGAACCTCCTCGCCCTGCTCGGTCTCCTTGACGAGCGAGATCTTAAACGTCGATGCAGCCTCCGCCAGAACGCGCTGTGTCGAATCGCCTTTTCTCAGAACGACATCGATTGAGCCGGCGGTTGCCACATACGGTACGATGCGCACATTGAGCACGTTCTCCAATTCGTCAAGCCGTTCCAGGTTCGTTGGGTCAGCCATCGCCGCGTGAAGATTTTTTCCCTCGCGGCGCAATGGGACGAACTGATTTCGCAGCATCAGATCGACCGGTATCCGAGCCAGCTCTTCGTGATCGATCGGCGACGGCTGCTCGGGCGGCAAGAGGTCGATAAACGGCATGCGATAGCGCTTAGCAAGGGCCTTTGCCTCCGTCATTTCCGGCGGCTCGTTGACAGGGTCAATAAAGTCGGAAAGCTCGATCTTAGGCGACGAGACAAAATTATCTGTGGTAACTGATTCGCTCATTTTTATCTTCTCCCGCCCATTGGCCCGGCCGAGATCATCTGAATGATCGGCAAATAGATCGCGAGCAGGATCGTCACGACGATCGCCGCCATAAACAGCAGGATCATCGGTTCGAGGAGGGTAGTGAATTGCTCAAGGCGAACCTCCGCCTCAGCGTCGTAGAACGTCGACACCTCGTCGAGCATCTCGCGCAGACTGCCCGACCGCTCGCCGATCCCGATCATATCCAACGCCAATTCCGGCACCCAGTTCGCCTTGTCCAAAGCCTCTGTAAAGCCGCGGCCTTCGCGGATCATCGGCAAGACGCCCTGGCTGCGCCGACGCAATTCCAGGTTATTTATCGCCTGAGACGAGATGTCCCACGAGTCGGGCACCGTGATGCCGCCGGAGAGCAGGGTGGACAGCGATCGTGAAAGCTGGGCAGTTGTCATGTTGCGAATCAGCTTTCCGGCGATCGGTATTTTCAACAAGAATTTGTGCAGCAAGAGCTTACCACTCGTGGTCCGCAGCCAAACAAAGATCGCCAGACCAAGGGCTATCAGTAGCGGTAGAAGCCAGACGATATTCCCGGCGATCGCATTCGAAAACCACAGGACAACGAGCGTGATCGTCGGCAATGTTTTGTTCGCGCTCAGGCTCTTGAACAGGTCCGACATTCTCGGCACGATATAGAGCGTCAAAAACGATACCATGAGCAATGCCGCTAGTAGCAGGAATGCCGGATATGCGAGAGCACCACGCAGCTTGCGCGATACGCCAACGCTGCGTTTCAGATACGTAACGAACCGTGCGAGGACGTCGTCAAGCGCGCCGCTGCGTTCACCCGCGAGTATCGAGGCGGTATAGATCCGTGGAAAGATGCCCTGCGCCTCGAAAGCCTCCGACAGCGGAATACCGTTCTTGATCTTCTCTTCTACGTCTGTGAGAACGACGCGAAGATTTGCCGATCCGGAACGTGTCTTTAGAAGGCCGATCGCCTGCAGGACGGGGATGCCAGCTCGCAGCAATGCCGACAACTGCTGATTAAAGAGCAGAAAATCGGCCTGCTTTACCTTCCCCTTCTTAGAACCCCCCGTTAACACTGCCGTCAGTCCTTCGCTCGCAGACGAGACCGCAAATACGCGAAAGCCTTCGCTCTCCAGTCGAGCTCGAGCATCGCCGGCAGCGGCGGCCTCGACAATGCGGGTAACGATCTCGCCGGACGGGGTTCCAAGTCGGCAGATGAATTCGGTCATAAGGAGCGGGCTATTTGGAGCGCAATTCCAGCAACCGGGCAAACAACACCGGGATTATAACACGCCCATACTGGTTGAAGGTTGCACTCAGGACTACTGAATTTTCTCGTCCTACCCTAAACAACCTGCATCGGCTGTTGAACATCCAAGCACCAGAATCGCAGATAACTTTACCGGCCGCTAGACTTGGATGCGTAGGATTTAAGGATGTTGTCTTTCATAGGGCTCAGACGAGGCATCGCTTCCCTTACGTTCCTTTTCTTCCTTTTTCTCACAGTCCCGGTAGTATTTTGTCAGTCCTCGACCCCTGCTCCGTCACCAACGCCTGCGGTGACGAGCGGCGGAGATGACGACGACGGACCGCTTCGTATCAAGACGGACCTCGTCACCCTCACTTTAACCGTGACCGATCAATACAACCGGTACGTCTCAGGCCTTGCGAAAAACGCCTTCACGATCACAGACAACGGCCAGGACCAGGACATTACGTTCTTTAGTGACAGCGATGCACCGATCTCGGTCGGCATCATTTTTGACATTTCCGGCTCGATGAGCGGCGAGAAGATCGGCAAGGCCCGTAAGGCCCTCGAACGCTTCATCTCTACAAGTCATCCGTCGGATGAGTATTTTCTCATCGCGTTCAACAATCGTGCCCAGCTCCTGCTGGATCGGACACGCGACGGTGAAGCGGTCCTAAGGAAACTCACGCTCGTCCAGCCCAAAAACAACACTGCCCTTTACGACGCCGTCTACCTGGGCGTCGAGCGTGTAACGCGAGGCAGTCATCAGAAACGTGCTCTCCTGATCATCAGCGACGGACAGGACAATTCGTCCAGATACAATTTTGGCGAGGTTCGGCGGCTAATAAAAGAGTCGGACGTAACGACATATGCCGTCGGCATCCTCGATAAGGGAGACGTCGGCCAGCTGGGAATGCAGGGGCAGGCATTTCTAGACGAACTGACATCGGTGACCGGCGGCAAGGCGTTCTATCCGCAAAGCGATGTGGAAATGGACGAGATATTCG
>DASYKW010000148.1:0-7351 GCA_035995005.1 Pyrinomonadaceae bacterium
CGCCTATGCCGCGATCAACACTCTGCGGCTCGACGACAATCGTCCGCACATCCTTCGGACGCACGATGGAGGAAAGACCTGGACCGAGATCGTTCGCGGCATTCCGGATGGGCAGACGATCAACGTTGTCCGCGAGGATCCTGTGCGAAAGGGCCTGCTCTACGCCGGCAGCGAACGACAGGGGTACGTGTCGTTTGACGACGGCGACAACAGGCAGTCGCTGCGGGTTAATATGCCGGCGACCTCGATCCGCGATCTGATCGTGAAGGGCGACGATCTTGCCGTCGGAACTCACGGCCGTGGATTCTGGATACTTGATAACATCAATCCCCTCAGACAGTTACGAACGTCCAGCGAAACGCGACTCTATGAACCGCAGACGGCGTGGCGCGTTCGTTGGAACCTTAATTCTGACACGCCGTTACCGCCAGATGAGGCGAATCAGGAGAATCCGCCCGACGGCGCCGCGCTCGATTATTACCTCGGAGCGAACGCAACGAATGTGGAACTCGAGATCAAGGACCCGTCGGGCCGCGTCGTCCGCACATACCGGAGCAGCGATGTCATGCCGGCCATTAAGGACACCAACAACGTGCCCGCGTACTGGATCCGCCGGCCGCAGCCTTTGTCAAATTCCGCCGGGGCTCATCGCTTCCTATGGGACATGCATTACACGCCGGTTCCGGGAGTCGGCCCCGATTATCCGATCGCGGCGAACTATATGAACACCGCCACGGTCCCGACATCACCCTGGGCTCATCCGGGACGATACAAAGTAACGCTTCGTGTAGACGGCAAAGAATACTCGCAGAGCTTTGAGTTGCGGATAGATCCGCGAGTGCGTGCGACCGACGACGAGTTGAAGCGACAATTCGATCTCTCGATGCGCCTTTACGATGAGCGGCTTGAGCTTGAGCCCGCGAGCCAGCAGGTGAATTCGCTCGCAACACAGCTCGATGCCGCAAGAAAGACCGCATCCCCCGCAGTAGCGACACAGATCGACGCATTTCTCGCAAAGCTCAACGCGCTTGCGGGAACACCAGATCGTAAACCCGGCGCGCAGCTCAGTCTGGGTGTCGTCGATCGCGTTGCAACAATGCTGGATCGGCTGCAGGAGGCCGATATCGCTCCGACAAGTGTTACCGAATCAACCTCGCGTGAAGTGATAAAACAGGCCGAAGACACAGCATCGGCGTGGCGCGTGTTTGCAAAGGATGACATTCCGTCGATCCAGAACCTGTTTAAGCAGAATAACTTACCGCCGCTCAAGCTGACCGGCAGCCAGGTCCGCTACAAGCTGGTCGGCGATGAGTCAGACGATGATGATGATGATCCGAGGGCGAAACCGTAAAACGGCTTGCAAAGCGCCGTCGGTCCTATAAAATAAAGGGTTCCGGTTGAGACCGGGACCTTTTCTATGTTTGACGAGAGCTTTGACGTAATTGTGATCGGCGCTGGCCACGCGGGGTGCGAGGCTGCTTCGGCTGCGGCGCGCATGGGGTGCGAGACCGCTCTCGTCACGTTGAATCTCGATCTCATCGGACAAATGTCCTGCAATCCTGCGGTCGGCGGCATCGCGAAGGGGCACGTCGTTCGCGAGATCGACGCGCTTGGCGGCATCATGGGCCGGGTGATCGACCGCACTGGGATCCAATTTCGCCTTCTCAACCGCTCCCGCGGTCCAGCAGTCCAGTCGCCGCGTGCACAGGCCGACCGCAGTCTCTATCGCACCGAGATGCGCCACGTGCTCGAGGCAACGCCAAACTTGAAACTGCGCCAAGGTGTTGTTATCGACCTAATTGTTGAGAATAAAAGAGTTACGGGTGTAGAGATGCAGGACGGCAGGCGATTGGGTGCAAAGGCAGTCGTTGTCGCCACCGGCACATTCCTCAACGGCACTATCCATACCGGACGGCAAACTTTTTCAGCCGGACGCGCGGGTGAGCCCGCGTCGATCGAGCTGGCAGAGAACCTAAAGAAGCATGGCTTTCCCGTCGGACGCTTGAAGACCGGCACGCCGCCGCGACTCGATGGACGAACTATCGATTGGGACGCTTTTGAACCGCAGCCGCCGGATGAAAAGCCAGTGACGTTCTCCTTCGCGACCGAGCATATCGAGCAGCCGCAGCTCCAGTGCTTTATCGGCTACACCGACAACCAAGTGCATCAGGCGATCCGCGACAATCTTCATCAGTCGCCGCTCTACTCCGGCAAGATCACTGGCGTCGGGCCGCGATATTGTCCGTCGATCGAGGACAAGGTTGTCAAATTTGCCGACAAGGACCGGCATCAGCTTTTCCTCGAGCCCGAGGGCCATAATACGACCGAAGTCTATCTCAACGGCTTTTCGACGTCACTGCCCGCAATGCTCCAGCAGGAACTGCTCAACATGATCACGGGATTCGAGAGCGTTGAAATGGTCCGGCCGGGGTACGCGATCGAATACGATTTTATCGATCCGCGAGAAATGCTGCCGACCATGGAATCGTCTCGAATGGACGGACTTTTTCTTGCGGGCCAGATCAACGGAACAACCGGGTACGAGGAAGCAGCGTGTCAGGGTCTGATGGCCGGAATAAACGCGGCGGCTGCGGTCCAGGGTAGGGAACCGGTGATCCTTCGCCGCGACGAGGCGTATATCGGCGTTCTGACCGACGATCTTATTCGACATGGCGTCGACGAGCCGTATCGTCTGTTCACCTCGCGTGCCGAGGCAAGATTGATGCTTCGCCACGACAACGCCGATCAACGGCTTTCGCCGAAAGGCCGTGATATCGGTCTCCTCGGCGATACAGATTGGGAAAGGTTCAACTCAAAGCGAGACCGGCTGGCGAATTTGAGAAATGCGCTCGATCACACACGTTTTCGCCGATCGTCAGATGAATATCGCGCGATCTCGCAGGAAATGAAGGCCGATCTCGGGGATGCTATTACGCTGTCGCAACTTGCCATGCGTCAGGGCGTGCACCCTGAAATGATCGAGCGGCTTTTGCCCGCTGACATGCGAGCCGAAATTCGGGACGGCGATCTTGGAACGGCGTTGGCCGATTCGCTCTACAGCGGCTATATCACAAAACAGCAGGTGGCGACCGAACGGGTAAATCACCACGATGCGTTGCGGGTGCCGGAAAATTTCGCCTTTCGTGGCATCGGCGGGCTCTCCAACGAGATGGTCGAGCGTCTCGAGCGAGCGAGGCCGAGTAATTTTGCCCAAGTCCGCAATATTCCCGGCCTAACGCCGACTGCTCTTAGCACAGTACTGGTGCATCTTACCGCGTCCGCATCTGCAGGATAGAAATTGTGGCACGTGCCACAATCCCATCCCACACAAAATTGACGTCCAAATTTTACTGAATGTGGCACGTGCCACATTTATTGAATTGACGCGCCTATGCTACGGTAGACGTTCGTTCATGGGTAAGATAATCGCGGTTGCAAATCAAAAGGGCGGCGTCGGCAAGACCACGACTGCCGTAAATCTCGCTGCGGCATTGGCCGCCGAGGGAAAAAAGGTTCTCCTTGTAGATGCTGATCCGCAAGCAAACGCAACATCCGGCGCTGGCATTGGACGGGACAGTACACGCAAAACCCTCTACGACGCCCTGATCAACGGCGATTCGCCGCGGGAAATGGTAGTTCCGACCGCGATCCCGACGCTTTGGGTGCTGCCGTCTGATAAAAATCTTGCTGGAGCTGAAGTGGAACTCGTCGAGCGGAAAGAGCGGAACTATGCCCTAAAAGAGCTTCTAAACGGCATTCGAGACTATTTTCATTATTTGATCGTCGATTGCCCGCCATCGCTTGGCATATTGACGCTCAACGGTCTAACCGCGGCCGATTCGCTGCTAGTCCCGATCCAGTGCGAGTACTATGCATTGGAGGGTGTTACGGAGCTTTTTGACACCCTGGCGCGGCTGAGACGCGAGCTAAATCCGAGCTTAGCGATCGAGGGTCTTCTGCTCACGATGTACGATGAGCGAACAAATTTGAGCGCGGCCGTAGCCAAGGACCTCCGCGATTTCTACGGTTCGCAGGTGCTCAAGACCGTGATCCCGCGGAACGTAAGGCTTGCAGAGGCTCCCAGTTTTGGTCAGCCGATAATGGTTTACGATCCACGTTCTCGGGGCGCGGAGAGCTATTCGCAGTTGGCGAAGGAGATATTAGGAAATGGCTAGACAATCTCTTGGCCGCGGTCTGAGCGCCCTTATGGGCGAGGAAAAGGAGCCAATTGCAGCTGAGGCAGTTTCGGCCGACATTGAGATAGATATCGATCTGATCGATCCAAATCCTGAGCAGCCGCGAAAGCATTTTCCGGAGGGCAATCTTGACGAGCTCGCAAATTCCATCCGCGCCAACGGCGTGGTCCAGCCGATCGTTGTTCGGAAGAAAGGCCCGCGTTACGAGATCGTGGCCGGTGAGCGACGGTGGCGGGCGTCTCAAAAAGCAGAGTTGCGGCGGATCCCCGCGGTCGTCAGGCACGTCTCGGACGAGAAGATGCTTGAACTCGCCCTTGTCGAGAACATCCAGCGTCAGGAGCTCAATCCGATCGAGGAGGCAAAGGCATATCGCCGTTTGATCGATCAGCTCGGATTAGTTCAAGAGGACATCGCCGATAGGGTCGGAAAGTCTCGCACGGTTGTTACCACCGCAATGAGATTGCTCAAACTGCCGGGAGAGATCCAACGACATCTTGAGGAGGGAAAGCTTTCTGCCGGGCACGGACGCGCGTTACTTACGACAGAGGACCCTTCGGTGCAACGTATAGTGGCACAGCAGGTGATCGACCGCGGGATCTCGGTTCGCGAGACTGAGCGAATCGTAAATCGCCTGGCGAAATCACCACAACATATTGATACGAAAGCAGTTACGCGAATGATGGATCCCAATGTCAAGGCTGCTGAGACTAAGCTTATGAGGCGATTGAATACGAACGTCAAGATCCTGACCGGCAAAAAGGGCCTTGGCGGCAAGATCGAGATCGAGTATTACAGCACGGACGACCTCGACCGTGTGTTTCAGCTTTTGATGGATCGATGAACGACGTCGCGACAAATAAACGCCTCACCGAGATGGTCTCATGCGCTGGATGCGCGGCGAAGATCGCTCCGCATGATCTCGCCCGCGTTCTCAGTCGATTGCCGAAATTCACCGATGAACGGGTGATGGTCGGCTTTGACAAGGCCGATGACGCCGGTGTGATCCGGATCTCGGACGATCTCGCCCTGGTACAGACAGTGGATTTCTTTCCGCCGGTAGCAGATGACCCGTTTGTTTACGGTCAAATAGCTGCAAACAATGCACTTAACGACGTTTATGCGATGGGCGGAACGCCTTTAACGGCCCTGTCGGTCCTTTGCTACCCTCAAAAGGGCGATTGGGACGTGCTCGAACAGATCTTGCAAGGCGGCGCCGCGACGATGAATGCGGCGGGTGTAGGTGTCATCGGCGGACATTCGATCGACGATCAAGAGATGAAGTTCGGGTATGCTGTTACAGGTACGATCGACCCGCGGCGAGTGATAACAAATTCAGGGGCAAAGCCGGGCGATGTTCTGATCCTGACAAAACCTATCGGAACAGGCGCCATAAACACCGCAGTAAAACGCGGCCTTGCATCTCCGGAAACGGAGCGAGCCGCGATCGAAAACATGACGAAGTCATCGGCCGCAGCGTCTAAGACTATGGTCGGATCGGGTGCAAATGCCTGCACGGATGTTACGGGATTTGGGCTGTTGGGGCACGCGTACGAGATGGCGAAAGGCAGCAACGTCACGCTAACTATTGATTCTAAAGCAGTTCCGCTCTTGCCCGACGTATTGGAGTTGATCTCTCAAGGAATGCTGACGCGTGGCGACAAGAACAACAGGGTCTACGTCGGCGATACCATAAAACTCGGAGCTGGTGTTTCAGGCGAGATGCAAAGCGCGCTATACGATCCTCAAACAGCTGGTGGTCTGCTCATCAGCCTTCCGGCTTCCCGATCAGCAGACTTCCTGAATGAGGTCGACGGCGCGGTGGTGATCGGCAGGGCTGAGCGCAAGGGAAAATTCCTCATAGAGGTAAGCTAGTGTTCCTATTTATCTTTGAATCGATCGGGACGTCGGAGCTGCTGATGATCGGTGTCGTCGCGCTTATATTCCTTGGCCCCCGGCGGATGCCCGAGATGGCCCGTAAATTTGGCAAATTCATGTCCGAGTTTCGTGGGACGGCTAATGAATTCAAGGACACCTGGCGACGGGAAGTGGATTTTGAGAGCGCGGCTAAAGAATTTGATCTCAGTAACTTAGAAGCCGAGATCGAGGCTTCGAAGCCGATCGCGAAGCGTGCTGCGCCTCTTCAACCCTCCATCGCTGAGATAAAAGAGATCGATGTCTCGAAGTTTGAGGAATTAAAGGCTGCGGCAGTCGAACAGGCCGAATCGAAAGCTGCAGCAGCCGCGTCGGCGAACGATAAGAAGAATTGGCTCTAGGCCGGATGCAAGAAACTTATTCCGACGACGCCCGCCCACCGCGCGGCCAGATGTCATTTCTCGAGCACCTCGATGAGCTGCGAAAGCGCGTCGTCCGCTCGGTGGCTATCCTCGTCGTCGCCTTTTTTCTGTGCTGGTTCGTCTCGGACAAAATATACAATTTCCTCTCGATTCCTATCCGACGAGCGTTGTCGGAGGCATCTCGCCGCGACCTACCGCCCACGGGTTTAACGGGTCAGGAGCGGATCCTGCCGCTCAGCGATCTCAAGGAGGGCGACGCCGGGAGATTTATCTTCGACCGCAACACGAGCATGGGGAGTACGGTTGTTGCCGCGGGTACCGCAGTGTCCGCAAGAGTCGGCCGAGATCCGCAGGGTAATCTCGGCCTTTTCTCAACCGAGGCTCTGATAACGGTTAATGCTGTTATCCCGGCCGGCGTGCGTTTACAGGTGCCGTTTTTCGACGATACGGCGCAGAGCTCGCCAAACGCGGACGAACGAATGGTCGTGACGACCGCGCAGGAGACCTTCACGCTTTTGGTTACGGTTTCGCTCTATGCAGCGATTGCGTTGTCGATGCCCCTGCTCCTCTGGCAGATCTGGGGATTCATCTCGCCCGCTCTTTACAAGCACGAGAGATCATACGTAACGCCATTTATCGGCTTGTCGAGCATTGCGTTCCTTGCCGGTGCCGCGTTCGCATATTACATCCTGTTCCCACCGGCGGCCAGATATTTGCTGGGCTTAGGGAGCGGCGAATTCCAGCTCCTGCTCCGTGCGAGCGATTACCTGGATCTGATAACGATCATTATGCTGGCGATGGGCGTGATCTTTCAGATGCCTGCCGTCACCTATGTGCTTGCGAGGATCGGTATTGTTTCCG
>DASYKW010000149.1:0-4475 GCA_035995005.1 Pyrinomonadaceae bacterium
CTGGACCGTCGAACTGGAGGGATGATCATGGGCGGGCCGACCGCCTGAAATGGATCTTTGAAAATTGAACCGCGAACCTGGGCGTCCACCTTGCAGCGTTGTGGACGCCCACGCCGGCGTTTAACCGCGTCTCGTCTGTCGATGTTCCTTAAGGCGCTTCAGGAGGGAGGTGATCTCGGGATCCCCTGACTTGCGGAGACCTCTGGCGCATGTCTCAACCTCAGGACCGGGCTCGGATAAAATCAAGTGGGCGGGATTTACACAGAGCTTATTGGTGCATGTCTGGAGGATCCGCGAGCCTTTTGGGATCTCTACACTCGGATTGTGTAGGTTGAAGGAAAAGCGATGCGGTAAAGCATTCGTGAGCTTTCGATCGACCGTGTAACCGAAGGATCCATATCCATCGGAGCGGACGGTGCCGTCCCACCACCAACAACCATCGCCGCCCTTCTTATTCACTTTCTCCCAGAACCGTTGTTCAGGATCACGAGGCTCTCGGACACCACCTTGGCGCGGAAGTCGCCCTTCAAAGTCACCGAGAGTCGTACGGATTGTGCATTTCTTGCAGGTAGCTCGGTAGCCATCTCCATAATCAGAGTGGCGATAGAACTCAGAGGTCGGCAGGGTTTGCTCACACCGGCGACAGTATTTGGTTTCCATGTGTCTCCATGCGTCTTTACTAGAAGTCGGGTGCTAGTAACCGGCATAGACGGCAGGCGTATTTCCCTTACGGGTCTTCTATTTAGCCCACACCCGACAATGCTGCGACACAAAAAAACACGGCTGTCGGACGTGTACCGCTATGCGACGGAGTTACTAGCTCCCAGAGAACGGATAGTAAACGGACTGTCAGTCCGATGTCAATATATATTCAAGGCGATTTCAAGGAACGGGCCCGCCGGGGGCTAACCAACCTGACCGTTTAGTAAACGATGTGAAATCAAAAGGCTGGATTTTCTGCGCACATCGTTTACTAAACGGTCGAGTGTTAAGCAAACGATGTGAACACAGTGCGGATGCCCGTTAACAGAACGATGTGAAATCATTTATAAAACGATGCGCGCCGCAACAAATATGCGAACAAAACCTTTTACTTTTCGCGTCCGATTTTGCTAGATTCTACCTGCGCAGCTGTTTACTAAGTATTCAATTAGAGGACTTTACTTCAAGGGGAACTGAAATGAACCTCAAATTGGTCTTTTCCTTGGGCTTATAAGTCAATGAAAAAAGGAACGAACAACGTCGCTGTTCTGGCGCCCACGCGAGCGATATCGCACGATGCGATCGACAAGGTATTCTCCTCGGTCGGTCAAAAGCTGCGCGATGGACGGTCCAATGAGGCCGAAAAGCTGCTTACCGATACGATCGGCGGTTACAGGCATACGCCGGACGATCTCGCCAACCTTCGCCGATTGCATTCCTTCACGCTTGAGACAACCGGTCGCTATCCCGAGGCGCGTGACGCCGTTTCGGCTTATGAAAATGAGGACAGCATCGCCGAGCTGAGCTCTCGCACACAGGTTCGCGTCCGTACGCAGCTCGCGATCGCCGTCAGTAACGCTGGAGAACAGCCGAAAGCGATCACACTGCTAAAAGACACCCTGCACAAGGCCGAGACCGAGGAGCTCGCTCCGCTGGCCGGCACAATTGATATCGCATTGGCACGCGTGTACCGGAAGTTGAGCGAATATCCGATCTCACGCGATTACGCGGAAAAGGCTCTGACCTGTTTTCGCTCCAACGGCGATTGGCTCGGCATGGCCGAGGCTTATCGCGAGATCGCGAACAGCTTGCATCAGGAAGGCAATAGCGAGAAAGCCCTCCAGTACTTTGAGCTGGGCATCAAGATCATCGGCGACAATTCAGCACCGTTCATGCTCGGCAAGCTCTACACCGACATGTCCGGCGCTTATTGGTTTCTGAGGCGGCCGCAGGACGGTATCGACTGCCTCGAGAAATCTATCGCTTTCTTTGACCAGACCGAGCACACTCTCAACTCGGTCATCGCATACAACAATCTCGGCATCAACCTTATGCTGATCGGCGAATGGAACCGGGCCGAGCTGATCATCGGCCGCGCTCTCGAGATCGCCGAGAAACAGGACCACGCTCACACGGCCGGGATCCTCGACTCTCTCGGAGAATTAAAGATGCTCCGCGGCGAGACGGACGAGGCAGAGAAATTACTCGAACGCGCCATCACCTTAGCCAAAAAAGTAAAACGGGGCTGGTATGAGATCCAGTCTATGCGAAACCTGGGCCGATGCTATCTCGCCCAGGGCCGCGTTAATCGAGCGATCGAGGAAGCCAACAAAACTATCGAGCTTTCGAAGAAGCTTGGCGACAAGCACTTTGCAAGCATGGCTGGTTTGATCCTGGCCGAGGCACATCTGGAGCAAGGGAGTGTCGAGGAGTGCGAATCTGCTCTTCACAATATCGAAAAAGTAGATCCGTCAGCGGACTTTTTCGTGCTCGGCAATATTCAACGCATTCGCGGCCTGGCGGCACTTGAGCAGAACGACATCGAGCTCGCGATCCATCATTTTAGCCGAGGCCTGACGATCTTTGAGGCGGGCGAGGACCTCTATCACACCGCGCTGACACACTTTCTCCTCGGGGCCAATCTCGAAAGCCGCGATTCGATGCGGGCGAGACGTCACCTGACGAACGCGAACGATATATTCAAGAATCTCGGTCTGACAAAAAAGGTCAACGAGGTTTCGATCGAGCTTGAGCGCCTCGAGACGCTCCCGCAGGTCGAGCCGTCAAAGGTCGAGAAACGGTCGAATTCGGTCGTCTCACAGCTTCTGACAGTGCGCCTGGCTGAAGCGACGGCCTCGCGTGAGCTTCTGTTTCGCGAGCTTGTCGCGGTGCTCCAGCAGGAGAGCAACGCTAAAAAGATCATCATTGCTCAATACAACGAACAGAAACGGCTCTACCCCTTTATCACCCACGGCTATTCGCCGCTCGAGAGCAATGAGCTGGCCGGAAAACTGAACGAGGCGCTCGACGGTGGCGAGGAAAAGGTCTTTCTTCGTGCTAAGAATATCTCCATTTTCCATCTTCGGGGGTCGGCGGCACCGCCGGCGATATTGATCATCAATCCGCAATCCGGAGCGGTGCTGTCGGATGAGAGTTCTCTCCAGCCGCTGCTTCGCGTTGTTGAGCTTGGACTCGATGTCGTCGCGCTTCGCGAGCGTGACAAGTCGCTTCCCACCGAGACCGAATCGTCGCCATATACGTCAAGCAGCCTGATGCCCGGCTTCATCCACTCATCGCCGGCCATGACGGCGCTCGTCGAGGAGGTATATAAGATCCGCTCTTCCGACGTCACCGTACTCGTGACCGGCGAATCCGGAACTGGTAAAGAGCTCGTTTCGCGGGCGATCCATACACTGTCGAATCGCAAGGACAAGATCTTTGTCCCATTCAATTGCACAGCCGTTCCAAAGGAGCTCGCCGAGGGACATCTTTTCGGATATAAGAAAGGTTCTTTTACGGGAGCGGTGGCAGATTCGCCGGGTATGATCCGCACCGCGGACGGCGGCACGCTCTTTTTAGACGAGGTCGGCGATCTGCCTCTGGACGTGCAGCCAAAACTTTTGCGTTTCCTGCAGGAAGGCGAGATACAGCCCCTTGGCGAAAAAAGACCGCTAAAGGTCGACGTCCGCATCATAGCGGCGACCAACATGCCGCTCGAGGAAAAGGTAGGGGAAGGCACGTTTCGCGAGGACCTTTACTATCGGCTTAACGTCATTCGTCTGCGAGTGCCGCCGCTTCGTGAACGCCGGGCCGAGATCCCGCCGATCGTGAATTATTACATCAATCATTACTCATCGCGGTTCGACAAGCACAACATCAGCTTTACGCCGCAAACCGTGGATATGTTGATGGTGTGCAGTTGGGACGGCAACGTCCGCCAGCTCTGTAATGAGATCCAACGAATAGTCGCACGTGCGGTCGATAACGAGGTTGTTACACCTGAGCATCTCTCGCCAGAGCTAAAACGCATGGCTCAGCCACTGACGCCGTTTGCAGTCGGGCCGGGCGCAAAACCGATCGCAACCTACGACGGCGGAGTAGCGCCATTCATGAACCTATCATCCGGCGGTACGCTTGATGAAGCTGTTTCCGAGCTCGAGATGCAACTCATCCGCAGCTCTCTTACCCGCCACAACTGGAACATCTCACGCGTCGCCACTGAGCTCGGACTCACCCGCCGCGGGCTTTATTTAAAACTCGCACGCTACGGTATCGAGAAAGCGGCGTAAGGCCGAGCTCTTAACAAATTGTTTCTCGCGATGCTTTTAATAGGTTGATCGTGGGCGGCACTCATCGGAGTCGCGACTCGTTTACCATTTGAGCTTTAACCTTTACAATGACTCTACCTTGAGCGTCTTCCTGCACATTACAGAGGCCACCGGCCGCACGTGGAAAACCCAGATCCGCCCCGGCAAAAGCTGGCTCATCGGCCG
>DASYKW010000150.1:0-5656 GCA_035995005.1 Pyrinomonadaceae bacterium
TGACCGATCAGATGCCACTCAGCCGCGTTGCGTCCGAGCTCGACGATCTTATCCTCGGCCTCCTGCACCTTGTTTTCCCCGAGGACGGTAACTCCCGCATCGATCGCCTCCTGCAAAACAGTCGTCGGATGTGTCTTGCTCACGGCAACCAGTTTGATCCCCGACGGGTCGCGGCCGACTCGAGCGGCCGCTGCCGCAACACGAGAGCGAACTTTGTGGAGGTTAGACTTAATGGCATCCGTCACGACTTCAATATAACAAACGGACGGCAATGTTGAGTTTCGGGGCCCGAATTAGTATTCTCGATAATTCGCCCATGCGGACGTGGCGGAACTGGTAGACGCGCAGGTCTCAGAAGCCTGTTGCCGCGAGGCAGTGGAAGTTCGATTCTTCTCGTCCGCACCAAATCGCAAGGGATGAGGGCCAAAATCCTCGTCCCTTTTGCTTACACTTACGATAATGTCAGACGAATTGACCGCGGCGCTCAGAGAGCACCAAGCTGCTTTTGGCATCGAGCTTTCCGATGGGCAGATCGGAAGTCTCAACGCATATTACGGCGTGGTTATGAAGCACAATGAGCTGCTGCATCTTGTCAGCCCATGCACGGCCGAGGAATTCGCGACGCGGCATATCCTGGAATCGCTGACACTCCTCAAACACCTGCCGCAGAACGCAAAGTTTGCCGATGTTGGTGCGGGAGCAGGCCTTCCGTCGATACCGTGTCTGTTGGTTCGGGAAGACCTGAAAGCCTTGCTTATCGAATCGAAAGAGAAGAAGACTACTTTTCTGAACGAGGCCGTAACCGCGCTCGATCTGGAAAAACGAGCACAGATCGTCAATCGGCAATTCGCCGAGGCCGATCCTGCCGGCTGCTCCTACGTCACATGTCGCGCCCTCGATAAATTTTCCGAGAAGCTTTCGAGACTGGTCAGGTGGTCCGATGGGCGAAAAATGCTACTATTCGGCGGCAATAATCTCTTTGCCAAGATCGACGAGGTCGGCCTGGGATCGAGTTCCGAATTGATGCCGTTGTCTGAACAGCGCTTTCTCTTCGTCGTCGGATAACGACTCGCAGCATTGCCGCATCATAGAGCGGGGTCAGTATCTATGAAAACCCGGAGAGCGTTTATGCAGGTCACTTTTGCCCGTCGTTTTGTCATCGTTCTGATGACGATGATCGTCCTGGCCGCCGCGGCTTCCGCCCAGAATGACGACCCCGCAGCGTTAATGATCCAAGGCAAGGCGCTCATCGACGCCCAGAAGTTTACTGAGGCATTGCCAGTCTATGAAAAACTCGTAAAGGTATATCCAAGCGATCCTGAGGTCGCCCGGAACCTGGCATTCGCGATCCTTGGGCAGTCCGTCAATACGGAGGACCCGGCCGAGCGGCGTCGTCTGCGCATACGCTCGCGCGAAACATTTGTAAAAGCTAAGGGACTTGGCGATGACTCGCTCCTCGTCAAAGGGCTCATCGACGGCCTTCCGGCCGATGGCAGCGATCCGGCGGGTTTTTCGGACAACGCCGAGGCGAACAAAGCCATGCAGCGGGCCGAGGCACTCTTTACGCAGGGCAAACTCGACGGCGCGTTCGATGAGTATCAGAACGCTCTAAAGCTCGATCCACGTTGTTATCACGCCGCGCTCTTCTCGGGTGACGTAAAAAACCAGACCCAAAAATACGACGAGGCCGAGAAATGGTATCAACGCGCGATCGCTATCGATCCGTATATCGAGACGGCGTACCGGTATTCTGCAACCCCGCTGATGAAACAGGGTAAAACTAACGAGGCCCGCGATCGTTACATACAAGCCTACGTCACGTCCCCCTACAATAAGCTGGCGGTAAGCGGCATCGTTCAGTGGGGACAAGTGACCAAGTCAAGTCTCGGCCATCCGCGCGTGGATGTGCCTGAGACCAAGATCGGTGCCGACGGCAAGCAGAACACTACGATCAATATCAACCCGCTCGTAGATGACGGATCAATGGCGTGGATAGCTTACTCAGCAACTCGCGAGACCTGGAAGAAAGAAAAATTTGCAAGGACCTTCCCCGGCGGGATCGCATATCGACATTCGCTGGCAGAGGAGGCAGATGCGCTTCGAAGCGTGGTCGAAATGGCCAAAACACTGAAGCCGAGGACCTTGAATAGTCAGATTGCCATTCTCGCCCAACTCGACAAGGATGGAGCACTCGAGTCCTTTATTCTGCTGGCCCGTCCCGATGATGATATCGCGGATGACCATCCAGCGTACCTGCGAGCAAATCGCGACAAGCTCATCCAATACGTCCAGAAGTACGTAATACACAAGTGAGCAAATCGGCAAAGCGAGCGGCAAATGCTTTTATCCGGCGGGCGATCGCATGAAAAAGGATCGACAAGGCTCCGGGTCCCGTTCCGTTCGACGCGAAGCTAACGCCCATGTCTAACCAACGGTATCTGTTCGTTATTTCTCCCTGATCTTTACCGAACGCTTTTTGGCGATCCATTCGTCGACATTCTTTTCGAGAATATCGAGAGGGACCGCTCCAGTGAGCAGAACGGTGTCGTGAAACTCTCGCAGATCAAACTTATCGCCGAGAGTTGCTTTAGATCGCGCCCGCAACTCCTTCAACTTTAGCTCGCCGATCTTGTAGGCCAAGGCCTGACCCGGATCGGAGATATATCGGTCGATCTCGTTTACGATATCCTGATCTGTCTTTGCCGCGTTGTCCTTGAAGAAATCAATGGCCTTTTGTCTGTCCCATTTCATCGAATGCATTCCGGTGTCGACGACGAGGCGGACGGCACGCCACATTTCGTAGGTGAGCTGCCCAAACTTATCGTACGGATCGGCATAGAGTCCCATGTCCTCACCGAGACTTTCTGCATACAAACCCCAGCCCTCGATATACGCAGTGTAGCCGCCGTATTTGCGAAAATCGGGCATATCGCCAAGTTCCTGCTGCAGGGCGAGCTGCAAGTGGTGGCCGGGAACGGATTCGTGCAAACTGAGCGCCATCATTTCCCACTTGGGCCGCACCTCGGGCTTGTAGAGATTCACGTAATAGTAGCCGGGCCGCGTTCCGTCAGCCGCCGGCGAATTGTAATACGCAGTGGTCGTGTCGGGGGCGATCTGGTCGGGAACGGGAATGACGCCGTAAGGCATTCTGGGAAGCGTGCGAAAGATCTTGACTAGATTGGGATCGATCTTTTTTGCATTTGCCCGATAGGCATTCAAAAGCTCATCCGGCGTTTTATAGAAGAACTTAGGATCCGTGCGCAAATACTGAAAAAACTCCTTGAGCGTCCCGGTAAAACCAACCTGAGCTTTGATCTTTTCCATCTCGGCGCGAATGCGAGCGACCTCCGAGAGGCCTTTCTGATGTATCTCTGCCGGAGTTAGGTTCGTAGTCGTATGCTCGCGAACCAGAAATGCGTAGATCTGATCGCCACCCTTCATCTGCCAGATGCCTGCCTCCGGGTAGCAAGCGGGAAGGTACTCCTGCGTCAGATACACCTTCAATTTCTGGAACGATGGGACAACGCTCGACTTGATGGCGGCTTTCGCCGCGTCTCTTAGGCGGGCTTGATCAGCGGCCGGGATATTTGCGGTAAAGACCTTGAACGGGGAATAGAATGGACTCCGTTCTGCGTTGTCGACGACCTGCTGATCCACCTGGCCGGGAACTCTGGTCATCACCTGTCTCGACCACATCATTCCGGCCGATCTGCCCTCCCGCAGCAGATCGATCGTCTGGTCCATGTATGCGGGGAAAGCCCTTAACCGCGCGATCCAATCTTCATAGTCCTTTGCCGTTTGAAAATCGATGTTGTCGGCAAGCTCAGCCGAGCGCTGGATACCGTCGTCATGCTTTAGCGGCAGAAGCTCTAATCGCAGCCGGAAGCGTTCCAGATCGCTCTCGATGTCCTTCTTAAAAAGATCGTAATTCAGCTGATCGCGGACATTTAGCTGAGTTCGATCGATCAGTCGCAGGCGCCTCAACGTATCTTGTCGGTGTTTTTCGCGGGCAGAGATTGCCGGTCGGCTGAGATCGGTCCAGCGGGCGTTATAGCGCTTATCGCCCAAAAACGTGGCGAACGTAGGGTTATTTTCGAGCGTCCACTGCCATTCGCTGTCAAAGAGTGCATGAAGCTGATTTGTCGCAACGTTCTGCGAAAACTCCGGCAACACAGCCACGAACACCAAGACCGCAACCAAAAGGATTGATCTCATAGAATTAATTCCTGCCAACAAATACGAATGTTGATTTGGTCGCAGAATATCCCAGAAGGTTTAAAATAGAAAGGGCGGATCGAGATCCGCCCTTCGGTCCTGAATTCTGATTGGCCGGGAGTCCTACACGGACTTCTTGTTGGTCACATAAATGATCATCGCTCCTATGCGTCGGAGCAGTCTGCTACCAAGAATTGACAGGGCTCCGGGTCCCGTTCGTTTCGGAATTAACGCCGATGTCCACACGACGATCTCTGTTCGTGTCAGGTCTATCACAGGTTTACCTCACCTCAAGTCCGTATTCCCTGAGCCGGCGATACAGGGTTGATGGTGAGATCCCGAGCAGCTCGGCTGTCTTGCCGCGATGCCAGCCGGTTTTTTCGAGCGCTCCGATTATTTGCTGGCGCTCGACGTCGCGAAGGTTTGTAGATGCGGGATTCTGAAATGAACTCACCGAGGCCGCCTGAGGAAGGCCGTAGCTGACGGATACGTTACGGGTCTCGATCCGGTAGGCGATCTCAGGCGGCAGCTCACGCGGGGTGATAATGCCGTCGTCTACGAGCAGTATCGCGCGTTCGAGGCAGTTGCGGAGCTGGCGGACATTGCCTGACCAATCGAAGGCGTTAAGTGCATCAATAGCCGAGGGTGACAGCTCGGGTTCATTATGCCCGGCAAGTTTGTGCAGCAGGTGGCGGGCAAGTGGCTCGATGTCCTCACGCCTCTCGCGAAGTGGCGGCACATTTATCTCAAAGCTGTTAATGCGATACATCAGGTCGGCGCGAAAGATACCATCGGCCACGGCGGTCTCTTTGTCGCGATTTGTAGCCGCGACGAGACGAACATCAACGTCGACCTTCTTTACGCCTCCCACCCGGAAAAAGGAACGTGTCTCGAGAGCCCTGAGGAGCTTTGACTGAAGCTGCAGGGGCATCTCCATCACTTCATCGAGAAAGAGCGTGCCGCCATCGGCTATCTCAAAAAGACCCAGTTTACGAGTCCTCGCACCGGAGAATGCACCGGCCTCGTGACCGAATAATTCACTCTCGAGAAGTGTGTCCTGCAGGGCGGCACAGTTCAGGTCGATAAAAGGCTTGTCCGCTCGGTTGCTCAATCGATGGATCGCTTGAGCGATCAATTCCTTGCCGACGCCGGACTCGCCCGTGATGAGAACGGATGTCTCGGAAACGGCGACGCGATTGACCAATCGGAGGGCCTCTTTCATCTGAGGCGACTCGGCTACGATGTCCGGCAACGATTGGGTCGTTCGTGCGATCTGTGCGCGGAGCCGCTGGTTGTCTACCTTTAACTGCTGCTTCTCGGCCGCAGCGGTCACAAGGGCCGACAGCTCGCCGATGCGGTAAGGCTTAGTCAGGTAGTCGTACGCTCCGAGCTTCATGGCCTCGATCGCGGATTCGACTGTCGCCTGTCCTGTCAGCATGAT
>DASYKW010000151.1:0-22229 GCA_035995005.1 Pyrinomonadaceae bacterium
TAGTCGAGAAACTTGAATCCGTTGTGGTCTACGTTCTGCCCGTCCGTTGCCTCAGGATGAATCGAGGGTCGAGTTGGACGGCCCGTTGGAAGTGTTTTTCAGCGAGTTCCTTCATCCCCACATTCCGCAGGCGAAGGCCGACCATCCAGTGAAAGTATGGGTCGTCCGGAGCAAGTGAATCCGACTCTGCCTCGTAGGCTGATGCGGCAGCGTCACCATTCAACATGGACGCACCGGCCAGCATGTAACCCGCAACGACCGCATTTCCGGCAGCGGCTTCTTTCCAAGCGGCGATGGCCTCGGCACGTCGCCCGAGCTGCCAGAGGGCCTCGCCCCTTTCCTCCAGGGCCGCGACGAGATCGGGGCGCTCATCGAGAGCGGCGTCGAGATCACCGAGAGCGTCCTGGTATCGGCCCGTGCGATTTAGGATCGCACCGCGATAATAAAGACTAAGGGCCCTCACCGCGTCATGCTGCCGCACGATCGCCACGCTAAAGAGCCTGAGCGCCTGCTCGGTATTGCCCGACAAGTGCTCGAGCCATGCAACACGCGTAACGACCTCGGTATTTACGATAAATCCCGCGTCGAAGGCGTTGTAGAAATGGTTTTTGGCGACCTCGACGTTTGTCCTGTCCTGCGAGTTTAACCATTGAGCCGGATCGGCCTCGGCAAGGGCCAATTCGTCCGGTACCTGGATCTTCGCGTACGCCCGCATGCCGGCCCATTCGTGATAACGGACAAGACCACTATGTGCGTTAAGGCCGGTCCAGAGCGCGGCAAACGCTAAGAAAAGCCAGCCTGCGAGGCGGAGACGCCCCTCGGATTTGAGCATCGAGCGATAAAATGTAAGATCCTTTGAGCGGATCAGCTTGGAGCAGCGAACGACAAGAAACGTAGTGACGCACGCGATGCCGAGAGCCATCAGCATCGGGACGATCTGATAGACGTCCCAAACCGCAAAGTAACTTACCGCAAAAACAACAGCGGCGAGTATCTCCTCCGGCCATGTGAGCGAATAATTGCGGGTGGCGGTCTTCTTGACGCCAACCGCAGGTCTGCCAAACCCAAAATACAACGCGTCGTTGGGGCAGACGCTGATGCAGTCCATGCACTTCATACAGCCCGGGTCGACGACCATTCCGTACTGCTTTACCTCAGCGTGAACAATGACGTTAGAAGTACAAACGGCGGTGCAGTGACCACACTCGTTGCATGCATCCGTCACGCGGATGCGACCGGGGGCGATCTTGTCCACAACGCCAAAAATGCCTCCGTAGGGACAGGCATATGTACAAAAACCCTTGCTGCCCAGGAAGTAAACGGTCATGAAACCGCAGATGAACAGAAAGGGGATCGCAACCGCGATCGTCGGGAAAGTCGCCCAGAATTCTGTCGTAACTATGTGGTTTGTAAACTGTGGAAAGAGCGGGTCGTCCGGTGCTTTGGCGAGAAACCTGGCGGCGACGGGCCAGACGAACATATATAACGCCACGATCAGCGGCACGAAGACGAGTAGGCGTGAACGAAAAGGCCGAGGCTTCACCCCGACTTTTTTCAACATCCATGCACACAGGTCCTGCAACGCAACGATGTGACATCCCCAACCGCAAACGAACCGCCCGAATATAAGCGTCGCGAGTATCGCCAGCGAAAAAAAGATGAAGCCGGCGTTAACAAAGCCCCGCTGGAGGGTGTACATCGATTCCGATGGCTCGATCGGCGACACTGTCTGTCCTGTCCACCACCATTGGACGACGTGAGCGGCCATTGCCACGGTAAGCGCTATCAGAACGAGGGCACGCCAACGGCTGGTCTTCGACTTTCGTGGCGTTGAGACGGATGGGCCGACATCGGCAAGAACGGGGAGCTCACGACGCGTTCCGTGTGAGCTGCAGTCCGACTGAATTTGTTCCTGAGTTTGCACGTACGCGGGAGGCAATCCACAAATACAACTTGATTAAAACACCTCAAAGAGTGTAAAAGGAAAGTGCATTTTACGTAACCCCGGTAACCGTCTTCCAGTTTTTAGAGCCTACAGGCCGTAACCCAAGTTTTGTATGTTGAAGCTGATCCTTATCGCACTACTACCGTTATTGCTCTTCTTTACCGATGGCAAAGATCGGAACGTGGCTCCGTCAAAGACAGATGGCAATACCGGGACCCTCAAGAAAATGATCGTCGCAAATGGCAACGTTTCGTTGGATCTTGATATGAATCGGCTGACTGGAGCGCGGACGACGGGCATGAAACCATCGATCACCTCGCTACGATTTGAGAGCGAGATGAATGCATTTTTTACCGCCATAGTATTCAATGATGAATTTCGCGGTCTGCTTCCGAGTACGATGCGTCTTGCGCCCGAGAATGAGACCAGCCTGCCGGGACCGCTTGCTCGATCTTATCGTCAGCTCATGATCGAGTCGCTCCCATGGGGCGGCCAGTATCAGCTGGTGGTGCGTGATTCCAAGTCTGGATTCGTCTTCTTCAACATCGAGGGTGAGCAGATAAGTTATGATCCGGCCGACTCGTCGTTGAGCATAGTAGAAGCACGCTTGCTCATCTCGAACGAGTTTGCCGCTAGTCTGGGCCGTAAGGCCGACGCCGGTGCAGTCGTTGGCGACTTCAACTCCTCGACGATCATGCAGACCATCGAGCTGACGCAGATCGTAGACGGAGACACGACGGCTGATGAGCTGCCTCCAATGACTGCTCCTGACGCCGGCACGACCGCAGGCCCCGATGTAATGGTCGGGGACGTTTCGGGCCTTGCCCAATTCGGCAGCAGTTTCGGAACGCAGGTCGGCCTTGCCGTTGCCACCGATTCGTGTAATTTCGGAGATCAGAACCTGCACTGGTTCCAAACGCCAGATAACGACCACCCTGTCATCCCTCAAAATCTATATCGAATGAGCGGCGGAGCGAGCAACACCGACCGCTTCGAGCAGATCGGCCAGTCAAGCGTAAAACATGCCTTCTTGGCGCTGACAGAGAATATCTGCAATTTGGGCTGCAACGGTGTCGGTGGCTCCAACCTCGGGTCGGGGTGTTCCGACCCGTATTCCGCGAGTCTGAACGCGGGCACGAATAATGCTCTCGGCTCGCGGGCCTGGATCAACCCGTTTACTGGTGCTTATCCGCGTGCGGATGGCGCCACGCCGCCGAACAGCCACACTGGACACACGCACACGGGGCCGTCGCATCGAATAGTGACGGAGATTAGTGACCTCAACACCAGCTTGAACGCGGGAGCCCTCTACTATGCCGAGGGGCAATACATCACGCCGCATGAGTATGCCTGGTGTCAATCACATGCGGGTCAGTGCAATATGTATAACAACGTGTCGCACCGACGGTTTACCGTCACTGGCACGGGCAGTCCGTTCGCCTTTAGTTCTGTCGCTGCTGAACCCACCCTTAGAGGAAAACCCGCCATCAGCGCCTGGGCGGGCTCAACATCCGTAAGTCTCGACCCTGCGCCGGGTGTGGACGGTATCGGACGCTTGGCTTATAAAGTTACAAATCCCTCAGCGGGCGTCTGGCACTATGAATACGCGATCTATAATCAAAATATGGATCGCGGTATCCAGTCCTTTAGCGTGCCTTTGGGCGCGGGCGTAGTCATGAGCAATGTCGGATTTCATATGCCGCCCCAGCATCCCGGATGGTCGGGAGACGGTACCGTCGGGAACGCGGGCTTTAGCAGCACACCGTGGACCCAGTCACAGGCAAACGGAGCAATGACATGGAGCAGCGAGACCTTTGCTCAAAACCAGAACGCTAATGCGCTGCGCTGGGGAACGCTCTACAACTTCCGGTTCGACTCCAATCGTCCGCCGGCCGTCCAAAACGCGACGATCGGATTCTATAAGACAGGCGCTCCGATCACGGTCCAGGTACAAGCTCCCTTAGCCTCTTCGTTTGTCTCGGTCTCCGGCCGGGTAACAACGGCCGGCGGCGACGGGATCGCCTTGGTCCGCGTGAGCATTGCTGCGAGCGGCGGAACACCCATCTCCGCGATCACGAATTCGTTCGGGTACTATTCCTTCGACGGTATACTCACTGGAACGAGCTACACCATATCGGCGTCGGCAAAGCGCTATTCCTTCACACCGCAGACAATGCAGATCAACAGCGCGATGAGCGTAAACTTTACGCCCAATTGATACCGTGAGTTTTTCTTAGTGGAAAGGCGGCCGTCGGGGCCGTTTTTCTTTTGGCTGGCTAGCCACTTAGCATTTCCCGATGAATACGTTATCGTTCTTGTTTATTACCGCAGGCCTCGGCCAAATGACGGCGAGGCAGCTCAACCATCTTGCGCAAATATCTTAAGTTCATAATTCTGCTCGCCATTACGGCGTTGATCCTTTGGTTCTTTGTCCGGAATCTCGATTGGCAACAGGTCAGCATCAGCCTGCGCAGCGCCGATCCACTGTGGCTCCTTGCTGCGAGCGCGATAATTTGCCTCGGCTATTTTCTTCGCGCGGTCCGCTGGCACGTGCTGCTCAAGCCCATAACCGACTCCTCCATCGGCGAGCTCTTTGCAACGACGACGGTGGGTTTTACGGCCATTTTTCTGATCGGACGGGCCGGCGAGATCGTGCGGCCGATGTGGCTGCCGATGCGCGATCGGCGCGTTAGGCCGGGTGCGGCGGTCGTCACTATCGGAATGGAACGCGTATTCGACCTTGCGTCGCTGATCGCCTTCTTCTCCGTGAGTCTCATTTGGTTTCAAACACGAGCCGGACACGAAGCGGAATATGCCTACATCCGCCTGGTAGGTAACGCTCTGTTCGCGGTGGCGGTATTTTTTATAATCTTTCTGATCGTTTACGAGAGGCGCTCGGGGCCGATCATCGCCTGGTTTTCGAGGATCACGGATAGGAAATTCATCCCGACGCGAATTCGGGCGATAGTGCTCGGCCTGATGCGCCAATTAGCGACCTCGTTAAAGGTCTTGGCCAGTTTAAAAGAGATACTCTGGGTCAGCTTTTGGACGTTGCTGCTGTGGTTCGCGATCTCGGTGCCGACGTGGATGGTCCTGCATGCTTTTGGACTGCCGTTGAATTTCGTCGACTCGATCTTTGTGATGGGAGTCGCGTCTATGGGCTCGCTAGTGCCGACGCCAGGTGGTGCGGCAGGTGCCTTCCATGCCGCTACGGCAGGCAGCCTTTTGCTTCTCGGCGTTGGACAGGACGTAGCCGCCGCGGTGTCGATCATCATGCATCTCGTTTACTTTGCCCCTGCGGTTGTTTTCGGGCTATATTATCTCGTCCGTGGCGATATCAGTGTCGAGAGGTTCCGCAGCCTGCTCTCCAGCGAGAATGCAGAGCGCGAGATCGAGTCTGATTCGCCCGACTTCGTCCCCGAAAGCTGATGCGCTGCCCATTCTGCTCACACGCCGAAGACAAGGTCGTCGATTCCCGTGAATCGAAGGACGGCGATTCAATTCGCCGTCGCCGCGAATGCCTCGGCTGCGGACGCCGCTTTACCTCCTACGAGCGCATCGACGAGATCCCGTACATGGTGGTCAAAAAAGACGGCAAACGCGAGCATTTTGACCGGCACAAGGTCCTGAGCGGACTGCTGAAAGCCGCAGAAAAGCGTCCTGTCTCGACTGGTCAGCTCGAGAAGATCGTCGATGAGGTCGAGAAAAATGTGCAGGATTCGCTCGACCGCGAACTTCCGGTGAGCGATCTTGGCAAGATCATTATGCGGCGTCTAAAAGCCCTCGATAAGGTCGCCTACGTGCGATTTGCCTCTGTCTATCTCGAGTTTGCCGATGTGTCGGAATTCATGGATGAGCTTCGAGGACTGGTCGGAGCAAAGACGGCAGCGGAGAAGAAGAAGAAGAAAAAGTGACCAGCCGCGGATAAACGCAGATAACGCTGATACCGAGATTTTTCATTATCGGCGTCATCTGAATTTATCCCCGGCGAAAAAAAACCGCTTTTGCCCTCGCCTCGCAATTCCCCTAACATTAAAGTTTATGGTCGATCTAGACGAATTCCCGGTCGCGCTTGCCGAGGCCGAGGCTGTCGAGCCGATGGTGCAGATCCCTGAGGAGCTGCCGGTGCTGCCTCTGCGGGACATCGTTATTTACCCTTTCATGATCGTCCCGCTGTTTGTGTCGCGGGACAGGTCGATCCGCGCGGTCGAGGAGGCGTTGTCGAAAGACAGAATGATCCTGCTCGTCTCGCAAAAAGACGTCAACAAAGAGGAGCCCGAGCAGGACGACCTCTATACCGTCGGGACGGTCGCGATCATCATGCGGATGCTCAAGCTGCCCGATGGCCGCATACGCATTCTGATCCAAGGACTCTCGCGGTGCCGTGTCGACCGGATCGACGGAAGCGGGCCATGGGTGAAAGGCAGCGTTACGCAAATATCCGAGCCGATGGGAACGGATAATTCCCTCGAGGTCGAGGCATTGGTGCGGAATGTCCGCGGCTCGATGGACCGTGCTGCGTCATTGGGTAAGAACATCTCGCCCGAGGTCCTCGCGATCATCGCGAATCTTGACGACGCCGGGCGCCTCGCGGATCTCGCCGCATCGAATCTCGAGCTAAAAGTCGAGGATGCCCAGAGCGTTCTAGATATCGAGGAGCCCAATCCAAGGCTGCGACGCGTCAACGAGCTTCTCAGTAAGGAGATCGACGTTCTCACGGTCCAGCAGGAGATCAACAGTCAAGCGCGAGCCGATATCGACCGTTCGCAGCGGGAATACTTTCTCCGGCAACAGCTCAAGGCGATCCAGTCAGAGCTTGGTGAGGGGAATGAACTCTTTGAGGAGATCGAGCAATATCGCGACAAGATATTAAAGGTCAAAATGCCCGAGGGTGCTGAGGAAGAGGCTCTTCGCCAGCTCAAAAAACTCGAGCGGATGCACCCCGACACTGCCGAAACGGCCACGCTTCGAAATTGGCTCGACATCATGGTAGACCTTCCGTGGTCTGAGGCGTCGAAGGACAATCTTGACCTCAAAAAGGCGGAGAAGATCCTCGACGAGGATCACTACGGGCTTGAGCGCGTAAAGGAACGCATCGTCGAGTCCCTAGCCGTTCGCAAGCTCAGGGAAAAGCCGAAAGGTTCGATCCTGTGTCTCGTCGGCCCTCCGGGCGTGGGCAAGACCTCGCTCGGACGCTCGGTAGCACGTGCCCTCAACCGTAAATTTGTCCGATTGTCGCTCGGCGGGCTGCATGATGAGGCAGAGATCCGAGGGCACCGCCGCACATATGTCGGAGCGATGCCGGGCCGCATCATTCAGGCGATACAGCAGGCGGGGACTAACAATCCTCTTATCATGCTCGACGAGATCGACAAGGTCGGGGCGGACTTTCGCGGCGACCCATCGAGCGCTTTGCTCGAAGTACTAGATCCGGAGCAAAACTCGTCATTCCGCGACAATTATCTCGGTGTCACATTCGACCTTTCGAACGTAATGTTCATGACGACGGCTAACATGCTCGATACCGTGCAGCCGGCTCTTCGCGACCGGATGGAGACCATCTCCCTGACCGGCTACACCGAGGAGGAGAAGGTCGAGATCGCGAAGCGACACCTTATTCCGAAGCAGATCGAGGAGAACGGCCTAGCCAAAAATGACGTCCGCTTTGACCGTAAGGCCGTGGCCAAAATGATCGGCGAGTACACGCAGGAGGCAGGTCTTCGACAGCTAGAGCGTGAGATCGGCAAGGTATGTCGCAAGGTCGCTCGCTCAAAAGCGGAGGGAGAGGGCACCTTTAAGGCGATGAAGATCACGATCGAAAACCTGAAGGATTATCTTCGCGTGCCTAGGATATTTACTGAAGGGGCCCTCAAAAAAGACCAGATCGGGACCGTCACAGGACTTGCCTGGACAGCCGTCGGCGGCGATATTCTCTTTATCGAAGCCTTGAAAACAAAGGGCAAGGGCAAGCTCATGCTCACCGGCCAGCTCGGCGAGGTGATGCAGGAGTCGGCTCAGGCGGCTTTCTCATATGCAAAGGCACGATCGACGGAGCTCGGGATCGACGAAGCGATCCTTGAAAACTACGATATCCACATTCACCTGCCCGAGGGAGCCATTCCAAAGGACGGCCCTAGCGCGGGGATTACGATGGCAACTGCTTTAGTTTCAGTGCTTTCGCAGCGGCCGGTGCGTAAAGAGGTAGCAATGACGGGTGAGATCACATTACGCGGCAACGTGCTGCCGGTAGGTGGCGTCAAAGAAAAGTTGCTCGCGGCACGCCGCGCAAAGATCAAGACGGTTATTCTTCCGGCGGCCAACGAACGCGATCTCGAGGACCTTCCGCGGGAAGTTCGAGACGATTTGAACTTTATCTTTGTCGAGACGGTGAGTCAGGTATTCGAGACGGCTCTCAGAGATGCGAAACCGGTGTCCAAGGCTCGGAGCAAGGCGGCAAATGCTGCGTAAAATCGCTGAATCCCCTTATTTGACGGGCACTTTCAGCGTTGACCATAAGTTTTATTGCGTGGTATTATAACTGTTCGTGATGGCGGCACGGTCACCGGTCTTCTTCACGGGAACTTTTAATACTATCGGACGTTAAAAATACATATTAGATACGAATACAGAAGATCGATGAAGTCTTTTCCCAGGATCCTAACTCTCTTCGCAATACTTACTGCCTTGCTTGGACTTGCTCAGGCGCAGGTCACGAGTACGCGTTCGAGCAACGATACGAGTACCCCAGAGGTCGCAAAGGCTCAGGACGCGGTGAACCGCGTACTGCAGGAATCCGGAACATCCTTTAAGGAGGGCTTACTCGCATTCTCGGACGACAATCGTCAGGTGGCGGGTGAGAAATTTAACAAGTCCGTAGAGGTCTTTCTATATTCAACGCTCAACATTCAGCGTGAGCAGCGTCTGCAGCAGTGCTACAACCAGCTGATCGAGACGGTTTACAGGATCGAGTTTCCGACTGACGCGCAGCCTCCACAGGTCAAGAACCTGGCCGCGACATGCGGATGGCAGATCGACGGGGCGCTTGCCGACAATATTGCGAAGGCGGTAAAGACCGCTCCGAAATCGACTATCCCTGCGAACAGTACGGTTGCGGTGAACGGCACTCAGATGCCTGCCCCGCTAAAGGTTGGCTTCAACTCTCAGGAATTTGAGCCCTCACCCCTCGACGAGCTCTCCAAGATCCAGCTGACGGCCGATGAGCAGCAGGTCGAGAACGACCCGGTCGCTCAGCAGCAGTATCAGTACATTCAGTACGCAGTCGCTAACAAGTCATTGGGATTCTCCTTTCAGGTGCACCCAATGATCCAGCAGTTCATCAATTACTACCGCGGCCGCGGCCGCACGACGATGGAGATCGGCCTTTATCGTTCGGGGATGTTCATGCGGATGGCGCGACGCATCTTTAAGGAAGAAGGCGTACCGGAGAACGTTGCGTGGCTCGGACAGGTCGAGTCGACCTGGAAGCCGTCGGCACTCTCGTCGGCAGCCGCGTCGGGACTCTGGCAGTTCATTCCCGGAACAGGATCACGCTTTGGCCTGCAGCGTACGGCATACGTTGACGAGCGAAACAGTTTTGACGAGGCGACGCGTGCGTCTGCTCGATATTTGAAGTTCCTGGCCGATCGTTATCACGGCAACTGGGAGCTTGCGATGGCGGCCTACAACTCGGGTGAAGGCAATGTAGATCGAGCGGTCCGCCGTGCGGGTGCCGAGAATTTCTGGATCGCCTTCCCATATCTGCCGCAGGAGACGCGTAATTACGTTCCTAACATCCTCGCCACGATCCTGATCGCTAACAATCCTAACGAGTACGGTTTTGGACATATCCGCCCTGCTCCGTCACTTGTTTACGACCGCGTACGCGTTCCAAGCTCTACGAACCTGAGTATGCTGGCACAGGCCTCGGACACGAGCGTCCAGTATCTGCGATACCTCAACCCGCATCTCCGCGGCAACACGACGCCACCGCAGCCGTACATAGTTAACGTGCCGGCCGGTAAGGCAAAAGAAGTCGTTGCGATCTTTAAGCGTGTTCCGGCTGCCCAGATCAACAATACGAATGTCGCAAGCACATCCGCCGGGGAGACTTGGCAAGTGATCGCAAACCGCACGGGTGTGAGTGTTAACGAGCTAATGGCAGCAAATCCCGGTATGTCTGCTCCGAGGGGTAAAGTGATCGTGCCGATGAACAGCAATAACGTTCAGACGATCGTTTATTCACGACCGGCAAATGTCTCGGGGGTCAGCGGTGTTCAGACTGTAAAGGCGAAGGCTGGTGAAACGGTACAGAAACTCGCTGAACGGCTGAAAAGGTCGGATGCTGTAGAGATAGCGAAATTCAACGGCCTTCTGACAACTTCGGTTCTTGGGTCCGGCCGCGAGATCAAACTGCCACCGGCAGGGAATTAACGAGAACAACCGCTAAAAGCACGGAAGACGCGAATTTGAGATCATTCAAGTTCGCGTTTTTTGTTTCCTCAACGTCAACTCTTGACACTCTTATCAACTGTAACTATACTTGTTACAGACGATGGCGGCTAATAGTCAGTTTTCAATGGCGGTGCACGTGTTGACCCTCTTGGCGAGGGCGGGCACCGCAAACCTGAAATCCGAGTCGATAGCTTGTAGTGTGAACACCAACGCCGTCGTCATTCGCCGTTTGTTGAGCCAGCTGAATCAGGCCGGCCTCGTTGCATCTCAGACGGGAGCTCAGGGCGGGACCAAACTCGCGAAAGTGCCTTTAGAGATCAGGCTGTGTGATATTTACAACGCGGTTTCCTGCGGCGAGGTGTTTGCTCTACACGGCCGCGCGCCGAATCAGGATTGTCCGGTCGGCCGCAACATTGAGGCTGTACTCTGTAACCTGCAAAAAGAGATCGACAGAAGCGTTGGAGAAAAGCTCGGCGAATACACGCTGGCAAGCGTTCTGGTGTCGGTAGCAGAGAATTGATGAAGGCTTTCGAGATACAGGAATTCGGCATCGATAAGCTCGTTGAGGTCGAGCGGGACATTCCCTCGCCCGCCGACGGTGAAGTGATGGTGAAGCTCCACGCTGCCTCGCTCAACTACCGGGATGTCATGGTCGTGAGTGGGACGTACAACCCGCGGATGTGGCTGCCCGCGATACCGCTATCCGACGCGGCCGGCGAGATCGTAGAGGTCGGTACGGGCGTCACGAAATGGAAGGTTGGTGATCGGATCTGCTCCTGCGTCATCCCGGGCTGGGTCGACGACGGGCCGTCCGCCGAGAAGTCTAAGACGGCGATCGGGGCCGGCGGTAGTGATGGAGTCGTACGTGAATATGCGACCTTCGCTGAAGATGCGGTCGTTGCTGCTCCCGTGCATCTTTCACTCGAAGAAGCATCGACGCTGCCTTGCGCGGCGGTAACGGCGTGGCATGCATTGACGGTTTCGGGCGGGGTAAAACCGGGCGATACCGTGTTAACGCTCGGGACCGGTGGAGTTTCTGTCTTCGCCGTGCAATTTGCAAAGGCGCGTGGTGCGCGTGTGATCTCGACATCGAGCAGCGACGAAAAGCTCGCTCGGATCCGTGATCTGGGCTCCGACGAGACGATAAATTATCGCGTCACGCCGGATTGGGACAAAGCGGTGCTCGAATTGACCGAGGGTCGCGGCGTCGATCACGTGATCGAGGTCGGCGGCACGGGAACGTTGACAAGATCGGTGAAGGCGGTTCGGATCGGCGGCCACATCGCTCTGATCGGTGCTCTCGATATGGCGGGCGAATTCAACCCGATCCCGATATTCATGAAGGGAATTCGCATGCAGGGGATCTTTGTCGGTTCGCGTGAGATGTTCGTACAGATGAATGCTTTTATCGAGGAGAACAAACTGCGGCCTGTGATCGACAGGGAATTTGCTTTCGACGAGATCCGCGACGCCCTCCATTATATGGCGAGCGGAGCGCATCTGGGAAAGATCGTGGTGAGGTACTGATGAAGCTTGGGATATTAGGTTCGGGCAGCGTCGCCCAGGTGCTGGGCAGCGGCTTTATCGCCCGAGGGCATACAGTGATGCTCGGTACGCGCGAACCGTCGAAGCTCGGCGAGTGGCTGACGAACGCAGGCGACGGGGCGTCGGTCGGCACGTTTGCTGAGGCGGCTGCGTTTGGCGATATCATTTTTCTGAGTGTACATGCCACCGGCCTTGAGTCGGCGATCGATCTTGCGGGGCGTGAAAATTTTGCCGGCAAGACGGTGATCGACCTTTCCAACCCGATGGATTTTTCCGAAGGGCCGCCGCCGAGATTTACGGCCACCGTTGGTAACTCCCTGGGTGAGCAGGTCCAGCGGCTACTGCCCGAGGCAAACGTTGTAAAGGCTTTCAACTCTATAGGCGTTGCGGTGATGACCGATCCGGACTTTAACGGTGAAAAGGCCACGCACTTCATCGCAGGCGACAGCGATGTAGCAAAAGCCGAGGCGACGACTCTGATCGCGGAATTTGGCTGGGACGTCGTCGATGTAGGCGGCATAGATCAGGCATTCTTTCTCGAGGCCCTCGCATCGCTGTGGGTAAACTACGCGATCAAGAGCAACAGCTGGAACCAGGCTTTCAAACTTTTACGCAGATAGCTGGTCGGATAGAATTTATACAAAAGACTTTTCTAACAGGAGAACATGATGGGACAATTTGCTAAAGAGGCAACAGACACTAACTTTCAAACCGACATCTTGGATTCGGAAAAGCCGACGCTCGTCGATTTTTGGGCCGAATGGTGCGGACCGTGCAGGATGATCGCTCCGACGGTTGAGGCCATCGCCGAGGAATACAAGGACAAGGCGAGCGTCTACAAAATGAACGTGGACGAGCAGTTGAACGTGCCTCAGCAGTACGGCATTCGAGGCATTCCGACACTGATCCTCTTTAAAGGCGGCCAGGAGCAGGAACGGATCGTCGGAGCCGTGACCCGCGAGGCCATCGCAAGGGTCATCGATAAGTACGTCTAGACTCACATAAGATCAACAAAAAAGAGCCGGGCATTTACCCGGCTCTTTTTTTGTCCCACGTCAAGCTGATCAATGGTTGTTATATTCCGCGGTAGGGATGTCACCCGTCTTGCCCCAATTGGCGGCGATCACGTTTCCGGCCTGACTGCCAAACACGTAGAAGTAACCGCTGCTTGTACGCCACACTGCGGGATCCGTTTTGCCGTCACCGTCATAGTCACCCGGTGTGAGCCTGTCACCGGACGCGAGACCCCATGACGTAAGATAGGTCGGAGCCCCGCCGGAGCTGCTCTTTGCATACCACCATTCATAGTTGGTAGCCCCAGCTATCGCGACGGCTACATCGGTTTTTCCGTCGCCATCGTAGTCGCCGGGAACTACGGAGTCGTCAATACGACCGAAATAAGCCGTCTGATTGACAACCTGAACCGGCGGGACATTCACGCCGTCGCCGTAATGGATGTAGAATGCCGCATGGTGATCTGGGTCATTCAGATCGCGCTGTGCGCAGAAGTCGGCCTTTCCGTCGCCGTTAAAGTCGCCTGCGACGGGAAAGTCCGAGTCGTAACCCCATATGACCTGAACTTCGATTCCGGCCCCAGTACCCGCCGATGGGATGTATTTCCAAACCGAAGTGCCGCCGGTAAAATCGATCACGGCAGGGTCCGCCTTCCCATCACCATTATAATCACCGACAATGCCGGGATCGGCGCCACCGGCTGAAAACGTAAAGCTCTGAAAAGTTTGGTCCTGGCTCCGAAGGATATAGTAAGAATTGGTGGACGAACGCCATACCGCTATGTCGCTCTTTCCATCTCCGTCAAAGTCGCCAGGCTCTTCAAAGTCGATAGTAGTAAGTCCCCAGTTCGTCACCGTGTAGGTAAAGGTATTTGTATTGAGCAAGTTGTACCAGACCCTCTGATGTTGGTTAGCTCCAACGACCTCATCGCGAATCACCGAATAGTCGGTCTTCCCGTCGCCGTCAAAATCAACAAAGTGCTGAACGTGAGCCGGAGGCCCTGCGCTCGTACCGGAACCGGCGAAATTATCGATACGACCCGTACCTCCGGCAGCTATAGTTGCACCGCCAGCGCTCGCCGTCGAGGTAAGAGCAAGTCTTACGTACACAGTTGGCTGATTGTTTAAGGCCGTAACACCGCTAAGATCTAGCGTGTAGGATGATGCTGCTACTGGCGTAGTCCCATTCCAGGTATTTGGAGAAGCATTCACAAGTACAACATAAGTGCTGTTTGTACCTGTTGCATCTGTAAAATTGGTGCCGTCCGTACTGTATTGAACCTTGAAGTCCCGCGGTCCCGTGCTACTGCTTATTTGATCCCAGGCAACACTGATGCCCGTATAGCCGGTCGTGCTGAACTTAAATTGGAAATAATCGGCGACCCCCCAAGTGTTCGCGCTGACTGAGTTGGCAGATCCGTTCCCGGTAGGAGTTGTCCAGTCCGTAGCAGCGTTACCGTGCACGGCTGAGAACAAAGATCCGGCGACCAGCGCGCCGCTATCAGCGGCAACCGTCGGGCAAGTCGTTGAGTCGGTCGTGTCAGGAGGAGGCGCCGTTTCAAAAGTCCAGAGGGCCAGCACGGTCGCCGACGGCGACTGTGGAGATGCCGCAGTTTGTGCGGAAACATTATCGCGGCATGTTAAAAATCCGACGACCGCAGCAACTACTACTAAGCCCCAAAAAACTCGCTTCATATTCATAAACCTCACCTTTGGATAGAGACCGCGCTAGTTCAGCATCGTGAAACGGTTCTCGCCCTTGGCGAGTAACCCGAAACCATTGCAGTAAACGAAAAGCGACTTGGGCAGAATCATACCATATGGAAATCGAATTTCTAGGCCAAAAAGCGGTTTTGAGGCACCTCCTGAATAAATTTTATTTGCTACAATTCTCGCTACTTTCGAGGAACGAATGCGTTTTATTCTGACTCTATTCATCGCAATGGCGGCCGTTATCCTCCCCTCGCTGTCATTTGCTCAGGACCCCAAGGACGATGTCATACGAATCGACACGCAACTCGTGGATGTGCCGATCGCCGTTACGACGCCGGCCGGCGTGGCAATTCGCGGGCTTAAGAAGTCGAATTTCGTCGTCTACGAGGATGGTAAAAAGCAGGAGATCGCTGACTTTTCGGCGACCGCTGACCCGTTCGAGGTGGCTTTGCTGCTCGATACTTCGGGATCTACGCGAAACGACCTGGCACTGATAAAGAGGTCTGCTCAGTATTTTATCGACAGCCTCCGTCCCGGCGACCGAGTCGCGATCATCTCCTTCAACACCGCCCGCGATGCCAAGTCGGCATTCGCCGTACCTGAAGTCCTCAGCGAATTGACGAGCGACAGACGGACACTGACCGGAGCACTTTCACGTGCTGCGACCAGCAACGGCACGCCGCTTTATGACGCTTTGCTGCAGGTTGTGAATAAGGTCTTTAGAGATCCGCCTGGCGAGCAATTTCGTGGCCGTCGAGCCCTTGTAGGGTTGACCGACGGCGTGGATTCCTCGAGCGTTGAAGAGTTTGACGCGACAAAGGAAGAGCTCGAGCAGCGAGGCCTCATTAGTTTTTTCATACGGGTCGACACGCGTGACGACTTTGAAGCCCAGCTTCTCGGCGATTGTCAGAGTGCCGTGCACTTCTCAGCCGCCCAGATCCGTCGCTATTACCGCAGCATCGGCGGTAAGGGAAACGAACGCGCCGTTAACTTCTGTGGACTCGGCGATTTCGAAAGGCTCGCCGTGAGCAAGCGGCTTTACGAGATCGCCGACATTCAAATGGACGACCTCGCAAAGACATCCGGCGGCAAGGTCTTTCCCGTCGGCGACCTCACCGAGGCCCGCGCGGCGTTCAAAGGTGTCGCCGACGAGATCGGCACAAAGTACACGATCGGCTACTACCCGTCTAATGAAAAACGAGACGGTTCCTATCGCCAGATCAAGGTCGATGTCGTCGGCCAACCCAAGGGCACGGTCGTCCGAGCCCGCGACGGCTACACCGCCCCGACTCATTAATGACTACCAAGCGCCCCAGATCGCCAAAGTGATGCCCGGCGTCTGAATATTGACGAACAGCGTTCGCCCGTCCGGCGAGAATGTGCTGCCTGCGAATTCAGACGCTTCAAACCCCGGAGTGATATTTTGTGCAAGATCCGCGATCGAGCCTGCCCGGGACAATAGCCGGACGTAGTTGCCGTTCGACCCGTCCTCACAGAGCACTATCGAATCCCGAGGGCCGGGACAGATGTTGTCGGGAAGGTCGAGGACCGCGGGGTCAGGAGATTCGAAGACGAGCGTCAGATGGCCGAATCTTGACTTGACTCGCGAATCGTACCGCCAGACTTGTCCGAAACCGGCATTCCCGCCCGTCGTTGACGTAAAAGAGATCGAACCGCGCCCGGCAAAACATCCTTCGAGCCGCCGAAATGTAGCGCCACCCGATCCTGCTCCCTGGGAAAATACGGCAGTGAGATCTGTCTCCGCCGCGGACGGATCCGGATCGCCAATATCCACCCACTCGACGATCATCCGCTGACCAGAGGTCTGGCCGGTTCGGAGGTCCGCATTTGCGCGGCCGGAAACAGCCAACATCTGCAGTCGGCCTCCAAGCGAGAGCTGCCCGTATTTTGCCGGGAGGAACCGGTAGAACCCCGCGGGATCATTGTCCTCCGTGAGATATACGATTCCCGTCAGGAGCTCGACCGCAACGGCCTCGTGACGAAAACGCCCCATCGCTTTCAGAGCAACCGGTGTCGAAGGCTGTAACGGCGTGACCTCAAAGCAATATCCATGCGGCTTTCCAAATCCATTCGAGGTGCCGACGTTAGTTTCTTCGCAGCTGATCCAGGTATTCCATGGGGTCCGGCCGCCGGCGCAATTGCGGACAGTGCCGGCTAGGCTCGCAAACGATTCCGTGATCAAACGAGTCTGTTTGTCGACAACGACCGTCGTCGTTCCGCCGCCGGCTGCAGCATCGTAGGACGGCGTTCCAGTAACGATACCGCTCGTCCCGTTGATGTCGGCGACCTCGTGATTTCGGACCAGCACCCAGGAATCAGGCCTCGACGGAAGCGAGAATGCCGCCATTCCGTCATGCAGCTTCGGCGTAGGTGCACCATTTGTCATCGCCGAACCGGTTCGGCCGAGAACGTTGTACTGAAAGCCCGCGGGCAGAGAGAGCAATGTCTCTCCCGTATTTACGGAGGCGACCGGGCCCAGCGGTCCGTACGGCGACAGATCGTTTGCGAAGGCACGTTCCCCGAATGCGTTGAACCGATCCAGTCGGGCGGTCAGCCCGCCGAATGCCGCCAAAGCCCCCGCCGTGATCGTTCCTCTCAGGAACTGTCTGCGCGTAGTATTTTTCACACGATCGGGCCGCAGGCCTGACGTATTATCCGTGACGTCCGTTACGATTGGCAACTGATTCCTTTGAACGTTAAAATCTAGGCATACATTATGGGCAAGAGTTTTCGACGAATTTGTCTGATGGTGATGGACTCGGCGGGTATCGGCGAGATGCCGGACGCCGCAAGCTGGGGTGACGCCGGGGCAGACACGATCGGCCATATCCTGGAATCGCGAAGGGTCGACCTGCCAAATCTGCAAAGGCTGGGCCTCGGCAACATCATGCCGCTCAAAGGCCTCGCGGCAATCGACGCTCCGATCGGTTCTTACGGCAAATGCACGCTCAAATCCAACGGCAAAGATACGACAACGGGACATTGGGAAATGGCGGGGATCATTCTCGAAAAGGCATTCCCGACATTTCCGCACGGCTTCCCGCCGCGCGTCCTCGACCGGTTTGTGGCGGAGGCTAAAGTGCCCGGAGTGCTTGGCAACATACCAGCGAGCGGGACCGAGATCATCAAGCAGCTTGGCGAGGAGCACGTCGCTACCGGCAAACCGATCGTTTACACGTCGGCCGATTCTGTCTTTCAGATCGCGGCGCATGAGGAAGTCGTTCCCATCGATCGCCTCTATGAGATATGCGAGATCGCTCGCGGCATTTTGCAGGGCGAGGACAAGGTCGGGCGTGTGATCGCAAGGCCGTTCCTCGGCAATAACGCCGCCGATTTCAAACGAACTGAGAACCGTCACGATTACGCCGTGCCTCCGCCCGTTAAGAATCTGCTCCCGCTTCTGAAAAACGCCGGACTCGACGTCGTCTGCGTCGGCAAGATCGCATCGATCTACGATTCGATGGGTGTGACCGAGGACCTGACGGGCAAGAACAACGAGCAGGTCACCGACCAGACGATCAATGCCCTAAAGGCCGATTCACACGGGCTGATATTCAGCAACCTGGTTGATTTTGACATGCTTTACGGCCATCGCCGCGACACCGAGGGATATGCAAAGGCCCTCGAACGCTTTGATGAGCGGCTCCCCGAGATAATGACGGCCATGCGTGACGATGATCTGCTTATTCTTACCGCCGATCATGGCAACGACCCGACCAAGGACGGCTCCGACCACACTCGCGAGTACGTGCCACTGCTTGTTTATGGCAAAACGGCTACGCCGGGCGTCTCGCTCGGCACTCGGCAATCGCTCTCCGACATCGGCCAGACGATCGCCGAGAATTTTGGCGTCGAGCTGGAGGACGGTGTGAGCTTTCTAAATGAATTAGCAGGCTAACAATAGAGATCAAGGGGTAACATGAGATCAATTTCCACGTGTTCGCTGCTCAGTGGCGTACTGGTAATCGCTGCGACCTTTTACTGCGGATGCGGCGGACCTGCTAACAACGACACTTCCAAGGCCGAACACAATAAAAAGTCCGACAAAAAAGGGTCGAAAAATTCGTCGGGAGCGAAAGAAGCCATTAAATGGACCGACAAGGCTCACGAGTCTTCGGGCGTCGCGTATGTTCCGGGCACAGATCAGGTGCTCTTCGTCGACGATAAACATTCCGACAAGATCTTCTCGGCTACGCTCGATGCGGACGGCAATGTTACAGGCGAACCAACGCCTGTGTCGCTCGGCGTGAATGTCGAAGATCCCGAAGACATCACCTCGGACGGCACTAACTACTATGTTGTCGGTTCGCAGTCGCATCCCAAGGCGTCCGGCGGCGCCGGGCTGGTGCGATTTACTTATGACGCGGCCGCAAAAAAGGCAGGCGACGTCGAGTCGATCTCCGGTCTGCGCGAGGTCCTCATAAAAAAGGTGCCAGCTATCGCAAAGGCCGGTTCCGCAAAGGGAGCCGATGACGGTCTCAACATTGAGGGTCTTGCATGGGATCCGAATGGAAAGCGATTGCTGCTGGGCCTGCGTTCGCCGCTTATCGACAATAAGGCCGTGGTTATTCCGGTGACTTTTGCCGACGGGAAGTTCGATGCCGCCAGCATTACGTTTGGCGAGCCAATGACGGTCGATCTTGAGGGCCAGGCGGTCCGCACGATCGAGTACGACGACAAGACTTCACAATTCCTCATTATTTCCGGTGCCACTACGTCGGAAAAAAGGACCGACTTCGCCCTCTGGACATGGGATCTCACCGGCGCGCCGAAAAAGATCACGATGCTTGACTCAAAGATCAAACCCGAGGGCGTCACTCGCGTCACTCGCGACGGCGAAGACTTTCTCTTTATGGTTGCCGACGCCGGGTATTATCAGCGGCTCGATGCCGGCCTGTAGACGGACATTTCGCGTCTCTGGTTTACAATGTATGACCGGAGAAAAAAAACTCGATGAAAAGGTTTCTGACTGCATGTATTTTGGCGTTGTTATGTGCCCAAATGTCGGCATCGCAAGGCAACGATCTCGCTGTTTATAACGACCCGCCGTCACGGATACGCGGGGTCATCGAGAAGTTTAGCGAGGACTATGGGATCCTCGACCGCTATTACACCGCTCCGGCAAGTGCGGCGAGAGGAGCGCGGCTAAAGGCACTGTTCTCGGAGTATCTTACAACGCTTGCCTCGACGGACTTTGACAAGCTGAACACGCAAGAGCAGATCGACTACCTTTTGCTCAAGAATTATCTCGAGCACGAGATGCGCGAGCAGACGCGCCGCGAGGCACAGATGGCCGAGATGGCCTCGTTGATGCCTTTTGCAAAGACGATCGACGACCTCGAGGACGAGCGGCGAACGCTCGCCGACATCGATCCCGCCAAGACGGCAAGCCTGCTCAACGACCTCAAAAAGACCATCGACGCGACGCAGAAGTCATTCGAAAAAGCCGACACCGAAAAGCCAAAACGCACTGTCGCTAACCGCGCCGTTCGGACGATCGCACAGCTTCGGAGCGTTCTCAAGAATTGGTACACCTATCACAACGGCTACGATCCGATGTTCACCTGGTGGAACGAGTCTCCGTACAAGGCAGTAGACACGGCGCTTGGCGATTATCAGAAATTCGTCACCGAGAAGCTCGTAGGCATTAAGCCGGACGACAAGACGACGATCATCGGCGATCCGATCGGCAGGGAAGCGTTACTCGCGGAGCTGCAGTACGAGATGATCCCGTACACGCCCGAGGAGCTGCTGCAGATCGCGGACAAGGAATGGGAATGGTGCCAAAAGGAGCTTAAAAAAGCGTCGCGTGAGATGGGTTACGGCGACGACTATATGAAGGCCATCGAGGCTGTCAAGCAAAAGTATGTTGAGCCCGGCAAGCAGCCCGACCTGATAAAAACGCTCGCATACGAGGCGATCGATTTTGTCGAGAAAAAGGACCTCGTGACCGTGCCAAAGCTCGCCCGCGACGGCTGGAAGATGGAGATGATGACGCCCGAGCGGCAGCTCGTTGCACCATTCTTTTTAGGCGGCGAGACGATCCTCGTTTCATACCCGACGGACGGGATGACGCACGAGCAAAAGATGATGTCGATGCGGGGCAACAATCCTCACTTCTCACGCGCGACCGTCTTTCACGAGCTTATTCCCGGCCATCATCTGCAGGGCTATATGGCCGCGCGTTACCGGCCGTATCGCCAGCTTTTTTACACGCCGTTCTCGGTCGAGGGATGGGCGTTGTACTGGGAATTCCTGATGTGGGACAAGGGCTTTCAAAAAACGCCTGAGGACAAGATCGGGGCGTTGTTTTGGAGGTCGCATCGCGCGGCGAGGATCATTTTCTCTTTGAATTTTCACCTTGGCAACTGGACGCCTGAGCAGTGTGTCGATCTGCTCGTCAACAAGGTCGGGCACGAACGCGAGAACGCTCTCGGCGAGGTGCGGCGGTCCCTGAGCGGCGATTACGGTCCTCTCTACCAGATCGCCTACATGATGGGCGGTCTGCAATTTTACCAGCTCCATCACGACCTCGTGGACTCTAAAAAAATGACCGACAAGCAGTTTCACGACTCCATCCTCCACGAAGGCCAGATCCCCGTCGAACTAATGCGTGCCATCCTCACCAGCCAAAAACTGAGCAAGGATTTCAAAACATCATGGCGGTACTATCCGGGACTCGCGAATTGAGCGATTGAGGGCTGGAGAATCGCATGTCTGACCCCGTCAGTTTGGCGCCACGCATTGGTCTGCGAGTGGCAAGATGCGTGGGACAGGAAAAATCTAACTCGTTGCATCTGCAGAGTTAGCGAATTCTTGTCCCAGCTGTCCCAGGCTTGTCCCAGGGGGCCTTGGGACAGGGAAGTCATTGAAAACAAATGAGTTGCGGTCGCCGCAACCTCAAAAATAGCACTTTTTCAAAAAACATTTTTTGGAGCGTCGCTCCGCTCTGATTATCAAAGATCGACCCGCACGAGCGAGTGATCGTATCATAGCAGAAACGCCGTCCCATTGTCAAGAGACATAGTTTTATGATCCCATGAACCCCGCCGTTCTAAGGATTTGTCATCAGGCAATAGGCGTAGAAGAAGAATGAAGTCTTTTCCTTTTGAGCGGCGAGGAGCGAGAGGAATTTGTGGGGGTCGCCGTCCGAATGAAAGATGTCCGGCGGTCATTCCCACGCGTGATTCACCTGGTAAAAGTCCGCCCTCGACCTCCAGCCGCCGCTTGCGTGGCATCGTCGTAAGATAGCCGTCAAGTCCAAAAGAATTGCAGGCTGACCCGATTAGGTACCATTCATCTATTGGGTCGGTAAGCATCGTCAGCTAGAGGTCCGAATTCCACAATTCTTCGAATAGGAGGCCAGTCAATCCCCGTTCTTCCACGAAAGCTTTGAATTCGACTTCCGGGTTACCATCGAACTCCCACACGAGAACGCTTCCGGTGCTCGTTTCGGGGATTTTGAATAATGATGATCGCAAATTAAGTAGGCAATCTAAATCGAAACAATGTTTACGTATGCTAATTTTGCGACCGTCAAC
>DASYKW010000152.1:0-9032 GCA_035995005.1 Pyrinomonadaceae bacterium
GGCCTTCCAATCAGCGACGCGTTTCTCCAGTGCGGTCGTATCCGCACCGGTGGCCTTGCCTGCGGCGATGGCTTTCTCGCCTGCAGCGATCGCCTCGGGCCCGCGGCCGAGGTTAGCGAGGATATTTGCCCTGCGAGCGAGGTTCTGCATCGTTTCCTTGGTCGCGATGAGTCCGTCATTGATCTTAAGCGACTGCTCAAACCACGCCGTCGCCTCGTCGCGCTTTACCGACTTAGCATAGAGCGCCGCGTTCAGTGACGGGGCGGGGTCATCGGCCTTCGCACCGGCAAGATAAGTCTTGAGATGGTTGATGGTGGAGGTCACGACGTCCTTGACCTTGACGGTGAAGGGGACATCCATTTTCTCCCAACGTAAATGCACGGTCGCGGTGTCGTCGGTCACGGGGTCAAAGTAGTACGTCAGCAACTCCATATTGAAGGGTTGGGCGGCGTCGACCTTGGTCTTCACACGAAGCGCGTCTTTGGCGGCGTCGTATGTGAAGCTGCCCCATTGACCGTCGTCCTTATTAAAGACGAGCGTCCAGTTGCCGTCTTTGGTTGGTATGGTGTGAAAGCTGTACTTACCCGCGGGCAGGAGTTGCCCGTTAATAAGCACGTCGTCCGCGACCGAGAAGAGTGTTGCCTCGTTAGCACCCGCACGCCAAACGTGCCCCCAAGGGACGATCGGCTCACCCGCTTTTCGCGCGTTCTGATCGTCTAGAGTGGCTTCTCCCTTGGCACGCGACGCCATTGTCTCGGGAGCGTCGCCCCAAATAGTCCGGCCCTTTACCGCCGGCCGGCTATAGGTGATCGAGATGTCCGTCGAGCCGACCGTCTGCGAGATCGTCATCTTTTGACTGGGCCTCGGCACGGGTGGACGGACTTGCGCGAATGTAACGCTTGCTGCGAAAAGCAGGATGAATACAGGGATCAGTCGCTTCATGAAAAAACTCCTATTTTGATCGTTGAGGTTCGTCCGATGATGGAAAAGCATATACGACGTTTGATGAAGATATGTTTTCCAATACTCCTTACTCATCTTCCTCGTGAGCCCTCACGCGCCCGGCGGCGACGGCTTCGTCGATGACCTTTTGGGCGAGGTTGCCGGGGAGCGGGTCGTAGTGCGAGAACTGCATGTGGTACGAGCCGCGGGCTTGCGTGACCGAGTTTAATTTCGACTGGTAATCGAGCATCTCTGAGAGCGGCACTTTTGCCTTGATCACCTGCTGTTTGCCGCGGACCTCCATACCGCCGACGCGGCCGCGACGTGAATTGAGGTCGCCCATGATGTCGCCCGCGACCTCTTGCGGCGTAAAGACCTCGACGTCCATGATCGGTTCGAGCAGTGTCGGACGCACCTTTTCCATCGCCGCCCGGAACGCCTTGCGTCCAGCGGCCCGGAACGAGTGCTCGTCCGAATCGACCGCGTGAAAGCTACCGTCGATGAGCGTGACCTTAAAATCGATCAGCGGATAGCCCGCAACAGAGCCGCTCGCGGCGGCCTCGATAATTCCTTTCTCGATCGCCGGGCGAAAATTCTGCGGCACGGATCCGCCAAAGATCTTGTCGACCCACTCAAACCCCGCTCCCCGCTCCAATGGCTCGAAGATGACCTTGCAATCGCCAAATTGCCCCCGGCCGCCCGACTGTTTCTTATGACGGCCCTGGACCTCGGCCGTCGCCGTGATCGTTTCCTTATACGGGACCTTGGGCGGATGCAGCGTCACCTCGACGTGATAACGCTGTTCAAGTTTTTTGACGACCGTCTCGATATGGAGTTGGCCGGATCCTGACAGGATGAACTCCTTTGTCTGCGGGTCGCGGTCAAAATGCAGCGAAGGGTCTTCCTCGAGGATCCTATGAAGGGCCTGCGAGATTTTGTCCTCGTCGGCACGAGATTTGGGCTCGATGGCAAAGGCGATAGCGGCCTCGGGGTACTCGACTTTGGGATAAACGATCGGCTTTGCTTTATCGGTGAGTGTGTCGCCCGTCTGCGTGTCTTTGAGTTTCACGACCGCGATGATGTCGCCGGTCGCGGCCTCGTTCACTTTATCGAGCGTCTTGCCCGCGATCACATGCAGAGCTCCGAGACGCTCCATCGAGTCGCGTGTTGAATTGAGAACATTCGCGTCCGTCGCGATCTTGCCAGAGGTGACCTTCATCACCGTAATGCGGCCGGCAAACGGGTCCGCGATCGTTCGGAAAACGTACGCCGAGAAGGGCTCGTCATTTGAGTATTTTCGCGTGATCCGGTCGCCCGACATGTCGTTGTCTTTGAAGCCATACTCCGCCTCGTGCGTCGCCGGGTTGGGAGCGAATTCAACGATGTGATCCAGCAGTATCCGCAGGCCGACTCCTGTCGTCGCCGACACCGCGTAGACCGGACACAGCTTGCTCGAAGCGATGGCCTTAGCGAGATTGGGGTAGATCTTTTCCTCGGGTAGCGTGCCGTTCTCGAAGTACTCCTCCATCAAGGCGTCGTCGGACTCGGCGACAAGCTCGATGATGCGCTCGCGAGTGCGATCGAAAACGTCTTTGCCGTCCTCAGGCATCGGAATTTCCTTTGCCTTGCCTTCGGAATCAAACTCGTACGCTTTTTGATGAACGACATCCACAACACCCTTAAAATCGCCCTCGGATCCGATCGGCAGTGTGAAAGGAACGATCGACCGGGCAAAGCTCGCAGTGGCCGTTTCCAGCGCGTGACCAAAGTCCGCGTGCTCCTTGTCGATCTTGTTTATGACCATGAAGCGCGGCAGCAGGAATTCATTAGCGTACTGCCATGTCTTCTCAGTCTGCACCTCGATGCCATGGACGCCGTCGACGACGACGATTGCACAATCGGCCACGCGCAACGCAGGGCGTGCGTGTGAGACAAATGCCGCATAGCCTGGCGTGTCGATGAAATTGATCTTAGTGTCCTTGTACTCGGTGTGGGCGAAATTGTTGTTGAGCGAGACCTTACGCTCTATCGAATCCTCCTCGTAATCGGTAACGGTAGTACCTTCGTCTACCTTTCCCCAGCGATTTTGTGTTCCGGCGACGTGGAGCAGGGAACTGACGAGCTGGGTTTTACCCGCGTCGCCGTGTCCGATCACAGCCAGATTTCTTATGTTCTCCGTGGTGAATGATCTCATATCGGCAAGGTCTCCTTAGGGCGGAATTCCAAATTGCAGCAGATGCGGGATCTGGGATCTGGAATCCGAAATCGTTCGATTGTTGGTAACTTCCAAATTTATCGTACGCCGCAAAAAAGGGCAAGAACCCGGGAAACTAGGCGTTCTATTTGCGGCATCGTAAGGCTGGTTTATACTTGCGTGGGTCATAACAGGCGATCAGTTTTCGAGAGGAAAAACAATGTTCGATAAAACGGGATTCACGATGAAGGCCGTCTCGCTCGCTACAGTGGTCACGCTGCTGTCGCTGCCGTTGCTTTCCGCTGCTCAGGACCTCGTCCCGATCAGCAGTCTGACGGGCGGGTCGAGTATATTTCTTTTCAGAAATAGCGCCCGTGCGGCTAAGCGTGCGGTCCCGGCAATGAAGCCAAACCGAACCAAGGCACAGCGCCTCGAGTCAGTGGCGAAGATCAAGAAGCAATTCGACACGATCGCTAAGGTCACGCCGCATCGCGAAAAGGCGAAGGTCGTCGATCCTTTCAAGCTGCCTAAGAACGCTCGTACGCTGCCCGCGGCTGAGGGCTCGCGTATCTTTGCCGGTGTCGGCGAGTATTATTCGGCCCAGAATGATAACGAAAAGGCGACCGAATTCTTCCGCGACGCCGTCGGTCTCGACCCAGCCAATAAGGCCGCAAAGGGCGGGTTGAGCGAGGCTCTCGCGACGAAGGGTAACGAGCTCCTCGTCGCCGACCAGGCAGCGACCGCGAAGGGATATTTCCTCGAGGCTTTAAAGTTCGATCCGAATAATGCGGCTGCATATTTTGGTCTCGGCGAGGTCTATAGCGAGCTGGATCAAACGCAGGAGGCGATCGACAGTTATGAGAAATCGCTCGCGGGCGACAAGAATCTTACTGAGATCTTTGTGCCGCTCGGCATTCTCTACTATCAGACCGGCAATATCGCCAGGGCCGACGAGCTGCTGACAAAGGCGCTTGCGTCGTCCGCCGGCTCGGCCGAAACACAGTTCTTCCTCGGACTTGTGAGACTGTCGCAGAACAGGAACGACGAGGCGCTTGGAGCGTTCCAAAAGGCGCAATCGATCGACGGGACGCAGGCCGAGACCTACTTCTATATCGGTCAGGCCCTGGAACGTCTCAACAAGACGGCTGACGCCATACCTAGCTACAAGAAGGCTACCGAGATGAAGCCTGGGTACTTTGACGCGTGGTTCCAGCTCGGCGAGTCGTATTACCAGACGGGCAAGTATGACGACGCGATCGCGGCTTATAAGTCCGCCCTGAAACTAAAGAACAACGATTGGGAGGTTTTCGCGGGATTGGCCGACTCTTACAGGCAGACCAATCACTTTGACGATGCCACAGGTGCCTACCGCAACGCGGCGATGTTTTACACCAACCAGAAGGATTTCAATCCAAACACCGCAGCCGACCTTTACAGCAAGGTCGGTCTCTCGATCGGTCAGCAATGCGACATCAACATGCAGCGGGCGATCGTCTGCCAGTGGCCGTCGGCGATCAAGGCTCTGCAAAAGGCAGCGGACCTCACCAGCAATCCGATCGATCAGGTAAACCTCGGCTGGGCGTATTTCCGTTCGGCACATCCGGCCGCCGAAGCTCATGACCTGACGACCGCTCGTCCAAATCTCGAGCTTGCTCGCGACATCCTGCAAAAGGCCGTAGCAGCGGGACCGCCTGCATCGGATTACGCGCTCCAGAATCTAGCGTCGGTGCAGATCGATCTGGGCGACAGCAAAGGTGCGATCGAAACCTTGTCTAAGCTCGTCAAGAGCCGGCCAGATCTTGCTTTCAGCCAATATGCGTTGGGCGTCGCTTACTTTAAGAGCGGCGATATCGCCAATGCCGAAAAGGCGATCCGAGCAGCGGTGCAGGCCGAGCCGGCCAACGTCAATTACATGATGGCTCTCGCCGACATTTACATTAATCGCAAGAACGGCAAAGAGGCGCGAAAGATCGCCGATCAGATCCGTCCGCTCAGTGCCGATACCGCCGCGCAGCTAGATGCAAAGATAAGGCTCGCAAAACTTTAGGTGCGGCGCTGTTGATCTTTATGAGGCCCGCTTGTCCGATCTAGGCGGGCCTCGTTTTACATTTGGATATCCTCGAGAACATTCCGCTCGCCCCGCTTACCACGCTCAAGATCGGCGGGCCTGCCCGCTATTTTGTATCGGCCGAGACCGAGACGGACGTCGTCGAGGCGCTGGAATATGCGTCCCGATACAGCCTTGAAGTATTTATACTCGGCGGCGGGAGCAACATTCTTGTTTCGGATTCGGGGTTTGACGGCCTCGTCCTTCACACCGGGCTTAAGGGTGTCGCCTACGACCGCTTTGATAAAAGCCTCACGGTTACCGCGATGGCTGGCGAAGACTGGGACGTACTCGTTGACTCGTGCGTAAACTCAGGCTTTGCGGGTCTGGAATGCATGAGCGGCATTCCCGGTTTTGTTGGCGGGACGCCCGTGCAAAATGTCGGAGCATACGGGCAAGAAGTTGCGGAGACGATCGAAACCGTTCGATGCCTCGACCGGCTGACCGGACAAATCGTCGACCTATCGAACGCCGAGTGCGGCTTTAGCTATCGAACGAGCATTTTCAACGCGAGCGAGCGTGGCCGATACATTGTCCTCAGCGTAGCCTACAGGTTCACGCCGGGCGGCGAGCCTAAGGTCGTTTACAAGGACCTGATCGAACGCTTTGCGGATCACAAACCTACACTAGTTGAGCTGCGAAATGCAGTACTCGAAATTCGCCGTTCAAAGTCAATGGTGATCGATGCGAACGACCCGAACTCGCGCAGTGCGGGATCTTTTTTTAAGAACCCGATAGTTACCGCTGCCCAGCTCGACGAGCTTCGCGAGAAACGCGGCAGTGTGCCGTCGTTCGAGTTTGGTAATGATTTTAAAGTGCCGGCCGCGTGGCTGATCGAACACGCGGGTTTTCAAAAGGGTTACAAGCTTGGCAAGGCAGGCATCTCCTCTAACCACACCCTCGCGATCGTGAACATGGGCGATGCGTCTGCCGCCGATGTGATCGCTCTTAAGGATCTCATTCAAAGTAAGGTGCTCACTGAATTTGGGATCGCTCTCACCCCCGAGCCGATCCTCGTAGGTTTCTGAGTCCGTCGCCCGCGATTGGTCTATAATGAATCTTTGATCCTGGAGGAATATGCGTCGGTCAAAACCTTACCTGACAGGCGTCCTGCTCGCCTCGACCTTTCTCTCACAATTCGTCGCTCCTAGGCCCGCCGCGGCCCAGGATCTGGTTGCCAGCGAAGAGATCCCCGGCGGCTCAAGCGTCTTTGTTTTTCGCGAATCCCGGAAAAAGCCTCAAAGGCACGCCTCCGGCAGTGCAAGGCGTCGCTCGGGCGGAGCTCCTCGCGGAGTGAACGCCGCGGTCGGAACGGCAGCGCAGAAACGCCGAGCCGCAGCGATCGCGCGTCGGAAGGGAGGCGTGACCTCCGCAGACCGTCGCGTAGCGTTGTCAAACACGCTTACGATCAAGGCCGAGGGATTTCTTGACAATAACCAGACAGATCTCGCGATCACGAATTACCGCTCGGCTCTCGCTCAGAACGCAAAGAATACACGCGCCGCCGAGGGGCTAAGTAACGCCCTAACCGCCAAGGGGATAGACATCGCCGGCGACAACAACAACGCCGATGCGATCCCGCTCTTCGAGGAGGCGGTCAAGCTCGACCCGCAGAACGACGCCGCGCTTGCAAAGCTTGGAGCGATCTACGACGCCAAGGGTGAGAACGACAAGGCTATCGACTTTTACCAGCGTGCCGTCGCACTAAATCCCGAATACGTGCAGCTCTACCCCATTCTCGGCATTGCCTATGTCGAAAAGGGCGAGATCGGAAAAGCTGACGACGCTCTGAAAAGATCCGAGACTGCGGGTATCAACGACGCCGACGTTGAATTCCTGCGAGGCCTGATCGCGTTTAAAAACAACCGCAACGACGAGGCGCTCGCTGCCTTTGACAAGGCCGGTGCGTCGGACGCTCGCTTTGCCGAGGCGCAGTATTATCGCGGCCAGATCTACGACCGGCAAGGGAAACAGACCGAGGCGATCGCTCAGTATCGCGGAGCTTTGAGGAGCGACCCGACGTTTGCTCCGGCTGCATTCGACCTCGGTGTCGCATCTTACAACGCCGGCGATTACAACGGTGCGGCGACGGCCTATCAAGAAGCGATCAAACTGGACGAGGGCAACGCCGAGGCGCACGCGAATCTAGCGAGCACATACCGCCAACTCGAGCGATATCCCGAGGCCAATGCCGAGTACAAGACCGCTTCGACCGGTATCAAGAACGCGGACCTTTACAGCGAATGGGGCTATTGCCTCGGTAAAACGACCGAATGGGACAAGGCCGTCGCCCGCCTCAACACTGCCGCCGAGATGAGCCCGGTTGCGATCGACAACTCGAATGTCGGGTGGGCATATTACAACGCCGGGCAATTTCAGACGGGTGCAAAGAACGATGCAGCCGCAAAGAGCGACTATGAACTGGCTCGCAATTCCTCGCAGCTCGCTGTGAATCAAGACCCAAAATTCGACGCCGCTTATCTAAACCTTGGGGCATCGCACAACGCGTTAGGCGAATTTCAACTCGCCGTTAACACCTTGAACGCCGTCCTCGGGCTGCACAGTAACTGGATCATCGCAATGAACCAGCTAGGCTACGGCTACCGCGGCTTGGGCGACTTTAAGAATGCGATCGCGATCTACAAACGAGCCGTAGACCTCGACGCTCGCAATACTTTTGGCCTCTTTAATCTCGGCGAGGCGTATTTCTCGAGTGGGAATAAAAAAGAGGCGAAAAAGATCAACGATAAGCTGCGGCAGATCGATCCGCATCTGTCGGTCGCACTGGATAACGTATACGCCGGCAAGGCGGTACTCGAGAATGCTACCCGTAAGGTGACGGACAAAATACCGAGGCCGAAGTTCCCATTCTGAGGCGGGCGATACCATTGTCTATTGAAAAGGTGCGGTTAGTTGGGCCGCACCTTTTTTCGTATAATCGTGAGTTTGAATAATGCCTAGACGGGACGACCTACACAAGATACTCATCATCGGCAGCGGCCCGATCGTCATCGGACAGGCGTGTGAATTCGATTATTCGGGTACGCAGGCCTGTCGAGCGCTCATGGCCGAGGGCTACGAGGTCGTCCTGGTAAATTCCAACCCAGCGACGATCATGACCGACCCTGAGATCGCCGACCACACATACATCGAGCCGCTCACACTCGAATCGGTCACCGCGATCATCGAGAAGGAACGCCCGGACGCACTTTTGCCGACCGTCGGCGGTCAAACGGGCCTAAATCTGTCTGTCGAGCTTTACGAGAAGGGGATCCTCGACAAATTTGGCGTCCAGATGATCGGTGCGAATATCGACGCGATCAAGGTCGGTGAGGACCGCGAGCTTTTTAAAGCCGCGATGGATGAGATCGGCATTCCGAGCTGCAAAGGCGGATTTGCCCATACATGGGAAGAGGCACGCGAGATCGTCGAGACCACGGGATACCCCGCGATCGTTCGTCCGTCCTTCACGCTCGGCGGCACGGGCGGCGGTACGGCTTACAATCCTGAGGAATTTGAGGAGATCGCCCGTAACGGCCTGGCAGCTTCGCCAAATTCGCAGATACTCGTCGAGGAATCGATCCTTGGCTGGAAGGAATACGAGCTTGAGGTCATGCGCGACCTCAACGACAACGTCGTCATCATCTGCTCGATCGAGAATTTTGACCCGATGGGCGTCCACACCGGCGATTCGATAACAGTCGCCCCCGCGCAGACGCTCACCGATGTCGAATACCAGCGGCTTCGCGATATGTCGAAGGCGTGCATCCGCAAGGTCGGCGTCGAGAC
>DASYKW010000153.1:0-2672 GCA_035995005.1 Pyrinomonadaceae bacterium
GATCAGAGGGGCGCACCGACCGCGAGTCCTAAGGCCCGTTACCTTCAATGGCGTGCTGTTCTAAGGGCTGTGGGCTCATCACTCAGCGAGGTGAATGTCGCCTTTATTCCCCGGAATATCGCCCCAGAGGTTCTTTCGCTCAACGTCCTTCCAACAAATGTCGGCCTCGCCGCAAATCCGCCGATCCAGATCGATCCGAATATCGCGCTGTCCGGGCTGGATCCCGCTGCGTTCGGGCTCGTAGTTGCGTCAGTGCCGCCGCGAAAGATCTACCAACGCGGCGCTGTCTCGCTGCAATGGACTGCCGAGGACCGCAACGGCGACAAGATCGTTTGTGACGTTTACTACAAAGAGGTAGGCGATTTGGCATTCAAACCATTGCGCGGCGATCTGACGGACAACTTTCTGACGGTTGACGGCCAGTCGCTTGCGAACGGACGATACGTCTTTAAGGTAGTTGCTCGCGATGCGCCGTCAAATCCGGCGGGTCTTGCTCTGTCGGGCGAGCGGGTGAGCGATCCAGTCGATATCGACAACGCCGCGCCGACGGTGACGCCTGCCGGGACGCCTCAAATAAATAGCGAAAGCGCACGCGTGTCCTTCGATGCAGTGGACGCGGCCAGTTATCTGACGCGAGCGGAATACAGTGTGAACGGCGGCGACTGGATGACAGTGTTTGCGGACGACGGCATCTCCGACAGCTCGCGTGAGCGTTATACTGTCGACATTTCTGTAAAGTCGGCAGGCGAATACGCAGTAACTATTCGTGTATATGATGTAAACGGCAACGCCGGGAATGCTCGGGTGGTCGTAAAAAGGTGAGCATCTACTGCTTTGGCAGTGTCATCGTGCGGCCTTCCTTGTCCAGCTCGAGGTGACGCGTTGTGTTGTCGGTGACGCTCGGCGGGACGAGGTCGCCGGTCTTGTAGCTCGAATCGGCAGCGGCCCACTGCTGTTGAGCCGGCGGGAGTCCCGCGCCGGATCCACCTGAGATCGAGTTCTCGCGATATACCGAATCGACCATAGGCGTTCCGGGTTTGACCGCATTTCGTATCGTGAGCCAGTGTGCGATGCCGGTGCCAAGCGAGCCAAAGCCGGGTATCAGCATCCAAAACCACCAACCGCGACCACCCGCGGCACCGGTATATCCAAGAATACAGGCGATGATAATAAAGGCGAGCCCGCTGCAGATCTTCGCGATCGCACTCTCGTACGAGATCGGCTTTCCCTTGCGATTTACGAGCCGCTCAACCTGCATCGTCGGCGTGCTCCCGAGGGGTGCCGTCGCATTACTCAGGCGTATGCCGCAAGAACGGCAAAAAACACCTTCGTCCGGGTTCTGTGTTCCGCACTTTGGACAAAACATAAACTATCCTCGCTGGCGTCTCGCCTCAAATAATACTACGCCTGCGGCCACCGATACGTTCAGCGAGTCTATCTTTCCATACATAGGAATTTTCACCAACGCGTCGCAATTCTCTGCGACGAGTCGATGCAGGCCGCTGCCTTCGCCGCCAAGGACGAGTGCAGTCGGTCGTTTCCAGTCCCAGTCCGTATAGGTCGTCTTGGTCTCAACGCTTGTCCCGACAACCCAGATGTCTCGCGATTTGAGGTACTCGATCAGCCGATTCAAATTGCCCGCTTTCGCCACTCGAACGTACTCGATCGCCCCTGCCGACGATTTCGCGACCGTGTCCGTAAGGCCCACAGACCGCCGCTCGGGAATGATGACTCCATCAACTCCTGCGCATTCCGCCGCGCGTAGTATCGCCCCCAAATTCCGGGGGTCCTCCACACCATCGAGCACCACGATCAACGCCGGATCTCTCGCATTATCCAAAATGTCATCGACATCCACATAAGGCGCCGACGCCGTAAACGCTATCACGCCCTGCGTGTTCGCTCCGGGCTCGACATGTTTGGCGAATGAATCTCGCGGCACCCGACTCCATGCAATGCTCCGCTCGCGGCAAAGATCAATGACCTCAGCGACGCGGTTTTCCTGAGCGCCGTCGGCTATGAGCACCTTGTCGATCCGGCGACGCTCGGCCCTAAGAGCCTCCAGCACGGGCAGTACCCCGTAGATCAACGAAGACGACTCTCTCGCGCCGATAGGTCGCTCAGCATCCGCCCGGGCTGATCTACGGGGACCTTCGTGATCTGATCGACGGCTCGCAGATTGTTTCGGCTTTTGTTTCACAGCATCAGCCTCTGCAATCGCGAGAATTTTGTGAATTGCTCGACGTTGTTCGTCGAATGCACAGTCCCGAATTCCACTTTGCCAAACCCTGCGCGCTGCAAGCCTTGAAGGTCTTTTCGAGACTCGACGTCCCATATGCCTGTGAGCAGAGAGCGAATGCGTTTGTAGTTCTCGACGACTGTCAACCGCGGTGCATGCAAGCAAAGCTGCCTGATCAGGCGCGACATATTTTCGGTCGCGAGTAGAGCTTTTTCATCGCCAAGACACGAGTAGTCAAACCCGGCGAGATGCACCCGAAATCCGATTGCGTCCGCGCCCGTATATAGATCGAAAACAGACTCATCGGTGGATGTCGTCGCCTCGGCCAGCACCGTCGTTTTGCCCTTGCGACGCCGTTTTTCGACAGAGTCGATCTTTCCGGTCGCGAGCACGCCGGTAATTATCAGCCTCAGATTGGGCCAGGAAAATGTAT
>DASYKW010000154.1:0-3154 GCA_035995005.1 Pyrinomonadaceae bacterium
CGGCCTCGGCCACCTGGATCTGCGCCTTGATCGGATTTGTCCGCAGGAGCGTGATGATCGGCGTGGACGACGACACAAACTCGCCAACGGCGACTGCCCGTACGCTGACGTAACCTGCGAATGGTGCAAAGACGACGGTATCGAGAATTGCCTTCTGAGCCTCGGCTACTTGATTCTGCGCCGCCTCGACATTTGCCCGAGCCGCGGCGATAGCCTGATTGCTTTGCTTTGCTGTGTTGACGGCGGCCGCCAACTGCTCTTTCGCCGCGTTCGTTTTAGCACGTGCGGTATCGCGAGCGGTGCGATAAGTCTCGTAGGTTGCCATCGCGACATCGCCGGTTTCGGTCAACTCGCGGTAGCGCTTTTCGTTCGCCTCGGCCTGCTTTTGCTCGGCGAGTGCCTGCTGATAATTTGCGTTGGCCGTCCGCACCTCAGGAACGGTCGAGGCCTCAAAACGCCCGCCATCTAGCAGTCCCAGTCGAGCCTCGGCCTGGCGGACGCCGACCTGTGCTTGTTTTACGGCGGTCTGGGCAGATGCGAGCTGCAGCTTGGCGTCCCGGTCGTCGATCTTGGCGAGCGTCATTCCTGCCGTAACGAATTGCCCGACATTCGCGTAGATATTCGCGACCTTGCCTGCGACCTTTGGCGCGACGTCGGACGTTTCCATCGCGACCAGTGTGCCTGTAGCGTGGATCGAGGCTGCAACGGTGCGGGCCTCGGCCTTACCGACCGTGATCGAGATCGTCGGACCGGTATCGCCCGAATTTGAGTTCGAGTTGCCGCCCGACCGATTCCGGTTGCCGCCGGATGAACCGCATGATGCGCCCAATGCAAGAGCGAGAGCGCACATCGATATCTTGAGAAACGGCTTGGCCATATCGTTAAATGACAATTTTACAACACTTGGCGAGCAGGGCATTTCGTATGTCTGTAAAGTTTTGTCAATCTGAGCCTTTCGCAATGCGGTAAGAGAAAAGGTTGGCGATCGTGACTGCGTGCTCCGCCGTTGGGATGTTAGAATCTCAGCCTTATGAACGAGATAACTGCTATTGAGTTAAAAGCGAGGATCGACTCTGACGAGGACATCCAGCTGATCGATGTGCGTCAGCCCGATGAATATGCATTTGCGAGTATTCCCGGCGCAAAGCTCATCCCGCTCGGCGAGATCATGTCTCGGTTGAGCGAGCTCGATCCGGACCGCGAGGCGATAATCCACTGCAAAATGGGCGGCCGCAGCGCGCGTGCGATAGAGGCAATGGAACAGTCGGGTTATGCAGGTAAGCTGACCAACATGGTAGGCGGAATCACCGCGTGGTCGAACGATGTCGACCCGAGCGTGCCCAAATACTGATCAGGACGATCTCCAGTCGTCAAACTCAGCCTTCTCCTTGAGCTTTTCGCCGTCGGTCGTCCGGCCTATCTTATACCGCACCTCGCGGCCATTCTTGGTATGCGTCTCGATCTCCCGATCAAGCATCAGACGGTCCCAACTACGATATCGAATCCCAAAGGTCGTGCCGTTCCTGAGTATCCAATCGGCGAGGCTTTGATAGTTCGAGGGCTTAGCAAGTACCGACAGACAGGTCATCATTCTTCCCTTCTTGCCGGTTCCCGGCGTCTGCCAGACGTCAAGGGCCCCGAGTTCCAGAAGCGTCTCGCACATCCACGCGAGGTGTTCTGCAGTATCGTCGTCGATGTTGCAGGTGATCTCCACGACCGAATCGGTCAGATACGGGAGTTCGTTAAGCGAATCTGTGGTCTCGACCAAGGCGATCTGAAAAACATTCGGATAATCGCCGAGATCTTTCGTCCCGGATCCGCGACCGGATGCCACCAGCTGGCCCGCGGGCATTTCAAAAACGAATGTAGGCTCCAGACTGCGAAGAATAGCAATGCCCGTCGGGGTGGAGAGCTCAATGCTTTCCGCAGTGATCGCCGCCGGTGTCACGGCGGTTTCCAAACCGGTTAGAAGCCGCAGACTCGCAGGCGGAGGCACCGGATGCGTCCCGTGCGCGATCTTGATCCTGCCACGACCGGGTTTGATAGGCGTCGCGAAATGATCGCGCGCGCCTACCTTCTCGAGACAATACGCAGCCATAACGATATCCAAAATGGAGTCGAGAGTCCCAAGTTCGTGAAACGCTGCCTTTTCTATCGCGATACCGTGGACGCTAGCCTCAGCCTCGCCCAAGGTCCGCAATATCTTCCGTGCAAGTTCTTTGACGCAGAGGGCCAGCGATGAATCGCGGATCGCCGCATCGATCTCGGTGTAGTGAACGTGCCAATGTTCGTCATGATCGTCGAGAATGAGATTGGTATTCTCGGGATGGGTGTGGCCGTTGTGTTCGTGGTCATGATGATGATCGCCGGACAAACGTCGCTTCCAATCGCCGTTCCCGTCGACGATCGAGATCCGAGTCGCCTCGACAGAGGCACGCAGCACTTTCTCCGCGGCGATCTCTACGCCGCTAAGGCCTAACGCGGTCGGAAGTTCGTTCAATTCCCCGACGGACACGAGCCCCGCGTCGAGAAACGCCGCGGTAAACATATCGCCTGCCACGCCCGCCACGTTGTCGAGATACAACACCTTAGCCATTTGCGATCCGCTTCACCTCTCTCACGACCTGACACGCCGCAAAGCCCGCCGAGAAGCCATTATCGATATTCATTACAGCAATACCGGCAGCACACGAATTGAGCATCGCGAGCAGCGCAGCGATCCCGCCAAAGCTCGCTCCATAGCCGACGCTCGTAGGCACTGCGAATATCGGCTTTCCAAAAAGTCCGCCCACGACGCTCGGCAATGCTCCTTCCATTCCTGCTACGACCACAAGAGCCGAGGCGTTTTGCAGCGAGGCGTGTTTGTCGAGCAGTCGATGGAGACCGGCCACACCGATGTCGTAATGACTCTCGAAGGCAATATTCATCGACACGCAAACCTCGCACGCCTCCTCGGCCGCGTATGCATCACTCGTTCCCGCGGCGAGTATGGCGACGTAGGGTTCACCCGACGACGCCCCTTTTTGCTCGGGGGGATTTGCGATGAAAGTCCTTGCGACCGCATTTGCGCGCCCATTCGGAAATCTCTCGTGCAAAGCCGCTATCTTTCCGGGATCGAGCCGCGTGATTAGAATTGGTCGGTCCCGCGCGGTCA
>DASYKW010000155.1:0-4067 GCA_035995005.1 Pyrinomonadaceae bacterium
CTACTTCTAGTACAACCTACTTTCGTGATGTGACGGGCGGTGTGTACAAGACCCGGGAACGTATTCACCGCGGCGTTCTGATCCGCGATTACTAGCGATTCCAACTTCATGAAGTCGAGTTGCAGACTTCAATCCGAACTGAGACCGGTTTTTGCGATTAGCTCCCCCTTACGGGATAGCGACGTTTTGTACCGGCCATTGTAGCACGTGTGTAGCCCTAAGCATAAAGGCCATGATGACTTGACATCATCCCCACCTTCCTCCGTTTTATCAACGGCAGTCTCAACAGAGTTCCCAACTTAATGATGGCAACTGTTGATAAGGGTTGCGCTCGTTGCGGGACTTAACCCAACATCTCACGACACGAGCTGACGACAGCCATGCAGCACCTTGTTTTGGGTCTGGTTTCCCAGACTGATGGTATTACCCAACATTCCCTCACATTCTAGTCCAGGTAAGGTTCTTCGCGTTGCGTCGAATTAAACCACATGCTCCACCGCTTGTGCGGGTCCCCGTCAATTCCTTTGAGTTTCACTCTTGCGAGCGTACTCCCCAGGCGGAATACTAAAAACGTTAGCGACGGCACCCGGAGCACTAATAACTCCAGACACCAAGTATTCATCGTTTAGGGCCAGGACTACCGGGGTATCTAATCCCGTTTGCTCCCCTGGCTTTCGCGCCTCAGCGTCAGTGTCAGCCCAGCAACCCGTCTTCACCTCAGGTGTTCCTCTTGATATCTACGCATTTCACCGCTACACCAAGAATTCCGATTGCCCCTTCTGCACTCTAGCAAAGCAGTATCATCTGACCGTTCCGAGTTAAGCCCGGAGATTTCACAGATGACTTGAATTGCCGCCTACGCGCCCTTTACGCCCAGTAAATCCGAACAACGCTTGGTCCCTACGTATTACCGCGGCTGCTGGCACGTAGTTAGCCGGACCTTATAAATGGTACCGTCATTGATTCTTCCCATTCTTTCGAAGTTTACATACCGAAATACTTCATCCTTCACGCGGCGTTGCTGGGTCAGGCTTTCGCCCATTGCCCAAAATTCCCGACTGCTGCCTCCCGTAGGAGTCTGACCCGTTATTCAGTGTCAGTGTGACCGACCGTCCTCTTAGACCGGTTACAGATCGTAGCCTTGGTAAGCCATTACCTTACCAACTAGCTAATCTGCCGCAAGCTCCTCTTCAAGCGATAAATCTTTAACAACTGTCATCTTGCGATGCCGCTGCATTATGCGGTATTAGCGTCCGTTTCCGGACGTTATTCCCCACTCGAAGGTAGATTACTTACGTGTTACTCACCCGTGCGCCACTCTATGCACTCTCCGAAGAGAGCTTTAATCGTTCGACTTGCATGTCTGAGGCACGCCGCCAGCGTTGATTCTGAGCCAGGATCAAACTCTCGTTGATTTCCTAGTTCATTAATGCCTGTAGTGTTAAATACAGGACTTTTTGTTGTTCATACGAATTAACACATGGACACGCATATTCAGTTTTCAAATATCAACTTCACAACCCCGACTTCTCCGTTGGGGCGAAACTATTGAGTATACAGAACCGTTTCTGTATGTCAAGCACTCCGGCAAAAGTTTCTTAACTTTATTTTCAACAGCAAGTTAGCTGTACTCAGAGGCAATTTATGATTTTGTACGCCGGATGGCTCTTTGTCAAGCGGAGCCCAGCATTTAAGGGCCAAAACGCAAAAAACCCTCGATCCGTCTGAATCCGGGCGATTTGGTTTTCTGTGAAGGGGATGAAATGGAGCGGGCGACGAGGGTCGAACTCGCGACTTTCAGCTTGGGAAGCTGACACTCTACCACTGAGTTACGCCCGCTTTTCTCGACGATTTTAGCACGAATGCGCCGATTGTAAAGGTCTAGTCATGTGCCGCGAGCAGAAGGTCGATGACCTCCCTTACAGCGCCGCGGCCGCCTTTCTTTTTCGTGACATGATGCGCCGCCTCTTTGGCCGATGGCATTGCATCGGCGACCGCAACCGCAAGGCCGACCAGCGGCATAAGCTCGGCATCCGGGACGTCGTCGCCGATGAACGCGGCCTCCTCGGCCATCACACCGGCGGTCTCGATCAATTCACGAAAGGCAGCGATCTTGTCGTTGCGGCCCTGCAGGACGAACCCGATGCCCAATTCTTTGGCCCTCTGCTCGACGATCGGTGAATTGCGGCCCGAGATTATCGCCGAACGAGATCCCGTCGCATGCCAATAGTGGAGTCCCTGCCCGTCACGAACGTGAAAGACCTTGAGTTCCTCGCCGGACGCCCCGAAGTATAGCCGTCCGTTCGTGAGGACACCATCGCAGTCCATCACGAGTAGTTTTACTCGCTTCGCGCGTTTGTTTAGGTCCATTTAGGTACCGTTCACGGCGACCCGCATTCTTCGCGGACGAATGCCCGGAAACCGGTTGAGGGCGTATACACTCCTGAGGAATTTGTTGGCCTCAGCTAGCGTGTGTCCCGCATAGACGGCGATAAAAGCCGTTTGATCGGTGACGCCGGGATAGTAATTGCTCGCCGATTCCACGCAGTTAAGCATGAATACCTTATTGTGCTCAAAGAGCTGTTGGATCTCGAGGCGCTCGTCTTCCTTAAAGCTCGGGTGTTCGCAGTCACCGAAATCCGGAAGCTTCACACTCTCGAGGACGACGCCGTAAAAGTATTCCGATTCGGCGACGACAAAATTCTTGCCCTGGTCAAAAGGCAGATCAAAGGGCTGAAAATTCTCCCTTGATCTGCAGGCCGCTGTCGGATCGCCGCACACTTGTCCCTTACGCGGCTTTACCTTTTGCGCAAAAACGCCCTGACACCAGACGAGGGCCAGAGCGCAGATCAGGATCGATGATTTTCTCAAAATATTCCCTCCTAACGAACTTCAAAGACTTCGACGGCCGCAAGCTTCCAGATCGTCCCGACCTTTACAAGTCGGTAAACAGCGGTCCCGCTCTCAGGCTCCTTGGCCAGAAGCTTGATGCTCATATCGGCCTCGACGAGGATCGTGTTAGCGTCGAGTCGATCGACGGCACGGATCGCGGTCTGCCATTGTTGAGCCGAGCCGGCCACGCCGCCAGCAAAACGCCCGATCTCGCCCGATAGGACCATCGCGTCGACGTCGGCCTTGCGGTTTGCTCCCGCAGCTTTATCGAAGTCGGCAAAGAAGGCCTTTGCCGCCGCATCCGTCGAGGCAAGACTGGCCTTGTTTCTTATTGCGCGTGCCGCAAGTCCCGCGCCGTATTCACCATCCGTGAGGATCGCAGCCGAGACATAGCGACTAACTCCCTCATTTTGGTTCGAGCGGCTCCCGATGTCCGCAAGGCCTTCATTCGCCCACGCCAGGCTGCGAGCTGTCGGCAGCTTTTCGTCGAGGACCGCTTGAAACTCACGCTGTGCGTCCGCGATCTTGCCTTGAGCCAGCAGAGCTCGTCCGAGAACGATCCTCAGCTCATCGGATCTCGGAAAATCACGCAGCAGGGTCTTGGCTGATGTTTCTGCTCCGGAAAAGTCCTGCTTGTCTAACAGCCTTTTCGCCGCGAGCAGCGGATCGCTGTCCGTCGTGTCACGCGGCGCGACATCGTCCGAGTAATCCGCCTGCGGATAAAGCTTATCTACATCGACCTCCACACGGACGACCTTCTTCGGCGTCTTAAACGCGATCTCCCCAAAACTCGTCGCGCGGATGGTTGCCGGAGCAACGATCCTTTCGCCGTCTGCGGCCGTCGCTGAGACATCCACCGTTACGTCAGCGGGACCGGTGTTGCGAAGTGCGACACGAGTCTCGCCGGAGCCCTGTTGCGGCACACCGGCCAGGAGGTCCATATCAGTTACTTGGTCGAAGAAATAATCCAGGAGATCCTTTTGCCCGACAAAGGCCTGTCGCAACTCTGTGAGATTTAGGTCGCCGTCCTGCGCATTGGAGCGTATGGAGTTTGCGAATTCAGTCGCCCCGACCCGCTTTGAGAGAATTCGCCAAACCATCGCCCCCTTGTTGGCGACGACGGGAAAATAGAAATCATCCGCGGGCGAGACCTGGCCCATCGGAGCGTCCCGTTT
>DASYKW010000156.1:0-12969 GCA_035995005.1 Pyrinomonadaceae bacterium
GTTAACACTCGAGAACAGCTTTACCATTCCGAGTGAAGCGTGAGCCGCGTAGTCGCGTGACGCCAATCTGCTGGACGTGATTCTAGTCGGGCCGCTCAGTTCTTCACAAACAGTTCATCCACATTCCAAAGTGAGTAAGGAATGATCGGCGATGGGTTGTAGTTTCCGATCCTGGAGTTTGCACCGGTGACGACGTGGCGAGCGGCGATCGGGACGACGGCCATTTCTTCGCGAAGGATGGATTGGATCTCACCGAAGGCGGCCATGCGTTTTGACGGGTCGCGCTCAGTGGACTGCTGTGCAAAAAGTTCGTCGACGCGCTTCTCCCACTCGGTTGCGGGCGTTCTTTGTTTTGGCTGCCACTGGTGCGTAGGAGAGCTGCTTGTGAGGAACGTCCCGTACGACGATGGCTCGACATCCGTGAGCGAGAGCCCCAAGAGGATCGCGTCGTAATCGTAGGTCTTGGTCCAACGCTCGGTGACGGCGGGGAAGTCGAGCGGAACGACCTGTATCTTGATCCCGAGCTTCGCGAGGTCCTCCTGCACGACGGCGGCCATGAGCTTGCGGCCCTCGTTCTCGGCCGGGACGAGCAGAGTGAATTCGACATTATTGCCCTGCGCGTCCTGTAGAACGGGAGCATCGGCGGTGCCGCCTTTTTTGAATCCGGCATCGGCGAGCATCTTGTCCGCAGCCTTGAGATCGTAGTCGATCTTTGGCAGGTCGGCCTTGAACCACACCTTGTTTGCGGGCGAGACAAATCCGTAGAGCGGTGTTGCGAGGCCCTGGAGCGTGACATTTGCGATCGACTCGCGATCGATCGCGGACGCAACGGCCTTACGAAAACCCCTGTTCGAGAACCACGCGCGCTTGGCGTCGTTATTCAGCGGCCCGTTTGGCCCGTCGGTGTTTTGGTTAAAGAAAATGTAATCGGTACCGAGTCCGGGTCCGGCGTCGTAGCCCCGCACAGATCCCTGGCCTTTGTTGAGCTCGACAAAGTCATTGACCCGGATACGGTCTGCGATATCCAGCGTGCCCTGCCCGAGCCGTGCGAAGGTGTTGTTGGCGTCCGTGACGACCTCGATCGTAAAGTTGTCGAGATAGGGTAGCTGCGTGCCGGCCGAGTCCTTTTTGTAGTAGTGCGGGTTACGGGCGTACTCGATCCGTTCGCCAGGCGTCGTCGCCGTCACGACAAAAGGTCCGCTCGTGACGATCTTCGCGGGATCGGAGTCGACTTTCCAGTCCTCGGCAAGCTTGCCGGCTTTTAGATCGGCCTCGAGTATATGTGCCGGCAGCACGCCGACGTTCACAAGATAATTCTCGACCGAGGCGACGGCCTGCGGAAAGACCAATTGGACCTCGGTGTCGCTGACCTTCTTGACCTCGATCGGCTTGCCGTCGACCATCATCGCATCGTGAAACGCGGGGGACTTGACCTTGTCGTCAAGCATCGCCGTGACCGTAAAAACGACGTCATCAGCAGTTAGCGGATGTCCGTCGGAGAACTGCAGGCCGCTGCGCAGCGTGACGCTGACCGTCTTGCCATCCTCGCTCGTCCACGACTCGGCGAGGCCGGGCACGAACTTCTGCGTTGAGTGGTCAAGCTCGACAAGCCGTGACATTAGCATCGTGAACGAGGTTGTGAGACCCGCCTCGTCTTTGGCCATCAGGTAGTTAAGGGTCGATGGCGGCGCGGTCAGACGCGAGGTGAGCTCGCCGCCTCGAGTGCCGTTAGTTCGCGGCTCGAGCTTGGAGCCCGGCGATGTTGAATTCGCTTTTGGCGGAGCTCCGCAGCCCGTGAAAATAGCGTAGAAAGCCGCAAGCAGTATGACGAAAAACAGTCTCTTTGCGTGTCGATGCATCGGTGTGTCCTATGTTGAGAAACAAGGCCAGACGGCCGGGATTGGCGAGAACGAGTTTAGGCCGTTTCGTTTTGCAAATCAACGTTAAAAGCCTGAGAATGAGGTAGTTTTACGCACGCAACTTCCGCTCGGAATGCTCAAACTCGTCCTTCGAAAGCTCGTTCAGGGACTGCTGATGCTCCTGATCGTATCGGCGATCACGTTCGCCCTGCTGGCATCCGCGGGCGGCGATGCTCTGTCCGGCTTGCGGGATGATCCGCAGATCTCAGAACGAACCATCGAGCAGCTCAGGACCGTTTACGGCCTGGATAGACCGCTACCCGAGAGGTACCTTTCGTGGCTCGCTAATGCCGCTCGCGGCGATCTCGGCGAGTCGATGAACTTTCGAATACCGGTCGGGACGCTCATCTGGCCGCGGTTCCTAAACACACTGCTGATGGGGCTTATCGCCCTCGTCCTGTCGATCGGAATATCGGTATTCCTCGCTGTTTGGTCTGTCCGCGCTCAGAATAAATGGCTCGATCGCGTCGTCGAAGGGTTCATTTTTATCACCGCCTCGACACCGCGGATGGTGCTCGCCCTGATCGCGCTCGCACTGTCGCTTAACATTGTCAGCGCGGGCGCGAGCTACGTGTTTCAGCTTGTCGCCGGATCGGTGGTACTAGCTGTCCCGCTCATCTCGATCCTGCTCGCGCAACTCTTGAACGGCCTTCAGGAAGTCATGTCTGAGGACTTTATTCGCACGGCTCGGGCTAAGGGCTTGAGCGAATGGACGGTTATCACAAAGCACGCCATGCGCGCGTCGTTGAGTCCGTTCCTGACGGTCGCGGGACTTTCGCTCGGGGGTCTGCTCGGCGGTTCGGTGATCGTCGAGAGCGTCCTTGGCTGGCAGGGGATCGGAGCACTGATGGTCTCGGCTGTTCGCACCCGTGACGTGCCGGTCGTGCTCGGCGTCGTCCTGATCTCAAGCATGGCGGTTTGGTTTGGCAACGCGCTCGGCGAGCTGCTGCAATTCGCCAATGACGCGCGCATCAGGACGGGGCAGCAATGAGCGAGATACTCAAAACCCCGCGTCTGAAGGCCGCCGTAAAGATGGGCCTCGGGACCCTCGCGTTGATGTATCTGGTTGCGATATTTGCGGAATTCATCGCGCCCTACGATTATCGTGAACAAACGCGTCAGGAGCCATCGGCACCCGCCAGCGAAGTGCGTTTTGTAGATTCGAACGGAACCTTTCATGTGCGGCCGTTCATCTACCGCAGCCGGCTGACCGATGCACGGGAGATGGCGTACGACGAGGACACGACGCGTGAATGGCCGCTGTCATTTTTTGTCGACGGTTCAAGTTATAACCTTCTCGGCATTGTTCCGACCGACGTTCACCTCTTTGGTATTGCCGCAAATGGCGAAACAGCGCCGCGTTTGAGGCTGCTTGGGACGGACCAGCTCGGTCGCGATCGGTTCTCCAGGCTCGTGATCGCGACGCGATTTTCTCTTCTCGTAAGTCCTGCGGGAACGCTCCTCGCGTGCATGCTCGGCATCGCGTTCGGCGCGATCAGCGGTTACGCGGGCCGGTTTGTCGACGCGGCCATGATGTCCATCGCGGACACGGTTATCGCGTTGCCAACACTGATCTTGATCCTCGCTGCACGAGCCGCCTTCCCGCTCGAATTGCCGCCGATGACGGCAGCAATATTGTTGATCTCGATATTCGCCCTGACCGGCTGGGCCGAGATGGCGCGGCTTGCACGCGGTCAGGTCGTTGCCGTCAGAAATCTCGAATTCGTCACCGCGGCCCGGGCGTTGGGGGCGAGAGAAGGGCGCATACTCTTGAAACACGTTCTGCCAAATATTGCCGGTCCGCTGATCGTGCAGGCGACGCTTATCCTGCCGGCGTTCTTTCTCGCGGAGGTCGCATTGTCGTTCCTCGGCGTCGGACTGCAGGAACCCGAGCCAAGCCTCGGCAATATGCTCACGTCGGCGTCAGACCTGACGCAGCTCAGCCATCATCCGCTGACACTTTTGTCACCCGCTCTAGTCATTTTTCTATTTGTGCTCGCGACCCGCCTGTTGAGTCGCGGACGACGGTCGTCCATCGCCGCGTAGCTGTTACGACCGTCGCCTTTGTTGTATTATTGCGGCGAAATCCGCTTTTTTGAGACGATCGAAGATGGGTCGAATGATCTGCCCAATTTGCCGACAAGCATACAGCGAAGAGCTGTTATTCTGCCTGTCCGATGGCACCGCCCTTGTCGAGGAGGTCGACGCGGCCGAGGTCGAGACGGTCGCGCATCCTCGGATCGTGATCGATCATTTTGCGACCGGCGATTCGAATGAATTTTGCCCTTTGTGCGGCAGCCCGAACAAGGCGGGCTCGAGGTTTTGCAAGAAATGCGGCCAGCCGCTCACCGAGCAGGAAACCGTCTTTGCTCCGCCGCAACCAACGCCCGCACCGACTGTCGTCACAAACGAGCCGCGCCGTCGCAGCTCAGCGGGACTGATCGCATTAGCCGTAATATTAAGTGGTTTCTTTCTCCTGCTCATTATTGTCGCCGTGATCGCATACAACTGGAATAGCGGCGTAACCGCGGTAAATGTTGCCAAACCCACGCCGGCCAAGTCACCGACTCCAAAGCCCACGCCGTCTCCAACACCGACCGTGTCGGTAAACGCCAACGCATCAGGTGGTTCGCGCATCGGAAAGACTGGCACGCTCGCGACGGACGCCAATTTGCGCGAATCCGCGGATCCGAATTCGGCAAAGGTCGGTACGCATTACAAGGGAGCCGAGGTCAAAGTGCTTGAGGTCACCGAGGTGCCAAACGACGAGGGCGGCACATCGATCTGGTATCACGTCGTCGTTACCAGCTATGGCACGAGCGTCGATCCGAACAACGCCGGCCTTGAAAAGGATCCGAACTCGGTGGACGAAGGCTGGATCAACAGTTTCCCAAAGGTTTGGGACCCGGCGGCGAAGAAGTCGGTCCATAAGCGTGTCGTAACGTTCGACGAGCAGTAAACACGGTTATAATTAATGATCAAAGAACTCTCGATATGCGTTGCTCTCGCGAGCGTGATCGTCGGTCACGGATGCGTCAACAGAGGCAACGCGACACTGGCTACGCCCGAGCCAACGCCGATGAATAATAGTGAGAACGGAAAGACGGCTGATTTCATGAAGAATCTTCCGGCTGGGTTCGTGCAGCCGACAGACGGCGTCGGCAGGCGGCTGCTGCGTGAGTACGGCGCGGTATTTGTCGCGCGAGGCGGAGCTCAACCGCCGAAGATGGTCGTCTTTCAAGACGAGGCTGCCGTCACCACGTATCAATCGACACTCAAAACATCCAAACAAACCCTTGGCGGCATCACGATCGAATTGCAGGAGCCCGCGATGACGGCCTTGCTCGACGCGTCAAAAGAGGCCGGAAGATCCCACTTAAAGATCACGCCGCGAAGCGCCGATTCAGCTCGTCGCGGTTACAAGCACACCGTCGACCTTTGGGCGAGCCGCGTCAACCCCGGCCTTGCACACTGGACAGCCGCAGGGAAAGTTACAGCCGGCGATGCAAAACGGATCATGGCTCTCTCGCCCTACGAACAAGTGCCTGAGATATTCGAGCTCGAGGACAAGGGCATCTTTTTCTCAAAAGACTTTTCAAAGACGATCATCTATTCCGTTGCCCCACCGGGCACGTCGCAGCACTTGTCGATGCTCGCTCTCGACGTAGCCCAATTCGATGACTCGCGAGTACGGGCGATCTTGGCCAGGCACGGGTGGTTTCAAACCGTGACGTCCGATCTGCCGCATTTTACTTATCTCGGGATCGCGGAGAGCGAGCTTCCAACGCTTGGCCTGAAAAAGGTGGTCAACGCCGACCGCGATTTCTGGGTCCCCGATCTATAAAAATGAACGCAGAGAAGCAGCGCCTCGCCGAGTCCGATGCACGCAAAAAGCACTGGAAACGGTGGGGACCGTATCTCAGCGAACGCGCCTGGGGAACGGTCCGTGAGGATTATTCCGCAGACGGGTCGGCGTGGGAGTATTTTCCGCACGAGCATGCCAGATCTCGGGCGTACCGCTGGAACGAGGATGGTCTCGGCGGTATCTGTAATCGTCGGCAGCACGTCTGCTTTTCCATCGCCCTGTGGAACGGCCACGATCCGATCCTGAAAGAGCGACTATTCGGCCTTACCGGCAACGAGGGCAATCACGGCGAAGACGTCAAGGAGATCTATTACTACCTCGACTCGACGCCCACGCACTCGTACATGAAGTTTCTCTACAAGTACCCGCAACGTGAGTATCCATATCAGCGGCTTTTGGAAGAGAATCGACGTCGGACGAAAAACGATCCGGAGTTTGAGTTGATCGACACCGGTATCTTTGACGACGACCGCTATTTTGACGTTTTCATCGAATATGGCAAGGCAGATATGGAGGACGTCCTGATTCGTATCACAGTTGCCAATCGCGGTCCGGACGACGCGGAGATCAACGTTCTTCCAACGCTATGGATCAGAAACGACTGGACATGGTTTGGAAACGAACCTACAGGTGCGATCACCGTCGATGTCGGCGACTCACTCAAGATCGACCAGAACAAGCTCGGCACGAGATACCTGCATTTTGAAGGCGAGCCCGAGTTGCTCTTCACCGATAACGAGACGAACAACGAACGGCTTTTCGGATCAACGAACCGAACGTCGTACGTTAAGGATGCATTCGATCGCTGCATAGTTCATGGCGAGACCGATGCGGTCAATCCTCAATTGACCGGCACAAAGGCCGCGGCAAATTACAAACTTAAGGTTACGGCCGGTGGCGAGGTCGTGCTGAGAATGCGGCTGACTGAATCGCCAGGGGTAACAGCGCCAAAACCCAGAAAGACCACTTCGAAATCTGCGCACGACCGACGTGAAAGCATGAACGCCGAGGCCCTCTTCACCGACTTCGACAACATCTTTGCTAAGCGCATAGGCGAGGCCGATGAGTTTTACGAAGAACTTGCTACCGACGAGCTGTCGGCAGATGCGAAAAACGTTCAGCGGCAGGCGTTCGCGGGAATGCTTTGGTCGAAGCAGTTTTATCACTATATCGTAAAGGAGTGGATCGAGGGCGACCCGGCAATGCCCCGGCCGCCGGACTCACGACTGAGCGGGCGGAATGCGCGCTGGCAGCATTTGTACAATTCCGACGTTGTCTCGATGCCGGACAAGTGGGAATACCCATGGTATGCCGCGTGGGATCTCGCATTCCATTGCGTGCCGCTTGCTCTGGTTGATGCAAAATTCGCCAAGGATCAGCTCATCCTGATGCTCCGCGAATGGTATATGCATCCCAACGGCCAGATCCCCGCGTACGAATGGGCATTCGGCGATGTGAATCCGCCTGTGCATGCATGGGCCGCGCTTCGCGTTTACCAGATCGATAGAAACCAGCAGGGCAAGCCTGATCGCCAGTTCCTCGCGCGCGCATTTCATAAACTACTGCTCAATTTTACATGGTGGGTGAATCGCAAGGATGCGGATGGCAAGAACGTCTTTGAGGGCGGATTCCTGGGGCTCGACAATATCGGCGTATTTGACAGGTCGCAGCCGCTCCCGACCGGCGGGCATCTAGCGCAATCGGACGGCACGAGCTGGATGGCAATGTACTGCCTCAACATGCTGGCGATCGCTCTCGAGCTATCGACCGAGGATCCCGCTTATGAGGATGTTGCGAGCAAATTCTTCGAGCACTTTGTCTATATCGCCGACGCGATGAATAACCTTGGCCACGGCGGTATTTCGCTGTGGAACGAGGAGGACGGTTTCTATTACGACGTTCTGCATCTCGAAGACATCGGCTACAGCATGCCGATCAAGATACGTTCGATGGTCGGCCTTGTGCCGCTTTTTGCAGTAGCGACGATCGACGCCGAGCTGCTTGAACGGTTGCCGGCGTTTAAGAGCCGAATGCAGTGGTTCATCGACAACCGGCCCGACATCACGACGGATATCAGTTGCGCACGTACGCCAGGCCTTAAGGGACGCCGCCTGCTTGCGATCGCGAACCGGCAGCGAATGGAGCGCGTGCTCACGTACCTTCTCGACGAGAGCGAGTTCTTATCGCCCTATGGTATCCGGGCGCTGTCAAAGCATCACAAAGATTGTCCATACGTCCTTGAGGTCGATGGCCGAGAGCATCGAGTCGACTACGAGCCGGCCGAGTCGACGAGCGGCCTGTTTGGCGGAAACTCTAACTGGCGAGGTCCCGTTTGGTTTCCGGGCAACTATCTATTGATCGAATCGCTGCAGAAGCTGCATTACTACTTTGGCGATGACTTTAAGGTGGAGTGTCCGACCGGCTCCGGAAACGTAATGGACCTCTGGCAGGTCTCGCAAGAACTATCGCGTCGACTTTCACGGCTTTTCCTGCGTGACGAGACGGGGGCCAGGCCTGGGATGGGCCATACACACAAGCTGCAGTCAGACGCACACTTTCGGGAATATATATGGTTTCACGAATATTTTAATGGCGATGATGGCACCGGCCTTGGCGCAAGCCATCAAACTGGATGGACGGGTCTCGTCGCAAAGCTGTTGCGCCAGAGCGGCGAGTGATCCGGTCGGCTCAACAGGACTTAGACCGAACTCGGTCCGACGACTTGCTTTTGACGCTGCTTCCACTGCCAGGCTGAGGCGATGATCTCTTCGAGCGAGGTAATCGTAGGCTCCCAGCTTAATTCTCTCCGGATCTTGTCGGATGAAGCGATCAAAATAGCGGGATCGCCCGGCCGAGGAGGCGACACCTGCGTCGGAATACTCTTACCGGTGACTCGACGGGCAGCTTGAATCACCTCTTTCACGGAAAAGCCTCCGCTGAGGCCGAGGTTATAGGTTGCGCTGCCGGTCTCGAGCTTATCGAGCGCCAAAATGTGGGCCTTCGCGAGATCGCTTACGTGTACGTAGTCTCTAATACACGTGCCATCTTTGGTCGTATATGTATCTCCATATATGTCTATAAACTCGCTCTGGCCGCTTGCCGTATTGAGTACGAGCGGGATCAAATGCGTTTCGGGGTCGTGCAACTCACCGCACCGCTGAGTTGCACCCGCCGCGTTAAAATATCTAAGAGCTACATATTTTAGGTCGTGGGAATGTTCATACCATTTGAGGACCTTTTCAAAAGCGAGCTTACTCTCCCCGTAAGGATTGGTCGGCTGCAGATCATCCGTTTCTTCGATCGGCTGTTTTTCCGGCTCTCCATAAACGGCAGCGGTCGATGAGAAGATGAACTTGTTGACGCCGGCCTCGAGCATTGAGTCTAGGAGGATCTTGCCTGCGACGAGATTGTTCTGATAATAAAGCTCGGGCCGCGCCATAGATTCGGCGACGAGCGCCGAGGCCGCCATGTGGATCACAACGTCAATCTGATTATCCCGGAGGAGTGCCGTCACGAGGGCACCATCGTTGATGTTTCCCACACACAGCTTCGCGTCCTCGTGAACGAGCCGATCGTGACCTTTGCTCAGATCGTCGATCACAAATGTCTGATGACCGGCGACTGCGCATTCCTCCGTCACAACACTTCCTATATATCCGGCGCCGCCAGTGACAAGAATATTCACGATTTTGAGTATAGCGTCTGGTAATGCTGTTGAGGCAAATCTAGTAAAGGTGGCAACTGTCAGTGGCCTTTAGTGGAGGAGCTTTTAGGGGGTTGGCACTTCGTAGGATCAGATGCTGCATCGTCCAGGTATCGGGCGTAAGGTCATTGCCCCGTGACTGGACCTCACCGACATCGGAAAGAAGATCGTTGAGAGGATCGGCACCACGTGTTTCGTATTCGGAGCGCCGCACGCCGGGGAACTTGAATCCACGCGCCTTAGATAGCCGTGTTTCGGTTACAAGCAAAAGGATATTCTCCGTGCCGAGTGATTTAGGATCGACCGGACAGTTCATAAGCTTAAGCGTGTTCTCAAAGTTGAACGGGCGACTCGACTCCCCGCGGCCGGCCCCGAACTCGACCTCGACGTATTGGCTCGCTCCGTTGCTGTCTATATCGACGAGATAGACAAAGAAGTGGGGCAGTACTTCGGCTGTGTTTCGCACCCTCTGCAAGACATAGTCATATCGCTTGCTCGCATCGAGAATACCGTTTGGGCCGACCGCCTTGCCCGCGGGATCGATGACTTGCAGCCGATAGGGAAACTTCTGGAGTGCGAGTGAAGGCGGCGAGGAGAGATTTATCAGCCCGCGTATCTTACCCAGTTTCTGCACGAGACTGAGCAGATCGGGCACCGCGGTGGTACCGCCGCCATCGATAAATTCCGTAATAGGCGGCAGCGAGGGGGCCGATGCATCCGGTTCCTTGAGATTCCCCTTCACGGCGTTGTTATCGGTCGGAGCCGCGCTTCGCAACATCCATGCATATTCGACCTTGCCAGTCGCGGGGTCGTAACGGCCGATGAGTTCGTATTGGGCGGCCGTGCGATCGGTGACCAGACTTATCCGGCGGCCTTCAGCTCCGAACGTCTTAACAAGCTGTGCACGCAGACTGGCAGTGGGAGGCACGTTGACGAATATCCGCGACACTCCCTTAGTGGTGGTTCCTCCGCTCAAGCTTGCCAGATCGAGTCGCGGCCCAATAGTCACCGCCGTTCGTCTATCGACCCCTGCTCTCCAGACCGGCTTTCCGGCGACCGCGTCAAGAAACGCGATCTTCGAATAGCTCGTCTCGATAGGGTCTGTAACGACCGCGCCGGGCGGGGCCTTTTTGAGGCCGTCGGTGAGTTGTGTTAGCTCGGCATCACTAAGGGTTAAAGGAGGGATCCAGATCGTGAGATCCGGTTCCTTCGCCCGTGCCCAGCGCACTTGCTCGAATGTCTGTTCGGGTACTAGGTCATCGACCGTGCCTACGATCTCTACCTCACTCTTATCGATGCCGGCTTTTTTGACCCGGATGGTCCGAGGCGTTGCCGTCTCTTTGCCCGTAGCAGTGACGATCCGTCGAAGCTCATCACCCGTACTCAGCCCATTTGCGAGACCTGCCCGGAGGAATGGCGTTCCCCGGTCCATACCAAGCTGAGCCGTCAGGCGGCCGGTTGACCGCCGCGCGGCTCCGCCAAATAACGTCTGTCCAAGCCGGTCCGGAAGCCCATCGATAGCGGCCGTTTGCGTCGTTCGGCCGTCCGATTCCATTCGGGCATTGAGTTCTTGAAATAGCTCGTCGGCCGAGACCAGGTCTGCGGGTGTCTCGTACAGGCTATTAAGTAGGGCCGCGGTGAAATGACTGTAACGGGCACTCTGGCCATTCAATTCGTACGTGCCGCCGCCCGCGACCTGATAGTCACGAGCAGCTGTGAGAATAAGAGCTCCCCGGGATTCTGGTTTGGTCAGCTGAGCCTTCGTCGGGGCGACATTGATATCGAGCTCAACGGGCTCGACCTCCTTGGACTGCTCGTCACCGCGTGCCGCCGAACCGCTGTGGCAGCTGTCGAAGATCACGGTCAGCCTTACCCCTTTGTCCAACGCCTGATTAAAAAGGTCGACAAGCTCCTTGTCCCGAATGTCACGAAACTGAGAATTAAAAATGTCGAGCCGCTGTTTCTCGGTCATCGCGGCAAACTTTACGGGGTCGATACGCGGGCGAGCAGCGTCTTTTGGGACGATAGTCTCGTCGCGTTTGTCCGGCTCGTCACTGCCCTTATTGACGACCGACGCGCCGTGGCCCGAATAATAAAAGACCGCGATGTCGCCTGTTTTTGCATCCTCGATCAGGACCTTTCGGATGGCATCGAGAATATTCTGTCTTGTTGGCTGTACATCGGCCGGTGAGTCGGTGAGTTTGGTCACCTCGAAACCGTACGCTTTAAGGAGCTCGCTAACGCGGGCGACGTCGTTCTTGGGGTAATCGATCTCGGGGAAGCCGGAACTTTGCGGATAGTCGGAGATCCCGACCAACAGGGCTCGTTTCCGTGGAGTGAGCGAAGCAGCCTCAACCGTGGGAGCGAAATACACGGCGGAGGCAAAAGACCAGAGGAGGGCCGCAATAAAAAGAGCGGCAGAAAACTCGCGGAATGTGCGTTTCATCACGAACCTCCTCTGGGATTGCTTACTTTGGCAAGGTGAAAATAGTCCCAGCCGTGTTGCCGAATCGGCCGTCGAGCTGCGGATGCTGGTTGTTATCCATCGTCAACGATGTCTCAGCCACCTGAGGCTCTACCAGGGTGATCAGGCGCTTGTAGGTTAGCGGTGTCTTGCTTGCCCTGATCGCTGCTATGAGCTTTGTCGTAAAGAGTCCGCTTGCGACACCGCCACCGGCCGAGTCCATGGCAAACTCGTTGTCCTTAGCGGCAGTAAGTGCGATGTAGTTCCCAGGCATTTGCCGGGCCTTAATGGTCTTCTGACCGGCGGGTGCTGCCAGATGAAGCTCCGCAAAGGACTTGCCCTTAAACGCATATTCAGGCTTCATGAATCGAACCGTGCCTTTGAGTTTTCCTTTGCCAACAGTTCCGGAATGGCAGCTGTCAGATACAAACACAACGTTTACGCCTTTCGCCGTAAGCGGAGCAAACGCCGCATAAAGCTCGTCGTCGAGGATCATATTGCCCCAGTTATTGGTGGAGTTCTCATCCTCCATGTCCCACGGGCAGATGGCCGAGTCGTAATAATCGAGCGGTATATCGTATTTCGATCCGTCCTCAAACGTTACGTGGAGCTCGACCTTCTGAGTCTCGTCCAGCTCGTTGGAATATTTGTCAGGAAAGAGGGAACCGTGGCCGGAGTATTGAATTACGAGCATATCGCCGACACCGGCCTTTGCCCCCAGCTTGGTAATGCCGTCGAGGATAGCTGCACGCGTCGCGCCATTATCGGTCAGGAGCATGTCATTGGCCGCGATGAAACCGTATTTGGTTTCGAGCAGCGACTTCATGTTCTTGGCGTCGTTGACCGCACCGCGAAGGTCATGATCGTCACCCGGATAATCGTTGATGCCTACAAAGAGGCCGTACTTCTTCCCTTTGGCAGACGCCGTCATGGCGAATGCGAGACAAAGGACGGTGATAAGGCCTAACATGGCCGACCTGCGAAAATTGATGTATCTCATGAGTTCTCCTCCAGATGT
>DASYKW010000157.1:0-11358 GCA_035995005.1 Pyrinomonadaceae bacterium
CCAATAACGACGTGTCGATCACTGTTCAAAAGGGTACGATCCATGCGATCGTCGGCGAGAACGGCGCCGGTAAATCGACTATCATGCGGATCGCGTACGGCTTTTATGCGGCCGATAGTGGCGAGATCTATGTCGATGGAAATAAGGTCGATATAAAGGGTCCCCACGACGCCATAGCGCTTGGCATCGGCATGGTGCATCAGCATTTTATGCTGGTCGACACGATGACTGTGGCTGAAAATATCGTGCTGGGTGCGGAAACCGGCTCGGCGTTGAATCTTGATCTTGACGAAGCAAATCGCCGCATCCGCGCGTTGTCAGAGGAGCTCAAGCTCGACCTTAACCCAAGTTCGACTATCGAGGACCTGTCGGTCGGCCAGCAGCAGCGTGTCGAGTTGCTCAAGGCACTTTATCGCAACGCCGAATTGCTCATCCTGGACGAACCGACCGCTGTGTTGTCGCCGCAGGAGGTCGAGGAATTTTTCGCTATCTTGCGCCGGATGAAATCGCAAGGCAAGACGATCATCATCATCACTCACAAGCTCGACGAGGTCCTTGCGATCTCAGACGAGGTCACCGTCATGCGTGACGGCAAGGCCGTCGGCAACGTTAAGACCAGCGAGACGAATTCCAAAGAACTTGCACGAATGATCGTGGGCCGTGACGTACTACTTCGTGTCGAGAAGACCGACGCCCAGCCGAGCGGTGCCGTTCTTGAGGTCAAAGACCTTACCGTGCATGGCAAGCACGGAGCGGCTTTGAATGGCGTGACGTTCGACGTTCGGGCCGGCGAGATCGTCGGTATCGCGGGCATCGAGGGCAACGGCCAAACAGAGCTTATCGAGGCCCTCGCGGGACTTGCGAAGGCGAGCAGCGGAAGCGTCTCGTTTGAAGGTGCAGACGTAACCGGTCGCTCGGCACGAGAGCTAAAGGAGCTGGGCATCGCCCACATTCCAGAGGACCGGCACAAACGCGGCTTGTTGCTGGCGTCGGACCTCGCAGAGAATTCGATCCTGGGTGTCCATTACCGTCCGCCGGTCGCGTCAGCGTTAGGACTCATGGATTCGGGGGTGATCGATCGACGCGTTCGGGAGATCATTGAGAATTTTGACGTGCGGCCGCCAAATCCAGCGCTGCCAGCCAAGTCCCTCTCAGGCGGCAACCAGCAAAAGCTGATCATCGGACGTGAGTTCGAACTGAATCCGAAGCTCCTTCTCGTCTCACAGCCCACACGCGGCGTCGATATCGGTGCCATCGAGTTTATTCACCGCAAGCTTATCGGCCTGCGCGACGCGGGCTCCGCCGTGCTGCTTGTCTCTGCCGAACTTGAGGAAGTAACGGCCCTGGCCGATCGCCTGCTCGTTATCCGCGAGGGCAAGATCGTCGGTGAGGTCGATCCCAAAACCACATCGACCGAGGACATCGGGCTCATGATGACAGGAGGGTGATGGCCACGGCGAGATTCCATTCGATAGCACCGCAGTTTGTCGTCCCCGACGTTATTCGCACGTCCGAGTGGTACCGGGACAACCTGGGTTTCGAGATAATGGGTTATTTCCTCGACCCACCCGTTTACTGCATCGTCTCCCGCGGCGACGTTAATATACATTTCGGCAAGGGAGACTCGACCGAGGTCTACACCAACGAGTCGATCCGGAAGGGCAGCATGGAGGCTTGGGTCCTCGTCACTGATATTCAGGCCCTCTACGACGAGTTGCTTTCGAAAGGCGTCGATGTGCCATACCCGCCGTGCAAACGAGTATACGATCGCACCGAGATCGAGATCACGGATTGCGACGGGCACAAGCTTGTGTTTGGTGAATGATCAGGCCGCGGCCGCGGACTTTGTGCCGAGGAGTAACTTCATCCCGTCCACGGCTCTTTCGAGATTCTCCATCGACGTTGCATACGAGATCCGCAAAAATCCAGCTGCGCCAAATCCCTCACCGTCGGTCACTACAATGTGACATTCCTTGAGCATATGATCGGCTATATCGGCCGAGCTCGCGTAGGTGTCGCCTAGCAACTCCCGCACATCCACAAACGCGTAGAACGCGCCCTCAGGCATCGCGCATTTGAAGCCGCGCACTTCGTTGAGAGCCGGGATAAGCCAGTTCTTTCGGCCCTCATATTCGCCAGTCATCGCCTTGACCGCATCCAGGGTTTTTTCGATGTCCTGCAGGGCTTTTGCACACGCGTACTGCACGAAGGATGTTGGGTGGGTAGCAGAGTGGCTTTGCAGCTTGACCATTGCCTTGGTCCACTCGGGATTCGCGATCGTGTAGCCGATCCGCCAGCCGGTCATTGCGTACGTTTTCGAAAAGCTGCCAGCAACGCAGACGAAGTCGCGTAGCTCTGCTGGGAGCGAAGCTGACGAAAATGGCTCGGCTGGAGAATATGCAAAAAACAGATAACACTCATCAGTTAGGACATACACGCCGCGAGCCGCACAGACCTCAACGATCCTTCGCATCTCATCAGGGGGCACGACACGGCCGGTCGGATTGTTTGGCGAATTGATGATCAGGAGTTTTGTCTTGTCGGTGATCGCAGACTCGACCTGCTCCGCCGTGAGGACAAAATCCGTTTCCTCCGTCTCAATGAATATCGAATTCGCCCCGCAAAAGTCCGCGATCGCCGGAAACGTTACCCAATATGGCGTTGGTATGAGGACGTCGTCGCCGGGGTTTAGCAGCGTACACGCCGCGTTAAATAAGGCCTGTTTGCCGCCGCAGGTCGCAGCGATGCAGGCCGGATCGATATCGGCCCCAAATCTCGCTTGATAAAAGTCGGCTATCGAGCGGCGAAATTCGGCGAGTCCGGCTGTTGATGTGTATTTGGTCAGGCCTTTTTCGAGGCCCTCCCAGGCGTAACGCTTGATGAAATCGGGAGTGTCGAAGTCCGGCTCGCCGACCGACAGATCGATGACGTCAACACCTGAAGCTCGCATGTCGGCGGCGACCTGAGCGGCGATCAACGTCGACGAGCCCGGCATTGCATCGACACGATCAGAGACGGGGAACTTTGCCATCACGATTATTTTGCCACAGGAACGTGGGCTTCCAAGAATTCGACGCGATTGCCAAACGGATCACGAAACTCGAAGCGGTCTAAGCCCGGGACCGGGATGCCGTCGACGATCTCGCAGCCGGCAGCCGTCAGCTTTGATCGCCACGACTCGAGATCACTAACGAGGTAAGCGGTGTGGCCTTTCGTCTTGCTTCGATCGATGCCATCCTCGGCGCCAAAGTGTATCTGCGTGGCACCGAGCTCCAGCCAGAAGCCACCGCGTCCCGCGAGCGAGTCGGGTTTCGGGATCTCATTCAGACCAAGAACTCTGCAATAGAAATCGCGGGCCTTATCCTCACCACCGACAGGAATGCTGATCTGAACGTGATGGACGGCGGTCAGTGTCATGCAGGTCTTTTCTCTCGCATACGTTTCTCTACAAGCTCCGGGATCAATCCGGCTACGCGGCCGCCAAGCTCAAAGACCTGCTTCATCAGCGTCGAAGATACGTAGCTGTACTCCTCGCCCGCCATCAGAAACACGGTCTCGATCGACGGCTCAAGACGGCGGTTCATCAACGCCATGCGCAACTCGTATTCATAATCGCTCACGGCACGAATACCGCGGACGATCGCTGTCGCTTTTTTCTGAAGCGCAAAATCGGCCGTCAAGCCCGAGAATCCCTCGACCAGCATCTTGCAGCCATCAGTATCGACCTTTGGCAGCACCTCGCGGATGATGTCACAACGCTCATCGACGGTAAACATGGGATGCTTGTCCGGGTTGTTGAGCACGGCGACGACCATCTCATCAAAGAGTGGGGCGCTGCGACGAATGATATCGAGGTGGCCGTTTGTCAGCGGATCGAAGGAACCGGGAAAGATAGCGCGTCGCATCAAGAGAATTGTAAGGCGTAAGGGATAAATCGCAACATCGTCGCGCCTAGAACCTCGTGGCGAGCATCTTCCTTGCGTCCGCGACTGCGGCGTTGTATTCGACAAGGTAGGCGGGATTCGGCTTCATCCGCAGAACGGTGTCGAGCTCCCTTCGGGCATCGTCGTTCTTTCTAAGGGCAAGAAATGCGGTCGCGAGATGGAGATGAAGATTGACGTTGTCCTTTTCTGTCTCGAGGCCTTTTTGCAGGAATTCGACGGCCTTCTCGGGCGAGCCGCCGGTCATCCGCATCTCGAGCTCGATCAATGCAAGCGCGTCGTAGGCACTTGTTTTCTCATAGTCGGGCTGCAGTTCGAGCACTTTGTTCATCGCCGTGCGGATAGCGGGAACGGACGTGATGCCGACGGTCAGGCGTTCCATCCTGCCGAGCTCGCCGAGGTTGGCGGCGAACCAAAAATAGCCGTCCGGCCGCGACGGATCGAGCCGCGACGCGATCTCGCCAGCGTCGCGTCCCTGGGTAAAAGCCGTCGAGGCCTCAGCCTTATCGGTTGTCTGTTTGCCAAGAAAATAGCTCGATCGGGCAAATCGCCATTCGAGCTCAAAAACGCGCGGGTTCGCCCGTCGGGCACTTGCGAGCATCGCAACGGCTTCGCGAAGCTTAGAAGTATCTTCGCGTTGTTTTAACAATCCTTCGGAGCCGGTCACGGCGGCCGCTACCGCCGCCGGATCCGCTTGTAAACGGGATTCCGCGGGAACGTCCGTCGGCTCACAAGCGGTTTGTAGCCACAAAGTAATTACAATTGTCAGAAAAATGTAAAGTTTCTGCCTGACCATACTCGATATGCGCCGTGACGTGCTAAGATTTGCATAACGAAGCAAAGAAGCTCTGTAGGATTCCGGATAAAATACCATATACCGTGGTGAAAAGAAACGGGCAGGCAGCCGCATTTTACGATCTAGAAGGGACGCTAGTAAGCACAAACCTCGTGCACACCCTCGCCTTCTACGCGCGGCGTCAGCAAGGCCTTTGGCAAACAGCCAAGAAGAGCATCGGGACGCTGGCAAAACTTCCGTTATTCGGAATTGCCGACCTGTATTCGCGAAACGTCTTTAATGAGGTGTTTTTCAAGAGTTATGAGGGTTTTTCGCAGGATCGTTTACGATATTTTTCGGACGAACTCTTTGAAGAGGTTTTGAAGCCCGCGATCTATGCCGGGACGACGGACCTTATCGCGCAAGGCAAGAAGAACAGCCAGCGCCAGATCGTGATCACCGGAGCTCTGGATTTTACGATCGACAGGCTGATGGACCATCTCGGGATCGACGACTATCGAGCGAACTGCATGGAGTTTGTGAACGGATATTCAACGGGCCGTATCATTCCACCGGTGATGGCGTCGGCGACAAAGGCCCAATGGATACGCGAGTATGCCGAGCGCGAGCACATCAACCTCTCGGACTCGTATTCGTATTCGGACAGCATCTCGGACCTGCCGATGCTCTCGATCGTCGGTCATCCGGTGGCGGTGAATCCTGACATTCGTCTCAAGCAGACGGCGCTGCAGCATGATTGGCCGATACTCGACCTGAGATAGATGAGCGAGAACGACAGCGATTGTTTTGTCGTGGTGCCCGTGTACAACCACGAGCGGTTTGTCGAGAAATGCCTGCGATCGATCTTTGCACAGACCGTCCGACCGAAGAAGCTGCTCGTGATCGACGACGGCTCGCCCGACGGATCGGCGAAGGTTTGCGAGAGAGTGCTGAAGGATTGTCCTTTTGAGGCAGAGTTCGTTACCCGCGAGAATCGCGGTCTATGCGCGACCCTCAACGAGGGACTCGCGGCGAGCGATGGTAAGTATTTTGCATATCTCGGCTCGGACGATCTCTGGCTGCCGAGATTTCTCGAGGAACGCGTACGACAGCTCGAGACCTTTCCCGAGGCCATCCTTGCTTACGGACATGCGTACTTTGTGGACAAGGACGACAATGTTTTTGAGACGTCCGCCGATTACGATGAAGAGCGTGGAAGTTACGTTGATGGCGACGCGAGGGGGATGCTTCTCGACATGATCGTTCCGCCAAGTGCGTCGGTTTGTTACCGACGAGCAGCGCTCGATGGAGTTGCGTGGAACGAACAGTCGCGGATCGAGGATTATGAGATGTATCTACAACTCGCGGCGAAAGGCACATTTACCTTCGATCCTCAGCTGCTGTCGGTGTGGCGACATCACGAAGAGAACACGGGCCGAAACAGCGAGATGATGGTGTCCGAGGTGATAGCCGCACAGGAACGGAATTTTCAGCTGCTTGGTATTGGCCGAGCTGAACTCGAGGCGGTGCAGGCAAAGGCGCGTTTTCGGTACGCTCGCATGATGATGCAGCATGGCCAAAAACGATCCGCAATGAAGCTTGCTCTTGCAAATATGGGTGGTGCGAAATCGATAGCGGAGTTGGCGAAATTCGGCCTGCGTTTCTTCGTACCTATGTCGCTGATAGAGACGAGTCGTAAGGAGAGGTCGCGGCGACCCACGCAGACCGTCGAGTCGCTGCTGCAAAATTGAAGAAAGTGAGTACCGACAGAACAACACAGATAGTGCATATTAGACCTCGAGGGTCGTGGTTTAGTCTTGACCTGGCCGATATTTGGTCGTATCGCGAGCTGTTGTATTTTCTTACGCTGCGTGACATCAAAGTGAGGTACAAGCAGACGGCGATCGGCGTTTTTTGGGCGATCCTGCAGCCGGCTCTAACGACCCTGATCTTTGCTGTGGTCTTTAAGGACGTTGCGAATTTCGCGTCATCGAATGTGCCTTACCCGCTATTCGTGCTCAGCGGCCTGCTTGTCTGGCTGTATGTCAACAACACGATCAGCTTCTCCGCGACCAGCATCGTGGGTAACTCGCCACTCGTCACCAAGATCTATTTTCCGCGTCTAATGATGCCTCTCGCCTCGGTTTTCGCTGGGCTAATCGAGCTTGTGATCGGGCTCGTGATCCTGCTGGCCGTAATGATCTTTTATGGCGTGAGATTCACACCAAATGTGCTCCTTTCACCGCTTTTCCTGATATTGGCGATCGTCCTCGCGGTGGGCGTGGGCACCTTAACGTCGGCGCTGAATGTGCAGTTTCGCGACGTTAAATTCGCTTTGCCATTTGCGCTGCAGATCTGGATGTTCTCGTCGCCGATCTTTTATCCGACGGACATCTTGTCCGATTCTGCCAAGCGCCTTATCTCTTTTAATCCGATGACGGGCATCTTGTCGGGATTTCGTTCGGCTCTCTTTGACCAGCCGTTCGACTGGTCGCTGATATGGAAAGCGGTCGCCGGAACGACCCTGATCCTTTTGGTGTCGATCCTTGTCTTCAAACATATGGAGGACGATTTTGCGGACGTGATCTAGATGGCAAACGAGGCAGCGACAACAAAAGCGATCGCGATCCGTGCAATGGATCTCTCCAAGATGTTCCGCCTGGGCGCGACGAAACACAATTCGCTTCGCGATGCCATCGCGGGCTTTGTCCGCAATCCATTAAAAGAACGACGCGAGGAGATATGGGCACTCAAGGACGTCAGTTTTGACGTGCGAGAGGGGGAGCGTATCGGAATCATCGGACGCAACGGCGCGGGCAAATCTACTATCCTCAAGATCCTCTCGCGTATCACGCGACCAACTGCGGGTACCGCAGAGATCCATGGCCGCGTCGCCTCGCTGCTGGAGGTTGGAACGGGGTTTCACAGTGAGCTCTCGGGTCGCGAGAACGTTTTTCTAAATGGAGCGATCCTCGGAATGCGGCGAAGTGAGATATTGGCAAAGTTCGATGAGATCGTCGCTTTTTCCGAGTTTGATAAGTTTCTTGATACGCCGGTCAAGCACTATTCATCGGGGATGTATATGCGACTCGCTTTCTCGGTCGCCGCCCATCTCGAGCCAGAGGTCCTGATCGTCGATGAGGTGCTCGCCGTTGGCGACACCGCCTTCCAAAGGAAATGCGTTACTAAGATGCGGGACATCGGCCGTACTGGGAAGACGATCTTTTTTGTCTCGCACGATATGACGGCGATCCGTAAACTTTGCACCCGCGTCATTTGGCTCGACGGGGGACAGGTTGCAGCCGACGGAGCAACGGACGATGTTGTAGCAGCTTATTTGGCAGCGGTAAATGAAGGGTTAGCAAAGGCAGGCATTGGACCCGAGAGTGCATGAAATGTGGCTTTCGAGAAGACTTGACCGGCCCTCGCAGGAATATGTATGGCTCTTGAACTAAGACGCAAGACACATGAGTCGATCGTTTATATCGACAAGGATTCGGCACCGCGAATCATGCCATTTGGTGAGGACTTTATCATCAATGACATTCCAGTCGGCACGCGCGTTATCTATCCAAACCCACCGATCAAGGGTCTTCCTAATCGCGAGGCCGCGATCCGATACGCGATCAATCATCCGCTGGAGATGGAGCCGCTCTATGCTCTCCTCGAGCCGGGTATGCGAGTGACGATCGCGATGGACGACATCTCGCTGCCCCTGCCGCCAATGGCGACGCCGGACATGCGACAAACGATGCTCGAGGTCGTGCTCGACATGTGCGCGGCAAACGGCGTCGACGATGTTCACCTGATCATTGCCAATTCGCTTCACCGGAAGATGACCGAGTGGGAAATGAAGCGAATGGTCGGTTCCGAGATCTTCAACGAGTTCTACCCTGATCGATATTACAACCACGATGCAGAGGATGACGACGGCCTCGTTACGATCGGCCATACGCGGCACAACGAGCCGCTTCGCGTAAACAAGCGGGCGATCGAGAGCGACCTGCTCATTTACGTAAACATCAACCTGGTTCCGATGGATGGCGGTCACAAGTCGGTTGCCGTCGGCCTGTGCGATTACGAATCTTTGCGGGCGCATCATGAGCCGCAGACGATCCGCGACTCGCATTCATACATGGATCCGCCCGCGTCGGAGTTGAACCACAAAGTTGTAAGACTCGGGAAGCTCGTTGATGAGAACTGCAAGGTGTTTCACATCGAAACTGCGTTGAATAACAAGATGTTCTCGGACGGATACGACATCCTGACGAGGAACGAGGATGAATTCTCATTCGGAGACCGGCTCAAATGGGAGGCGATGAAACGGACATTCTCGAATCTCCCGCGTGCCGCCCGGCGAAAGATGTTGCACGCGATCCCGGCACAATATGAGCTCATCGCCTGCTATGCGGGCTCGACCGAGCCCGTCCACGAAAAGATACTCGAGGCAAATTATCGGCAGTACGAGATCCCGGTGAAGGGCCAGTGCGACGTACTTATAACCGGTATTCCGGACATCTCGCCATATAACGTCTACTCCGCGCTCAATCCGCTGCTCGTTCAGGTGATGGCGTTGGGATATCACTTCAACATGTATCGGAACAAGCCGCTACTACGTAAAGGCGGCACGTTGATACTGACGCATCCGTGCTTTGACGAATTCGATCACAATTTCCACCCGTCGTACATCGAGTTTTTCCACCGTTTGCTGCCGGAATCGCGTGATGCTTTCTTTTTGCGGGAGAAATACGAGCGGGAATTCGCCTCAAACCCGGCTTACGTCGAGATGTATCGACGAGGCAATGCGTATCACGGGGCGCATCCATTTTTTATGTGGTACTGGGGCGAGAACGGCCGTCAGCACGTCGGCCAGGTCATCGCCGCCGGTGCTGAGAACGCGCATGTCCCCAATATCCTTGGCTGGGACCGGGCGGATAATTTGACCGAGGCGATCGCAATGGCGCGGTCGACGCAGGGCCGAAACGCCGAAATAACTATGCTTCACCAGCCGATCATCGGATTGTGTAACGTAAGCGACTAAGACGAGGTAGCTATGTCATCAACTCAACTCTCTCCCGAAATGGAAGCTCTCAAGGGCCGGATGAAGGCCACGTGGGAAGCAGGTGATTTTGGCGTGATCGCGAGATCGATCGCGCAGGGAGCGGTCGAGCTGGTCGACCGCCTCGGTATCGGGCCCGGGATGAATGTTCTCGACGTCGCCTGTGGCTCGGGTAACACCGCGCTCCCCGAGGCGCGTAACGGAGCGAGCGTTACAGGGATCGATATCGCAGAAAATCTGATCGAGCAGGCAAAGGCAAACGCGGCACGCGAAGGACTCGACGCGAAATTCGAGGTTGGCGACGCTGAGGACATGCCTTATGAGGATGGCAGTTTTGACGTGGTTGTAACGATGTTCGGCGCGATGTTCGCACCGCGACCCGACGTGACGGCCAGCGAGCTGAAGCGAGTTTGCAAAAGCGGAGGTCTGATCGCTATGGCTAACTGGACCCCGCAAGGTTTTGCTGGGCAGATGTTCAAGATCGGCGGCAAGCACGTACCGCCGCCGCCCGGCATCCCGCCGCCCGTAATGTGGGGCGATGAGGACACGGTTCGCGAGCGATTCGCTGATGGCATCTCTGACCTCGAACTAAAACGCATTCCGATCATGTTCCACTTTGATATGCCGCCGAATGACGTCGTTGAGCATTTTCGGAAATATTTTGGGCCAACACAGGTTGCGTTCTCGAAACTCGACGAAGCAGGACAGGCCGCTTTGCGTGCCGAGTTAGTGGAGTTGTGGACGTCGAACAATCGAGCGACGGACGGCACGACCGAGGTCGAATCGGAGTACCTGGAAGTGAGGGCGACGAAGGCATAATCGCTCGCACTTTAAGAGCGGACGAGGGCGTTCACATTCCGTATGAAGCTTTCACCGACAGAAATATTTAAGGGGAAAAAGATCTTTTTCATCGGCGGGACCGGCTTTGTCGGCAAGGTCACGCTGTCGATGCTGCTCAATAACTTCCCCGATATTGGCAAGGTTTACGCGACCGTGCGTGCCCGTGACGCCAACGAGTCAACGATACGGTTTTGGACGTCGATCGTTACCAGCCAGACATTCGATCCGCTAAGAGAAAAGTACGGCGATGGTTTCGACGACTTTATTAAGAGTAAGGTCGTGCCGGTCAATGGCGATGTCGGCAACGAGTATCTCGGGCTCGACGAGGCCGAGGCCCGCAAGATCATGAGGGACACCGACGTCATAATCAACGGTGCCGGTAATGTAACGTTCAACCCGCCGCTGGAGTCGGCCTTGCGGACAAATGTCGTCGGGTCGAACAACATCATCAAAATGGCCCGGATGATGAAGAAGCCGCGGCTTGTGCATGTGTCGACGTGTTTTGTTGCGGGCAAGCGGTCCGGGCCGATCTGGGAGAACGAGCCGGTCGTCGGATACTTTCCGAGAAAAGACGAGCTTGTCGGAACGACCTTTGACGTTGATCGCGAGGTCGATGACTGTGCACGGTTGAGTGAGCAGGCCCGTCAGGAGGCTGATGATGCCGTCCAGCACGCAAAGTTTAGAGAGCTTGCGCGTAATCGATTTATCGAAGAGGGACGCGATCCCGATGACGAGGCTGAGCT
>DASYKW010000158.1:0-11181 GCA_035995005.1 Pyrinomonadaceae bacterium
TTGTCCCACAGATGTTGCTTCTAAGCAGGCTGGATCCTACACTGATTGTTTATGTCTAACCTTACTTTTGGAATCATCAAGCCCGACGCGGTTCGGGCAGGGAACTCGGGAAAGATCATCGACCGCATCCTGGGCGCGGGCTTTAAGGTCCGCGGGATGAAGCTGATCCACCAGACGCGGACGCAGGCCGAGGGCTTTTATGCCGTACACGCGGGCAAGGGCTTTTTTGACGAGCTGACAGAATTTATTTCTTCGGGGCCATGCGTCGTGCTGGCTCTCGAAAAGGAGAACGCCGTGCCAGCTTGGCGCGAGCTGATGGGAGCGACAAATCCCGCCGAGGCCGCCGAGGGAACCTTGCGAAAGGATTTTGCGACTTCGATAGGCGAGAACGCCGTTCACGGCTCGGACTCGGATGAAAACGCGGCTATCGAGATCGCATACTTCTTCTCCAGGCTGGAATTGGTTTGAGTCTGAAGTCTGCGAGTTACAAGTTGCAGGAAGCCGCAGAGTGAGTAAACTATCTGAAACTCTCTAACTCTGTAGCTTAGGTACTCTGGAACTCTGAGAAAAAGCTTATGAAAAAGTGTCCGACTTGCGAGAAGACCTTTGACGACGACATGCGGTTTTGCCAGGCGGACGGCACGCCGCTCGTGGACGACTCACCGGCGGTTGAAGAAGCGCCATTCGACCCGTATGCAACGATAGTCGGCATTCCTAAGCCTGATGCAGCGACCGAGTCCGCGACTCCGTCAGACGCCAGCGAAGCACCGACCGCCGAGACGCCTAAGGAAGAGATCCTCGAGCCCATCGTCGGCAACAGCATTTCGTCGATCCCTGTTTCGGAGCCCGACGAGGTGCTCGAGGTTCCGGGCACAGATCCACTCAAGACGATGTACGTCTCGGACATCGAGATGAAGGAGGTCCTCGGGTCCGCCTCGGGTGCGGACACGCCCGCCGAGGAGATCAGGGCCGACGAGGCCAAGGTTGAGGCCGCCGTTCCGGAAACGCCGGCAATGCCTGACTTTGGCGACCAGACGCCGCCGCCCTCGCCATTCAGCACGCCGCCGCCGCTCGATGAAACTCCCGTTCCGGCACCGCCGAGCTTTTTAGAGTCCCATCCAACGCCTTCGTCAGAAGCTGAGACCATGGTTCCACCTGAGGTTTCGGCGTCTATCGGCGAGCCGCCGCCATTCCAGGAAGCCGAGACGATGTTTCAGCCACAGGCAGCGACATTCGAGCCGCCTCCGGCACCGATGCAGCAGCAGGAGTGGACGCCTCCGCCGGCACCTGATGCCGCGTGGCAGAATCAGCAGATCGGCTCTAACACACCCTTCCAGCCACCTCCGGCAGGTGCAGGTGGCCAAAATAAGACGCTCGCGATCATTTCGCTGGTGCTCGGCATAGTCAGTTTGTGCTGCTATGTCTCGCCCGTAACGGGTATTGCCGCCTTGATCACGGGCTTTCTCGCCAACAAAAAGGCGAACGAGGACCCAAACACCTATGGCGGCAAAGGCCTCGCACTTGCCGGCATGATCTGTGGCGGTGTCTTCTTCGCGCTGGGCATCATCTATTGGATCTATATTATTTTTGTGATCGGGTTCGCGGCGATGAGCGGCGGATTCCGTTAGATACAAATGTCAGTAGTTTCAGACGTGATCAATTCGACCGTCGCGGTCATCAAGGGCATGCGACGGACCATTTCGGAGATACCGCGAGCCAAGTGGACCGTGCAGTACCCGGACGAGCCCGTTACCGTTCAGCCGCGGTATCGAGGCCAGCATTTGCTGCATGTCGACGAGAACGGTAAGGAAAAATGCGTCGCGTGCTACCTGTGCGCGGCGGCTTGCCCGTCTGATTGCATTTACATAGAAGCAGTCGACGATCCCCGTCCGTACGCCGAGCGGGTCGGTCGCGACGAGCGCTACGCCAAGGTCTATAACATCGACTATGGCCGCTGCATCTTTTGCGGCTTTTGCGTCGAGGCGTGCCCAAAGGACGCGATCACCCACGGTTATAACTTCGAGATCTCGGTCTACAATCGCGCCGATCTCCTCAAGACAAAGGACGATCTTTTGATCACGAAACAAAAACAGTCGAAGAACTATCGTGTCGCGCTCTCGGGCGAGGATGTCGATAGCGAGTTTAAAGAAGTGTGAGATAGGCGATCGGCATTAGGTGTGAGCAGGCGGCATGGGCAGCCTGCTTTTGTTTTCGATGAAGGACATTCCACCAACACAGAGAGGGAGACATCACGAGGTCCGAGCCCAAGCCTTACGCGAGTTCGCCGGTCTTAGGTCGGATGATGAGCCGCTTGATCCTTTCCTACTAGCAAAGTACGCGAAACTCCTCGTCGTTCCATTTGAGCAGATCCACGCCCTGAGCCCGGAAACGACCGAGCATCTACTCGGATCGGGCAAGGACGCTTGGTCGGGCGGCGCGGCGTCTGTAAAATTGCCCAGCGGCGAAAAGCTCATCATCCTTAACCCGACGCACGGTAAAAATCGTCACAACGCGACGTTGATGGAGGAGATCAGTCACGTCTTCCTTGGGCATAAGCCGAGTCGCCTCTCGATCGAGAACAAGAACAAGGACGGTAAGGCGATCGCCCGCGATTATAACCAATCGATCGAGGAGGAAGCTTACGGAACGGGCGCAGCTGCGCTGATCCCGTACTCGTCCTTAAAGCGAATGGTCGGCGATGGCAAGACAACTGCTGAGATCGCCAGACACTTTCGCGTAAGTCGAGCGCTGGTCGAGTTTCGCATCAAAATATCACGGCTCTGGGACGAGTACGCGTCAAAGGTCTTCAGCGGGTGATGTTGTATAATCCAGCTTCTGCCCATGGCAAGTCCCGATACAAATATCCTCCACGAGAACACGCAGTTCACCACCGTGGACAAGCTGCGGATGCTGCTCGACATCACAAAGACCATCAGTCGCTCGCTCGATCTTGAGGAAGTGCTGAATCTCGTGATGGACACGCTCGGTTCGCTCATTCCGTATGACGCGGCGGGCATCTATCTGCTTGATGGGAACGACGCCGAACATCCATTCAAGTCAAAGGCGCTCCGCGGCTATCAGCTCAGCTTCGACCTGATCGAGCCGCGCCTCAAGATGGGCGAGGGGTTTCTGGGGACCGTAGCGCAGACCGGGAAAGCCCTGATCTCCGCTGATGTTAGCCAGGACGATCGGTACTTCGCTGCCCGTGATCGGACCCGCAGCGAGATGGTCGCGCCGATCATTTCGAATGACGGCGTTATTGGTGCATTCGACCTCGAGAGCGATCGACTTAACGCTTACACCGAGGACGACCTCGAGATACTTCGGCTGTTAACCTCGCAGGTTGCGATCATCATTGAGAAGGTCCGTCTGCATGAGGAGGTCGTCGAGAAAAAGCGAATTCAAGCGCAGCTCGATATTGCTCGACAAGTGCAGCTGGAGCTGCTGCCGGCGAACGATCCAGTCGTTGAGGGCTTTGACATCTCGGCGTATGTCTTCCCGACCGAAGAGGTCTCGGGCGACTATTACGACTGGGTGCGGATCTACGACGATCAGATCGGGATCGTGGTGGCTGATGCGGTCGGCAAGGGAATTCCGGCGGCGCTGCTGATGGCTTTCTTAAGGGCGAGTCTGCGCTCGGCCATTCAGACCGGATTCGCCCCGCACATCGCCTTGGGCAGGGTCAGCAATCTTCTGCGCGAGTCGATCGAGGACAATCAGTTCATCACCGCCATTTACGGCATTCTAGATTCCACTAACCGTACCTTTGTCTTCTCAAACGCCGGGCACAATCCGCCGCTCCTGATCAAGCCGGATGGCGAATACCGCTTTGTCGAGTATGGCGATATGCCGCTGGGGATGTTTGACGACCTTCATTACCATCAACATTTCATCCGCTTTGAGAACGCTCAGACGATGATCATCTACACCGACGGGATCACGGAGGCGGCGAATCCCGGCGGCGAGGAATACGGTCAGGAGCGACTCGCAATGCGCGTCCTAGACGGGATCGATCTGCCAGCTCGCAAACTCATCGACCACATTCGAAAAGGGATCGCAGACTTCACAGAGAGCAAGTTTCTCGACGACGACGGGACGCTCTTCATAATCAAGGCGCTGTAAAAGAAACGCCCGCAGGCGTTCTATCACCTTGCGAGCGTTCTTCTTCGGTTGTTGGGAACGGTATTAACTTAGTGAGCTGTCAGCGAGCTGTGAACGTTGTCGCCGCCCGGAACTACCGGCGTCGATTCCTCTTCGAGGTCGATCTTTACGTTCGCGGTCGAGAATGCGTAGATATCAAATCCGTAGGCGTCCAGAAAATCGGTCAATTCCTGCGACCGGTCCAGGTAAAGCGTCTCTGTAAATCCTAATTCCGCCCTTATCTCAAGCAGACGTTCGATCACCTCGATGGGGGCAAAACACTGGTTTGGATCTCGGAATGTTGCCATAGGACCGCCTTGAGAAAGCCTGCCGGAGGGGGTTGGCAGACAAATGTTAGATAGGCTGACCTCGGTAAAGGTTGTAGCGAAATCCCGCTAGACCGCGATTTAGTGAAATAGCCTCAAAAATAAAGCGGCTTGCGCCTGCGTCTCGGGCTTTTGCAGATACGGCTCGGCGATCAGCATTATCGACTGCAAACCGTTGAAAAGCGTATGAAAGATGATGCAGGGGAGCAAATTGTTGGTCTTTACACGAATTGTCGTCAGTATGAGGCTCAGCAGGGTCAACAGGAAGATCGTAGTATAGCTTGGCCAGTACTGTGGCACGTGAACTAGCGAGAACATCAGTGTGACGACCAGAAACGCGGCCGGGACGCCCATCGCACGCTGGAAAGCAGAGTACAAAACGCCGCGATAAACGACTTCCTCGACAAAGGGCGCGGTGAAGGTAGCGACAAACGCGAGGATGTACACCGCAGACCGCGAGCTGCGGACGATCTTTAAGAGGTCATTGTCCTGTTCGGGATAGATGCTGCTGGCCGCGACAGCGATGAGGCCAAAACCGATCAAGACAACGGCGTATTGCCACCAGCGAAAGCCTCCCGACCGCCATCCGATCATTTCGCGAAAGTCGAACTTTTTAAACCTCGTGACGATCAGCCACGCGACCGCGATAGTAAATAGATGAGCGGGCAAGATCGCTGCGATCTGCAAGAAGACCGCCATTGGATCGCTCTTTGCGAATTCGATCAACTGGTCGGGGTCAGCAATACGCGGGTGGCGAGTGGCGAGATACGGTAGGAGAAAAATTGTCGGGACGATCAGTATGAAAAGAACGCTGGCGATCCAGAGTCCAACAGCTTCCACAGCACCCCACGGCGGGTTATTCGGTCCTGCGCCGAGGCTTGGGTTGAGACGGTTCTTAACGGAAGGTTGATCGACAACAAAAGGCTGGTCGACAATTTTTTCTTCGATCTCCACGCACTTGAGTGTAGCCAATCGTCGTGGAGAGTGACAATTACCTCGTACTCTTCTTGCTATTGTCGGCGACTCGATATAGTCTAAAAGCCCGTGGAGCACACGCGGGAAAATCCCCAACAAAAAGTGATCGCGATCATCCCTGCACGCTACGCGTCCACGCGTCTGCCGGGCAAAATGCTGCGCGATATTGGCGGTAAGCCGTTGATATTGCACACGTTAGAGCGCGCGATGGCGGCAAAGAGCGTTTCTCGGGTGATCGTGGCGACGGATGACGAGCGGATCGCGAAGGTCGTTCGCGATGCCGGCGGAGAGGCTGTGATGACATCGCCTGACCATGCGTCCGGCAGTGACCGGGTCGCGGAGGCCGCACGCGCTTTGCCTGAAGGGTCGATCATCGTGAACGTCCAAGGCGACGAGCCCGTGCTTCCGCCGAATACGATCGACGCTGCGGTCGACGCTTTTCTGAGCGATCCGAATGCGGACATGGCAACGATATGCGAGCCGCTCAAGCTATTGCACGAGGAGATACTGGACAGTAACGTCGTGAAGGTGGTTATGGCCGAGAGCGGATACGCTCTCTACTTTTCACGCTCGCCGATGCCGTTTCCGAGAGAGGCCTCGCTCCGCTGGGGCGGTGATCCGGGTCGTGCGATCGAGGAGGAGCCCGAGCTTATCAGCAATTTTCGAAAGCACACGGGGCTTTACGTTTATAGCCGCGAGTTCCTTTTAGAATTTACCAGTTGGCCGCCGACCCGCCTCGAGACGATCGAAATGCTCGAGCAGCTGCGCGCCTTGGAACACGGAGCAAAGATCCGGGTCGTCGATGTCGCTGAAAGCTCGATCGGCGTCGACACCGAGGCCGACCTCACACGCGTAACGGAGATACTCGCAAATGGGTGATTGGATCGGCTTTGCGTTTCTTATCCTCCTCGCGCTGGGAGCATTTTTCGGCTTGCGGGCATTGAGCAAGCCGCGCGTCTCGACTTCGGACGAGTTTGAGCGGAATGCAGCGCAAAACACAACGATGGTCGGAGCGCTGATGAATGCACTTCACGACGTCACCGACCCCGGAGCGGAACGCGCTAAGGAAGTGCGGATGCAGATGAAGGACGGTCGGTATCAGAAGAAGCAGCGTGAAGGGAAGGCCGAGGGCGAAGACGAAGCGGATATTGAAGAGAGATAGTTATGACCAAATACATATTTGTTACGGGCGGCGTGGTTTCGAGTTTGGGCAAGGGCTTGGCGGCGAGCTCGATCGGGTGTTTGCTCGAAGCTCGCGGGATGACCGTCCAGATGATGAAGCTCGATCCGTATATCAACGTCGATCCGGGCACGATGTCGCCATTCCAGCACGGCGAGGTCTTTGTGACGGATGACGGGGCTGAGACGGACCTCGACCTTGGCCATTACGAGCGCTTTACACACGCAAAGCTCTCGCAGGCCAATAACTGGACGACGGGGCGAATTTATTTGTCCGTCATTGAGAAGGAGCGTCGCGGCGATTATCTCGGCAAGACCATTCAGGTCATTCCGCATATCACTGACGAGATAAAGGCTGCGGTCCGAACGGTCGCCGAGATGCACGAGCCCGACGTCCTGATCGTCGAGATCGGCGGGACGGTCGGCGACATTGAGTCGCTGCCCTTTATGGAAGCGATCCGTCAGATGGGTAACGAGGAGGGTCGGAACAACGCCATCTTCGTCCATGTGACGCTCGTTCCATACATTGCGGCGGCGGGTGAGTTAAAGACCAAACCAACGCAGCACAGCGTCCGCGAGCTGCGGCAGATCGGTATCGCACCGGATATTCTTTTGTGCCGTTCGGACCGGCCGGTGCCGGTCGACCTGCGAAAGAAGATCGCTCTTTTTTGTAACGTGCAGGAAGGGGCCGTGATCTCGGCTCTAGATGTCGACACGATCTATGAGGTGCCGCTCGCGTTTCACGACCAGGGACTCGACGACCTGATCATCACCGACCTTCATCTGCAGGAAAGGTTTCCGAGTGCCGACCTCAAGCAATGGCGTGAGCTCGTCTCGACGATCAAGGAGCCGAGCAGCGGTTCGGTAAGGATCGCGATCGTCGGCAAATATGTCGAGTTGGAGGATTCGTATAAATCACTCCGCGAAGCTCTGACTCACGCGGGTGTCGCCAGCAGTCTTCGCGTCAACGTTAACTGGATCGAATCGGAAAATTTGATGAAGGACGATTATGAGAACGACCTTCAGGATTACGACGCGATCCTTGTGCCGGGCGGCTTCGGTAAGCGGGGCATCGCCGGGATGCTGCGAGCGATCAAGTACGCACGCAAGTCGGGCACCCCGTACTTTGGCATTTGCCTTGGAATGCAGACTGCGTGTATCGAGTTTGCGAGGAACGTCTGCGGGCTTCGCGATGCCGACTCGACCGAATTTAATGAGGAGACGCCCTTTCCCATTATCTTCAAGCTTCGTGATCTAGTGGATGTCGACGAGCTTGGCGGCACGATGCGTCTTGGCGAATATATCTGTGGCCTGAGTGAGGGCTCGCTCGCCCGCGATGTCTATCACGGTGCCGCCGAGATCGGCGAGCGCCATCGTCACCGGTACGAATTCAACCCTGAATATCGCAGCGTTCTCGAAAAGGAAGGGCTCGTCTTCAGCGGCGTGTCGCCCGACGCGAAATTTGTGGAGATGGTCGAGCTACCGCTGGAGACGCATCCATTCTTCATCGCGTGCCAGTTCCATCCTGAGTACAAATCAAAACCGCTCGACGTTCATCCGCTGTTTGACGCGTTCGTCAAAGCCGCCTGGCAGAACAAGCTGCACAGCGAGAATCTCGATCATGACGTAGCCGCGGAGCGGCAGGTGGAGTTACCAGAGAGAACTGAGGCGGCGACGGAATAAGATGGGATGGCAGATTGCGTTTGCCATACTGGTGGGACTCGGGGTAACTGGGATTGGCGCTTACGAGTATCTCGCGTATCGCACGAGCAAATATCATCCCGCGGAGTGGTCGAAGTATTACTGGTTTTCGGGGCGCTTAGGTTCCAGAACGATCTTCTCTTTGGACGGGCGTCGTGGCTCAAGTCTGACCCGTCGAGCGCAACTGTATATCGGCTATACCGCTCGGGTGCGCTTGTCTGGTGCGTTCTTCTGGTCGCCACGCTCGTTGTTTCATTGTTACTATCGTAGCTAATGACGGCAGTCTCTAGTTTTAACGTCGCTGATGTCCCTTTCGGCAATGGCGACCTTTCATTCCTCCTCGGTCCGTGCGTCGTCGAGTCTGCGCAGCATGCGATGTTCATGGCGCAGGAGATCAACGACATTTGTAAGCATGTCGGGGTCAAGTTTGTCTATAAATCGTCGTTCGACAAGGCGAATCGCAGCTCGATCGAGAGCTTTCGCGGCGAAGGGATGGACTTTGGACTTGGCATTCTTGCACAGGTCAAGGACGAGATCGGCGTGCCTGTCGTAACCGATATCCACGAGCCGTGGCAGGCTGAAAAGGCCGCTGAGGTCGCCGACATTCTGCAGATACCTGCGTTCCTGTGCCGACAAACCGATCTGCTGATCGCGGCGGCTGAAACCGGTAAGGCGGTGAACGTAAAGAAAGGACAATTCCTCTCGCCCTGGGACGCAAAGAATATTGTCGAAAAGCTGCAGGCCGCGGGCTGTGAAAAGGTGATCCTTACAGAACGCGGAGCTAGCTTCGGCTATAACAATCTTGTCGTCGATCTTCGTTCATTTCCAGTGATGCGCTCATTTGGCGTGCCGGTTTGCTTTGACGTAACGCATTCGCTTCAGCTGCCGGGCGGATTAGGTAAAGCAACGGGCGGGCAAGCGGAATACATCGAAAACTTTGCCCGAGCCGGCGTCGCATGTGGCGTCGATGCCGTCTTTATGGAAGTTCACGACAATCCTGCAAAAGCGCCGAGTGACGGACCAAATCAATTGCCTTTGTCGAGACTCGAGGCCCTACTCACAAAACTCAAGGCCATTCACGAACTCGTAAACGAACCTCAGACCCAAAATGCTCAAGTTTAGCCGGCTGCTGCCGACATTTGTTTTCTGCCTGGCGGCGATTGCGGCCCACGCCCAGACGCGTTCGACTGCCGCGACGTGGCAGGTCACAAAATACGACCTCAACGTCACGCTGCCGCAGACCGATAACGGACGAGTGGCGACGATAAAGGCGACACTTAACCTCCGCAACGTATCGGGGTCGTCGGCATCATCGCTGACCTTGCGCATCTCGCCAAACGCCGAGGTGACCGCCGTGGCGGTTAATGGCTCGCCCGTAGAGCCTGCAAAGAGCGAAGAGAAAACAGCCTCGGGAACGACCCTCCAACGTGTGGGATTGCGTGTCGCATCAGTGGCGCCGTCAGGAGACGTTACCGCGACGGTTGATTACAAACTAACGGTGAAAGAGAACAATGCTCTCGGGAGCATCTCGCCCGCAGGAGCACAACTCTTACCACTCTCGTTTTGGTATCCGACGCCTAATAGCTGGTTCTTCGTTCGCGGAGCAGACGTCGCACCGGTAAGGCTAAGAGTGACCGCACCGGCCGGGATGCAGGTCGTCGGATCCGGGATCGAGACTGCTGGGGCCTTCGAGCAAAAGCTTGGCGGGCAGCCTTTCTTTGTCGCCGGGAACTGGGATGTCAGCGATCAAAATGGCGTTTCAGTTTACGTACAAAAAGGTGTGGGTGGCGATCCGTCAAAGCGTGCGGCCGAGCTTGCAGGTCTGCTGACAGAAGCGAGGGCATTTATCGGCGGAGTTCTCGGCAGCGCGCCGTCCACGCCGCTCAGGATCGTTGCCGCTCGGCGAGGCGGTGGCTTTGCCGATGCCGGGACGATCATCGTTGACGAGGCTGTGTTTAGACGGTCAAAGATCGATTCTCTAACCGCCATGAATGTTGCCGAGGCCGCTGCGAAAATGTGGCTGGGCGGCTCGATCGGTGTGAGCGGCGATGGACAGGGTGTGATCAGCGAGGGGCTCGCTCGATACCTCGCGACGCAGTTTATTGAAAGCAAATTTGGTAAGGATGTCGCCGACATCGAACGCCTCAGACAGCGGATCTCGTATGCGTCAGTGTCGAAACGGGACGCTCCGATGGGCCAGGTCTCGCCCGCGGATGATTTCTATTTTCCCGTCGTCGCCAACAAGGGGGCGATGATTTGGCGGATTCTCTCAAAGCGGGTCGGGGCGACTGAATTCGCAAACGCTCTCCGCTCCAATGCGCAGAACGGTGATCTAAATCTTACGGATCTACGGCAAGCTTTTGTCGGGCAAAAGGATCTCCTGGATTATTTCTTCGACCAAGTAACTGATATGGACTTGCTGGCCGGTGTCCCGCAACAGGGCTCCGGCGAGACTCGTGTCGCACTTCGCAACACCGGTCCCGCTGACGTAACGGTGGATGTCTCAGCAACGACCGCTGACGGCGAAAGGATCGTTGCTCCGGCAACCATCCGTGCGACGAGTTTTGGGGAGATCGCGTTTAAGACGCCGAAGAAGGTCGTCCGTGTGGAGGTCGATGTAGACAAGCTTTATCCGCAGGCCGATTACTCGGACGATGTTGCGCCGCGTGACACGACTGACAGCGATCCGCTGCTTGCGGCGAAAAGGCTGTTAGACAAGCAGGACTTTGCCGGAGCTGAAACATCAGCTAGGACGCTCCTGCGCGACTTTCCAAGATCTGATGAGCTTAGGATCGTTCTCGGACGAGCTCTGCTGGCTCAAGGCAAGACCGCGGATGCACAGCGTGAGTTTCAAGCGGTC
>DASYKW010000159.1:0-9936 GCA_035995005.1 Pyrinomonadaceae bacterium
GGCGAGCGCATCGAGCTCGCAGCGATCGTTAAGCATGTTGGTGAACTCCTGTTTATTGAAAATGGGCGAAAGGATCTGCTCGATCTCGTCAGCGTGGTGGCGCTGACACTCGAGGAATTTGTAGAGACCCTCGAAGAGGACCGGACGCAGCTGCTCGAGCAACTCCGGATTGACGGTCCCTTTCAGGATCCGCTCGGCGGTGGATTTAGAGAGGCCGGTCTCGCTGCCGTTGCAGATCTTGGACAGACCGCGGATCGAGATGCCCTCTTTCTCACAAAAGTCGGAGATCTCGTCGCAGAATTTGGCTCCCTCGTAAGAGAGGACGTTAAGGGCTGACGGGCTTTCCATGATGGTGAGCAGCTAGGAAATCGCTCTGAGCCTCCTGCTATCGGTGTTGGTCATTGCGTCGCGAAGCTCGGACTCGAGGTGCCGATCGGAACCGTCGCGAGCGGTGTAAATGGTCTCGAGGAACGCCTTGCATTCATCGGCACCGTCGAACTCGGAAAGGAGCAGCTCGTAGGCCTGCCAGAAGTCGATCGCCGTCCCGGCGTAAGGTGTCGCGACGCGTCCGGGTGCGACCTCGCGGACCTGATCGGCAGTGATCGATGTCTCGGGCTTTGGAAAGCGGCTGACGTTTGTCTGGACCTCCGCGGGGATCTCCATATCGAACATCGGGATCGACGCCGGTGCGGCGGATTGCCGCTGACGCTTGGCGTCCTCTTTTGCGAGGGCCTTTGCTTCTTTGCGGAGCTGCTCGGCCGAGCTGGCCGTCGATTGGAATTCGCCGGCAACGTCCATGCGTGCGGTGTCCTTGACGACGTCGTATTCGTTGCCGTCGAGACCGAGGACCGTGTAGTAAGGCAGATCGTCGTGGAACACGATCGTGATCTTTTGGCCGATCCAGGACGCAAATGGATATACCGCGTCGGTCGGCAACTGGTATGTGATCGTGTTCAATCGGAATGTGAGATCTCCGCGGAGCTTGACCGTGTGCTCGTCGGCGTGGAACGCGGCCTTGAGGTCCTGATAGTTCACTCGGCGAATGACGCTGAACGCACTCTCCCACCGATCGACGGGACGCTGTCCAGTCTCGCTGTGAATATGGGTATTGATGTGGTGCTGGATCCGCGGAGCGAGATCACCGTTTAGCACTTCGAGAGTGACGCTGCCGCGCTCCTCGAGGTATTGGCCGACTGCCGTCTCGAGCCGCTCGACCCTCTGGTGAAGGCGTTCTACCTTGCCGGTCGCTCGCGAGTTACCAGGAAGGTGAAAGATATTCTCGTAGCCGCCCTGATCGCCCAGGACCTTTGCAAGGATCTCGGTGGCTCGCTTGTTGCGGCCAAACTTGATCACTGCGTCGTTGTCGGTGTAGAGCCGCAGGCATACGCCCATCGCCTCATACGCCTGCAGCAGGAAATCGACGACGTGCGAGCTTGAGGGCTTTGCAACGCCGTAGTAGCGGACGAAACAGAGCCGCGAGAAATCATCGATCAGAGCGAAGCGCCAGACCTTGACCCGAGATCGTTTATCGTTCTCGTGATTCTTGCTGACCTCGGTCGCCGGCACGCGGATGATCTTGCGTGTCGTCAGGTCGTAGAAACGTTCCTTCAACCCAGAGATATCGAACTGAAACATTTCGCCTGGCGCCGACGCCTCAAAGCGGCGGTGCGGGGTGATGTTCTTGCGGCGGGTCTTAGCAGTCTGGCCCTTTTCGCGAAGGTATCTCTCAAACGTCTCGACCGTTACAGGAATATTGAGACCGCGTGCGATCGCGGTGTTGTAGGCCATAACAGCTGTCATTCCCTCGTGGTTGAGCATCCAGCCAAGCATCAGCTTCATCGTCGCGTCGCTCGTGATATCGACGACGCGTTTGCCCTTGTCGCTACGTGTCTTTTGTGAGGGACGGACGGAGCGAGTCTTGCGATAGAACGTCGCCGTCGTCGTGTTGAAAGCCTCGGCGTATTGTTTCGCCAGGCTCGCCATTTCGGCTTTTGTCCGACAGTTTTTGGCGGCGTCGATCATCTCTTGTTTAGCGTTCGCTCCTAAACGGTTCTTCATTTGGGCAGTGTTAATTCCGATCGACAATTCGATAGGAAAAGGCGGCGTGCAAGGGCTAGACACGCCGCCTCTGTGGCGGTAATCAGACCACCTGCTGAGATAGCCTCATGCTGCGTCGGACGCTTCGCAGGAGATCCCGGAGAACAACGATCTGTTGATCGTCGAGCTCGCTCGAACTGGTGATCCCCTTGAACTCCTCGGCGATGAATTCCTCGTAGCGGGACCTGTCGCCGTTGACGATCAGACCGATCTCCTCGGCGATGACGTGGATCTCGCTGTAGAACGTGTTGCGAGGATCGATCTCGGTATTGCCCGTCGCCTTTTGACCGGTGCGAAGGAACTTGAGTATCGAATTCCACAGATTGACGCCGACGCTCCGGATCCCGCGGCGCGATGCTCGGTTTTGCGCGATCCCGTCAGCCTCGCGGACCGTCGCGAGCTTGCGGCCGTTGATCTCCTCGCCGACATAAGCTGTCTCGGTGACGGAGCGCGTTCGGCCATCCGGCAGCGTGACGGTGCACTTCGCCGTGCAACGCGTGCCGGTGAAGTCGCCGATCTCCGCCTGCGCGATGTCGCGATCGACGATCTCGCAGTCGAGGTGCTTGATATCCGTCAGTTCGATCGACAGGATCGAGTTCGCCTCGTAGTCGAAGATCGGCGTCGTATCGTCGCCGTCAAAAGAGATCTGCGATGGATCGATCAGCTCGAACTTGCTGCAGAGCTCGTGAATGATACCCTTCTGGGCCGCGGTCGGGCCGCCTGTGAATTGCTGTGTTTTTGTAGCTTGTGTGGTCATTGTTTTCTCCTATTTGTCGTTTGTGATCAGGCCTGATTAGGGCCTCTGTTTTACATGGCCTTGGCGAGGGCTGATTCGTCCTCGTCCATCGCCTTGCTGAGAATGGCGTCGAGATCGTCGCCGGTCGGCTCCGCACGCCGCAGAGCGATATTGGTCCAGTCGTCGCGGCCATAAGAGGTCGCGAGCTCGTTCATGTAGTGAGCGATCAGCTCAAAATCCTGTGAGACAAACTGCTGCTGCTCGATCTCGGACATGTCATCGACCGAGGCGATCAGATTCTGGTAGGCGAAGCTGAGATTTACGATCGCGTGCGAGTGAGGATCGTCGTTGACCTCGGCGCGTGCGGCTGCCTTGACGCGGTCGATCTCGTCGTAGAGCTCGCGTTTTTCGCCGTCGTGTTTGGCGATCTTTTCCTTTTGGCGTTCGAGAGTTTTTGACTTGTCGGCGTTTGAGTCCGCCAAAAGTTTGAGCGTCTGCAGGACCTGCCGGCGATTCTCGATCGGGCTCTCAATGGTCTCGTCGCCGATCGTGATCCTCACGAGATCGCCATCGATCTCGACGTTGCCCTTACCGAGGAGCTTTTGCTGTCGGGCCGATAGTCCGGCTGTGAGCGTGAGGTCGAAGACGTCGCCACCGAGGTCCTTAAAGATATTCTCGATGTAGTTAAACCGCTTGTAGGACATGGGCGAGCGTGGAAACTTGTCCATGAAGTCGTCGAAGCGATCGTAGCCGGCAGCGACGTAAGTACGGGTGTCCCGAATATGCTGGAAACGCTTGATCAGAGCACCGTTGAGGTTGGCGCTTATAGCGTGGATGGCATCCAGGCCACCGAGCTGGAAGTAAAGATCATTGAGGGCGGCAGCCGCCGCGTCTTGATCTATGACCTCGGCGATCGTGACCTCGGCCTCCTCTTGCATGCGTTCAAGTTGTTTTGACATAGAAAATTCCAAATGCGCGATGTAGCGTTTTCAATAAAATCAATGACTTACGGTCGATTTGCTGCGGTTTTACATCGCGCAGCGCGATGTTACTTTTTGGCCAGAGCCCGCAGGCAAAGCTGGCTGTATCGTTCGGATAGCCGCAAGAATCTAGTGCCGATAACCCAGTAATTCATTGGCTCGATCTGTTTTGCGTATCCGTTCAGCCGGAGCGTTTTTAAGCAGCGATCTACAGTGTCCCGAGAGAATCCCGTTCGCTCGACAATCGTCGCTGCGTCTACCGGCTCGAAATCTGTGCCCGAGAGAGCCTCGAGGACCTTGATTCCCTTGGTCAGACCGCCGATCTCGTATTCGGCATCGGAGCGGTTATTCCTCAATCCGAGCCTCCTCGTGTGCCCAATCGTCCTCGCAGATGTCATCCGAGAACCAGCAAAAGACGATCGTCATGAAGACGGCGCCGATCGCGATCGCGATGAGGTCGGGCATAAGCTTGATCAGTCTCCACATATCAAAAGCTCCGTAAATAAATGCCGGACGCGGAATGCCTTACCGTGCCGTTAGGGCAGCGACGGCCCGCCTGAACGCGTCCGGGCAGGGTTGGAGTCAGGCGGCTTCAGGGATCTCTTGGACCTCCTCAACGTCGTCGTCGAGCTTGATTTCGATCTGCTTGGCGAATAGCGGCCAGTTGGCCTTTGCGAGCCGGTGAAGCGTCGAGAGCGTTGTTACGGGCTCGCGCGACGCCCGCTCGAAATACTCTTTGAACTCAGCCTCGTTGACGCAGATCCAGTAACCGGACGGCCGGTCCTTACGGGAGCCGACGGGCAGGAACCAGATCTCGCGGAGGAAGCGGACGGCCTTAGCAACCTCGCGGCGCTGGGCCTCGTCGACGTTCTTGATCCTGCGATGCTCGGCGTTGACCCAGGCAAAGTGGCGACGGACCAGCTCGTCGTTGCCGCAGGGCTTATCGAACGAAAAGCCGGCAAGCGTCCGCGCGATCTCAAAGTGACGTGGATCGACATCGAGCTTGCGATGGACGAGCAGCCTGATGCTGCGATCGATCATCTGGCCGGCGTCAGACAGCCGCGGATGCGGGTTGCCGCATTGCAGCGTCGGACACGCCTCGACCGGTCCGGTAGGCGAGATCCGATAGCCGATATCGAAGCACCGATCGCACGATGAGATGGCCGCAAAAAGCGGTAGGTGATCGACAGTCGGTCCGACGGTATCAGTGAACACTGGTCACCTCCGTTTTTAGAGCGTGCTCGGTGCAGCGGCGCCGATGCATGACACAACCGCAGCTCAGTGCCCGATCGGCTAACGCTACTTCCTTGAGGTGAGCATCGAATCGCTCGTCCTCGACGATCGCTGCGGCAGGGACCTCGACCGGTGACGTGAGATTGAATTGCCTATCGCGGAGCTCGCGGGTCCGTTTGATATCGGCGAGGACCGCCTCGACCCAACGCCGATATTCCTCGGAGAAAACTGGTGCGGACGGGATGTGATATTTGCCGCAGCGTGGGCAGCGCTCGTTATGCATCGCGGTCCTCCTGGGCGGTCCAAAGAACCCGAAGGTTCGCCATTGCCAGGCCGATCACGATGCCGCACGCGAAGATGCCGAATAGAGTGATCCAGTAGCGTGTCTCGGGTGTCATGCTGCCCTCCTCATTTCAGGGGTGATTCCGAGAATTCGGCGAAAGGAGACTGTGCTTAGGCTGTTGTCCGCGAGACTGCGGATCCAGAACATGTGCGACTGGCCGACCGGCGAGGGGCGGTATCGACCTACGATCGTGCGGGTCCGCATCATGCTCTTGTAACGGATCGTTACGAGTGCTCCATCACCGAGCTCGGCGATCGCGTTGCGATATTCAGTAGCGGTCATGCTGCCCTCCCGATCGATGGCGACGCGTTGCGGCGGGGACGGCGGTTCATCGATTTGATCGCCTCAATAAGCTTGTTTGCCTCGTCGGTTGTTGACGGCTGAGATTTGCCCTTAAGGATCCGCTTCGACAGGGTCTCGAGACCGGACATCGTACGCACCGGATCGTTCGCCCAGAGGTCAAGGATCATCTTTTCTTGAGCCTTTGTTCGAAGCTGCTTAACGCCGGCCTTTTGACGGGCACGCTGCTGGGAACGGGTGGAGAGCCCGGAGCTGGCAGGCAGGGGCTCTCCGCCCAGTCGTTTGATCAGGACATTGGCCTCATCGAACGACAGCTCGGATGTCCTGGAGGTACGCTTATTTGAGATCTCGCACGCGTGGGCATGCAGCGTGTCGCGATCGACGCCGTTCTGACCGGCGAGGCCGTGGATGCGTTTGTTTTGATCGAGAGTGCGCGGAATGAAGTTAGACATGGGCAGCCTCCGTTACCGCGACTGTCAGCAGGTCGAGGATCGCGTTGCGTGCTGCCTCGCTGATCGACGCATCTGCGTGAAGGACCGCGGCGATCCGTTCGATAGTCGGTGCGTCCGAGTAATGGACGATCTTTCCGCGATTGGCTGTAAGGAACGTGCCGAGCGGCTTATCAAGAGCAAGGGCTACGTGTGCAAGCACATCTGCGTCGGGTACCCCTTCGCATCGCTCGATGCGGCTCAGTGTTGATTTAGAAACCCCTGGCACCACAAGGTCGTCGAGCGAAAGATCACGCGAACGCCGATGGCGACGCAGCTCACTTGAAAGGCGGGCGGTGTCGATATCCTTAGTCATGATTGGTCCTCCTGGGACATGGTTTTCTCGACCTGGTTGATCACCACGTCGGCGGCATCGCGGAGACGGATAAGATCGCAGAGCGTTTCGTCCGTGCATCCCTCGATATGTAAAGAATTGATTGCGTCGGTGGCCTTGGTGAGAAGGTCGGCACCGGCTGCGGCTTGTGTCTCGCGGCAAGCGATCGGTTTGGCGTGGGTCGAGAGCAGCTCCTCGTAATGTGACTCGATGTGATTGACGATCAGGCCCGAGCCGTCAGGGTTGACGAGATATACCGCGTCGATGAGATCGCAGATGCGGTCGAGAATGGAACGCTGGCCTGATGCGTTTGGGCTGTCACCATTATCCGGCTCGCGGCGCCAACGGCGAACGTAATCGGCGGTGACGCCGAGCAGCTGCGCGACACGCGACGATTGCTGCTTTGGTATGGCTGTCTCTAGGACCTCGTAGGATTCCATTCTCAGACCTGGGTAACTCTCGATTCGTGAAAAAACAGACCTCGCCAACGCGGGACAAAAAAATTTAGACTTCTATCGGTGGACGGAAACTCGGTCGTAAATAGATACAGGGCCGAGGAGGTGAGGAGTCGCCTCAGCCGTCCGCCTCTACGCAGCCGCTTTCAAGAGCTCACGGACGGGACGCATGTGAGCTGGACGCTCGAATTGAAAGCCGTACTTCGTGTTTAGGTACAGGGCATATCTCGGGTAGTAGTTCCGGCCCCAGACCATGTTGTCGACCATCGTGTAAAGTGATCGCTCGTTCGTGTCGGGATACTGCTCGTGCAGCTCGCTCGCGAGGTCCGCGACAGTGAGACCGAGGTCAAGGAGTTTCTTTTTCGTTTGCTTAGGCGTCATGTTAAAATTCCCCGTTTCGAGGTTGAATTCTCAAATCGAAGATTCAACCTAGACGGAGTTTACCAAAATGGCAACCGCTGTCAAGTAAAGATTTCCATAATGGCAACATTTGAGGAACGCCTGGTCAGAGCCTTCGGCGGTGCGAACCTCAAGCAAGTAGCGGAAAAAATGGATGTTAAGTACCATACGCTGCGAAATTGGGCGAAGGAAACGCGGGACATCCCGCCATCGGCATTACGGCAAATTGCCAAACTGACTAATATTTCGCTCAATTGGCTACTGCTGGAGCAGGGCGAGATGAGACCCGACAAAGGGCAGCTCGAACCAAGCCTCGACGAGCTGCTCGAAACGAAGATCCGCGAGATCCTGCGTGAGCGTGAGCAGGAGATCGACACCGACGAGGTCTCGCCGATCGAGCCGGTGGAATCGGGCGATACGATGCTGGCGCCGATCGTTGCCCACATCGGCCCGGCCGAGGGCAAGCCTGACAAGAACCGAGATATCGAATATTTGAACGATGAGGAGGCACTCCCACGAAGGCAGAAGAAGATAAGCTAAAGAATTTCAAGCACCGGCAGACCATCGAGGTCGAGCATTTTGGCCATGTCGGCGCCGGTGTCACGGTCGAGCTATTTGACCACCCGCGGGCGCAGCTGATCCTGCGGCCGCAATGGGTCCGCGATTTTAAGGAGGTCGGGACGGTCACCGTCTCGGGCCCATCGATGGAGGGCGAAGGGATCGAGGATGGCGATGTCCTGGTCGTGAAGCGCGTTTTCGAAGAATCTGACATCAAGAACGGCAAGCTGGTGATCGCGGTGCTGCCCAATGGCAAATGCGTCGTCAAGAGGATCTACTTTGAAGGCGATAAGATCGTGCTACGATCATCGAACGCGAGGTTTAAGGACCTCGTCTTTGGACCGGACGAGATCCGCATCGACGGAATCGTGAAGGGCTTGGGATGGAGAGAACTGGTATGAAGCTAACGTTCGTATTGATCGCGATCTTGATTTTGGGCCTGGGAGTTAGCAGCCAGGAGAAGGCGCGACTCATACCGGAGGGCATCAGGTTTACACCGGACGGCGTGATGAAGGAGGAAACCTATGGGAGTACAACGTTCAGGTGGGAATCGGGGCTATACCAAGGTGTCCCTTATAGACTCTATGATGATGCAAGTGGATCGTTTGATGGAGTCAAAGGGCTCGACGAAAGGACTCGTATCGGCAGCATGGACACGGTTTGGTCGGTAAAATGCGAAAAGGACGCTATTGATGACTCCAAGAGCTGTTATTTGATGCGAGGCGGGCTCATTCTCACGCTGACAGCAAACGGCGAAACTCGAATTGGTGTTGGCGGAAGAGCCTACCCGAGCTCCGAGGTTGCAATCCGGGTGGACTCGGACCCGGCGTTCATCGCGCCTGAGAAAGCTGGCTTCGCTGGAATGAAAGCAAACCAGATCATCGAGGCCATAAAGAAAGGCGTTAATGTCACGACCCGATATCAAGAGTGGCCCTCCGGTGGCAACAAAGATGCGAAATTCTCAACGTATGGTTTTGCCGAGGCGTTCGAATATTTGCGGTGGGTAATCGTGAAGATCAAGTAATTCCCAAACAATAAGTTCGCGAAAAAAGGCCCTCCGGTTGGAGGGCCTTTTATGTTGAAGATCGTAAAGATCATTCATGCGGCCTGGCGCATGTCGTCCTCGGTCGCGTAACCGGCCCAGCGCCAGAACGAGTCCTCGTAGACAAGCCAGAAGCTGCGCCGTGAGGTCGGGTCCTCGGGCGTGTCAAAGGTGCCGTCCTCGCACATGCGAATGAGCTTTTGGCGGGACGGACAGGGCACCTCGATGCGGTGTTGCTTGATGAGCCGCTCGACCTCGCTCAGGGATATACGGGTCCGGGGGCGAAAGCCGAGAGGCAGTTCCATTTGCAGGGCGTTTGCTCGAAACATAAAGGGCTAATTTCATTCCATTTAACCCATTCGGGTTAATTCATTCCAACCTTTCCAAGCCGTATTCGCCTGCCATCGAGGACGGACTATCGTAAGTGCGAACAGAGTAAGCCAGTCGGAAATAAAGGGCTGACGGGCATTCTCTTTTGAGGGATCGGACGGCATCGGATCGGTCAAAGGTCCCCGGTGTCGTCCGGCTCTACATATACACGGTTTAGCGCATTTGGTCAACGACTTTTAGGAGAACGATTGTGGCGAAGTTAAGTAAGGCAGCGGTCAAAGGAAAGCTCGCGGAGTACGCGGCGGCAAAGGCAAAGCTCGAGAAGATCGAGCGTGCGCAGATGAAAGATCTGTCGCCGCTTTATGAGCGGCACAACGAGGAACTGAAACCGGTCCTCGCCAAATACGAGCCAAAGATCACAGCTGCGATAGCTGAGGTCGACGCGATCGCCGCGGAGGTCCTGACATTCCTCGACACGCAGACGGCAGACGTCGCGATCGCGGAGGCGGGCTTTGTCGCCGAGCGTAAGACGCAGTCGAAGCTGATGGCCCGTGTGATCGATGTGAAGAAGTTCCTCGAGCGGGCAAAGACGAAAGGTGAGGCGATGTACGCGTGCATCCGCATCGAGGTCAAAAAGGCCG
>DASYKW010000160.1:0-8314 GCA_035995005.1 Pyrinomonadaceae bacterium
ACTGTAATTCCGTCCCTTCCAGCCATGCCGTCATGGCCGACCGCTCCATACCAACAACCACTGTTCCGCCGTTTGATGCCGCAAAATATGTACATGAAAACGGACCGTTTTTGCATGAAATACAAGCCGAAAGAGCGTCAAATTCGCCCGTTAAAACACAAAAAAAGGCCGCTTTCGCAGCCTTTTCCACTATCAGCTGACAGTTATCAACTGATCACATTCCCTTCATCCCAAGGCTCTTGACCAGGAAAGCGTAGATGTCCGCCTGCTGCTCGATCGCCAAGGTCGTCGGGAGGCCGGCACCGTGGCCGCCGCGGGTCTGGATACGGACGAGCACCGGAGCGTCACCGGCCTGAGCGTTTTGCATCGCCGCCGTGTATTTAAAGCTATGCGCCGGGAATACACGGTCGTCGTGATCGGACGTCAGCACCAGCGTAGGCGGATATTTGGTGCCCGGCTTGGCGTTATGGTACGGCGAGTATGCGTACATCGCTTTAAAGTCCTCGGCATTCGTCGGATCGCCATAATCGCTTCGCCACGCCCAACCAATGGTGAACTTGTCAAAGCGGATCATGTCCATCACGCCGACCTGCGGCACGGCCGCGCCAAACCAGTCCGGATGCTGATTGAGGACCGCTCCGACGAGCAGGCCGCCATTCGAGCCGCCGTTGATGGCAAGCTTTGGCTGGGACGTATACTTGTTGTCGATCAGCCATTTGCCGGCATAGGCAAAGTCGTCAAAGACGTTCTGCTTGTTGAGGCGCGAGCCGCCTTTCCACCAGTCTTTGCCGTACTCCGAGCCGCCGCGAATACACGCGACCGCGTAAACACCGCCCATCTCGAGCCAGGCAATGCGGCCGACCGAGAAGCCCGGCGTCGACGGAATGTTAAAGCCGCCGTAGCCGTAAAGCAGCGTCGGATTGGATCCGTCGAGCTTGGTGCCCTTTTTGTACGTGAGGAACATCGGGACCTTTGTACCGTCCTTCGAGGGGTAAAAGACCTCTTTGACCTCGTACTGCGACGTGTCGAACTTTACCTTTGGCTGACGAAAGAGCGTGGACTTGCCGGTCTTCATGTCGTAGCGATAGATCGTCGGGACCGCGTTGTAGCTCGAATACGTGTAAAACGTCTCGCTGTCCGAACGACGCCTCGCGCCAAAACCGCCCGCAGAGCCAATGCCCGGCAGCTCGACGTCACGGATCCACTTGCCCTTGGTGTTGTACGTCTTGATGACCGTGTGGGCGTCCTGCATGTAGTTGACGACGAGCTTGTCGTTGTCGAGCAAGCTCACGCCGTTGATCGTGTCTTTTGACTCCGGAATGACATCGACCCACTTCTTATCGCCGAGGACGTCGATCTTCGCGATCTTCTCCCGAGGAGCATCCTTGTCTGTGTCGAAGTAAAAGGTCGAACCGTCGTTGCCGAGGAAATTCCAGCTGTTGTCGAGGTTCTCGACAAGCGGCGTGAAACCGGCGTTCGCATCGCCCTTTAGGTCCTTGAAATAGACCATGTTCATTCGCTCAGTGCCCTTACCGACAGTGATAAGCAGCCAGCGCCCGTCTTCACTGATCTCCGCACCGCTAAAGAGGTCACCATTCTCGGGTCGCTCGTAAATGACCTTGTCCTCGGACTGCGGCGTTCCCATCTTGTGGAAGTAGATCTTTTGGAACTTGGTCGTCGCCTTGAGCTCCTCGCCGGCTTTTACCGGAGCGTAACCCGTATAATAAAACCCCGAGTTGTCCTTGAGCCATGCGTTGACGCCCTGACGGTTCGGCGAGAGTGTATCGGGCAGCAGCTTGCCGGTGGCGGTATCCATCACGCGCCACTCTGTCCTGTCCGAGCCAGCCTGGGCAACGCCGTAAGCCCACAGCTTGCCGTCGTCTGTGAATGCAGAGCCATTCAGCGCAGCGGTACCGTCCTCGCGTATCTTGTTAGGATCGAAGAAGACAGTTCCGGGATCGTCGATGGACTTAGCTCGATACCAGACGCTCTGGTTCTGCAGGCCGTCGTTCTTGGTGTAGATGTAGAAGCCGTCCACGATCTTCGACGGCGAGGAATAACGCTCGTAATTCCAGATCTCGGTGAGGCGGTTTTTGATCGCCTCACGCTGTGGAATGGTTGAGATGTAACTCTGCGTGAGTTTGTTCTCGGCATCGATCCAGGAGCGTGTCTCGGCGGAATCGGTATCCTCCATCCAGCGATACGGGTCCGCGACCTTTACGCCGTGAAAATCATCCACCTGGTCCGCTCGACGCGGCTGTGGGTAATCAAACTTCTGTGCGGCGAGCGTCGTAGCCAAAACAGCACACAACGACACCAGTGCAAATGCCTTTCTGATCATATTGGGTCTTATCTCCAAGCGCGGTTTTTCGCTGAGTAGTATAGATACTGCCCGTTAGAAAAGAAAGTTTCAGTGAGGGTTGCTTAAAAGACGGGGAGTTCGTCGAGAGCGGTTGAGCTCTGATGGACGCCAGCAACCGGTTCTGGGAGCCATGTCCGGCCAGTCTTCAGGGCCGCTTCCATTTTCTCTCTTGTCAACGGCTTGGCGAGGAGATAGCCCTGGCCATAATCGCATCCGAGCTGCTCCAGCAGGTCGAGTTGGGCCTCGGTCTCGATGCCCTCAGCCACGACCTTCTTCTTTAGATTCTTTGCGAGAGAGATGATGGTCTGGAGGATCTCGGAGCCTTCACCCATCTCGCCCACCGCCGATACGAAGGACCGGTCGATCTTTAGGGTATCAAAGGGCAGTCGATGCAAATAACTCAAACTTGAGTATCCGGTGCCAAAATCATCAATGCTGAGTTGCACGCCGAGCTTCTTCAATCGGTGCAGAATGCTGATCGTGTTCTCGGCATTCTCCATCGCCGCGCTTTCAGTGATCTCGAGCTTGAGGCATACCGGTTCGATCTTTGACCCGATCAACGCGTTCTCGACGTCGTCAAGCAGTTCTTCGTGCGAGAGATGCTTGCCGGAAATGTTCACGCTCATGATCAGGTTCTGATACTCACGACTGAGGCGCTGCCACGCGGCGAGCTGGTTGCATGTCTCCTCGAGGATCCAGTTTGTGATCGGAATTATTAGCCCCGATTCTTCGGCGATTGGAATGAATTTATTCGGCGGGATCTGGCCTATCTCGCTGTGATTCCACCGGAGCAAAGCCTCAACGCCGAATAGCGTGCCGTCCACTAGATCAACGATGGGCTGATAGCTCATCGACAACTCGCCCCGGTCGACGGCGTGACGGAGATCGTTCTCAAGGCGTATCCTTTCGAGGAAACGCACACGTAATTCCTTCGAGAATATCGCAACGCCGCTGTTCCGCTCCTTGGCGTAGTGCATAGCGATATCGGCGTCGCGAAGTACTTCTTCGGGGGTCTCGTACTCGGCATCCGACGGAGCGACGCCGATATTCATATCGAGTGTTACGCGGTTGCCGCTCAATGAAAATGGCTGTGCCAGACTGTCATAAAGACGCCGTGCGACTTTCTGAGCCTTACCGACACTGGAAAGATCATTCAGGATAATCGCGAATTCGTCCCCTCCGATCCGTGCGACAAGATCGTTCGAGTTGATCATGCGCGCGATCCGTTTCGCAACGACAGCCAGCACCTTGTCGCCAAACGTGTGCCCGAGACTGTCATTAATATGCTTGAACTTGCGGATGTCGAGAAACAAGACGTGAAACGTCAGCGACGGATCGACCTTGTAGGCGTCGATGAGCTTGTTGAGTATGTCGCCAAATTGTTTACGGTTCGGCAGGTCTGTGAGCGTATCGAAGAGGGCGGCATGCTGCAGGTCGCTCTCGCTCCGGCGTAATGCCTCATTCGCCTGCTCCTGCATCTCAAGCGAGGAAGCGAGTTGGCCCGCATGCTCCTCGGCCTCATGACGGCGTTCCCGCTCGATGTCTGATTTCTTTCGCTCCGCTTCCTCCGCCTGGCTCATCGCCTGCTTGACCTCGTCAATGGTCTTGCGATAGCTAAGATACGCGACAGCCAAGACAACGAGCGATAACACAGCGGTCGCGGCATCGCCGAATGCGAGCACCTTGTAAGCGAGCCCGGCAAGACCCGCGCCGACGATCTGCGCCATTGAGCTGCTAAAGCAATAGCGACGCCAAGTCGAAAGGACACCGCCTCCGCTGTTGATCGAAAACAAAAGTGCCGCGAGCGACGACGAGATCGCGAACTGCGTTAGAGCAAGACCGCAAAGGGTGGCGATCAGGTGCTGCGTCGACCCCACAGGCGGCAGGACGCCGTTCATCGCAGGCATTTTCAACCAGATCGCATACGTAAGTCCGAACGAGAGGGTGTTGATCGATACGTTTGCAGGGAGCATCAGCCGGCCAAACTTGAAGCCCCTTGCCCGTAAGTAAAGACAATTCGCCGCGGACTCGACAGCCGCAAGCAGTATCGCTGCAGGTCCTCCATACAAGAGGAACGCCAGGAACACCGAAGCATCAGCGAAGCTTAGTGCGAACCGCGATCCCGGCAGCGTCAGACTCATCCGAGGCGCAAGTAAGGTCGCGAAAATGGCAAGCAGCAAAAAGCCCGCTGTCAGCGAACTTTGTGAGAGCGACAGCGCGGCTAGCATAAAGACCACCGCACCTATCAGGATGATCGCTCCCTTGGCGATCTGTGAGCGTGAGGCTCTATTCATCGTGGGGAGCCCGCTGCAAAGCCGGCGAGCTTATTTATGGAGTGGTCGACACACCTCGACCGTATAGAGTTTAACACGTTTAACGCTCGCGGGTCTACTGTTCATTCCTCCAAATTGTATACGAGATATGCAGGTCATTGATGGATACAAACTATACAAGAGCCATAAGTAGTTTGTTCATCTCACTTGTGAGAGTCTGACCAACATCTGACAACTAAGTATCCACTCCTCTCACGCTAGCTAGACCGTCGCTTCAAGTATCAATTCAGCTACGTAAACCGCGTGTTTTCAACAGGTTATATGGGAACCCATTCGCTGTATGTTCTTTGGCACGCCCTTTGTAATAGGAAGGGCATACCGAACCCCTAGGTATCGGAAATTACAAAAGACTTTTGGAGAAGAAAATGAAAAAGACAACTACAACAATCGCACTGGCACTAATTACGGTCTTCGGCGCAACGTTCGCAAACGCTGGCATTATCGTCGGCGACAAACCCGGGATCATCGTGGGCGACAAGCCCGAACCCTGTAAGAATGGCATTATCATTAGCGACGCTCCTGGCATCATCGTCGGCGATGCTCCTGGCATCATTATCAGCGACATCTACGGCATTATCGTTGGCGACAGCAAATGCGGCGGCGGCGGCAAAGGCATTTTCGGGATCATCGTTGGCGATTAGTTTTTGACGATTTTCCAAACCGGGGGGAACAATGGAATGGCTCTGTCGGGAAACCGACGGAGCCGCTTCATTTTTTACGAGGCGTGGGTCTTTGAAGCTGGGGCGAGGCTGCGTAGCGTTTCAACTGATCGCGGGAGTATATCGAGGACTCGATCAACATCCTCAGCCGTATTAAACCGTCCAAAGCTAAATCTGATCGCGCCACGAGCCCTCGCGTCATCCGCACCCAACGCCCTGATCACAGGGGACGGCTCGAGCGTCCCGGACGAGCAAGCGGCACCCGTCGAGACCGCGAAACCCTGCATATCGAGATTGATCAATAACCCCTCACCCTCGATCGACGCGAAAGATATATTTGATACGGTCGGCAGCCGAGAATCCCGATCACCGTTGACCGTAGTTCCCGCAATCGTCTCGCAAACTGTGGATTCGAGCCTGTCGCGAAGAGCAGCGAGCGTGGTCGGCGAATTATCTAGTTCCCTTTTCACCATCTCACACGCTGCGCCAAAGGCCACGATATTGGGGACCGCTTCCGTGCCACCGCGGCGCTCGCGTTCCTGATGCCCGCCGATATTCTGCGGGTGAAGCCTCGTGCCGCGACGAATATAGAGCGCGCCGGTCCCCTTCGGCGCATATATCTTGTGTGCCGATATCGAGAGGAGATCGCATCCGATCTCCTCGATGTTAAGATCGACCTTTCCTGCGGCCTGCACCGCATCGGTGTGAAACCAGATCTTCTTGCCGTTGATCCGCAACTCGCGGACCAGTCGTCCGATATCCTCTACGGGCTGAAGCGTGCCGATCTCATTGTTCGCGGTCATGATCGAAACGAGGAAGGTGTCGTCCCTGACCGCTTCGCGAACATCCTCGACCCGCACGATGCCGTTTTCATATACCGGCAGATAGGTGACCACAAACCCGCGTGACTCGAGGTCGTCGCACACGTTAAGAACGGCGGAGTGCTCGATCGCCGACGTGATGATGTGTTTTCCGGCCGCAGGATTAGCCTCGGTGAGGCCGCGGATCGCAAGATTATTTGCCTCAGTTCCACCGGACGTGAAGACCACCTCATTCGGTCTGGCATTTATAAGACCCGCGACCTGATGACGGGCTTTATCAACGGCGGAGCGGGTTTCCTGACCAAAATAGTGAATACTCGACGCGTTGCCGAATTTCTCCGTCAAATACGGCATCATCGCCTCGACCACTTCAGGAGCGATCGGCGTGGTGGCGGAGTTATCGAGATAAACGCGGCGAAATGTGCTCACGACGATAATCTTACAATACGTGACGGGCGATTCCGTGCATATTCGTTCCGCTATTCCTCATCCAAGTCAGGAGCCGTGAGATCACGTTAAACATTGCCGATAACGTGCCGGTAAGCTAAAGTGAATGGTTGGCCTCGACCCATTGGTCCTGTGCTGAAAGCGAGTAAAGAATGGACTTCGCAACAAAAGAGATCTTCAAACGCTACGCGAGCATCTTGATCGGCAGGCCGATCTCGCCCGTTTTTCTTAATATCCTTGTTACCAGCGTCTGCGACATGCGTTGCACGCACTGCTTCTTTACCGAGGAGTTGGATGATCGGCCGCGCAAAAAACTGCAAATGAAGACCGACGAGATCGCCCGGATTTCGGAAACTCTGGGAGGCAATCTTGGCGTTCTCGTTCTAGCCGGCGGCGAGCCGTTCACGCGAAAGGATCTGCCCGAGATCGTGCGTTCGTTTTACGAGAACAACAAATTGGACAGCGTTTATCTAATGTCCAACGGACAGATACATCCGCGGATCTTCCCGGACGTCGCTCGCATTATGGACGAATGTCCGAATCTGAATGTATCCGTCGCACTTGGCATTGACGGCATGAAGGACGCCCACGAAAAGATCCGCCGCAAAGAGGGCTCGTGGGACAAGGCCATTCACACCGCCCGCACGCTGCAGCAGATGAAACGCGAGCAGTATCCAAAGCTCGATATTCAGACCTGCACCTGCGTAATGCATTCGAACGAGGACACGATCTTCGATTGGTACGACTTTCTGAAGCACGATCTCAAGCCGGACAAGGTGAATATCAACTACATCCGCCCGCCGTCCGCGGATCCTATCGAGCTGGAGTTCGATCACAACCGCTATCAGCAGTTGTCGCAGATGATCCTCGACGACACGAAGAACGCGGCGCTCAAAAACAACTACGGCGGTAAATCGGGTTTCTTTAAGGCCGCGGTAGACATCTACATGCACGACGTCATCGCTAAGACGAAGGAAGAGAACAAGGCCCAGCTCAAATGCTACGCTGGCTCTGCCGGTGCCGTTATATATGACAATGGTGCTCTTTCGTCGTGCGAGAACAAGGCCGATGTGCTAAACCTTCGTGACTACGATTGGGATTTTCAAGCCGCCTGGAAAACCGACGGAATGAAAGAGCGTCGGAAGGAAGCTGGAGCGGGCTGCCACTGCACCCATGAGTCCAATTGCTTCTACCCGTCTTTGCCCTTTAATCCAAAGCATTTGATCAACATCAAGAAGCTTGAAGGTCAGATGAAAAAAGCAGCAAAGACAATGGCCGGATTCGCTGAGGCCCGAGAGATCGCTTTGAAAGCCTAGCCGCGACCGACGGCCTGATGCCACTAGCCTCCCCAAAGATCCTTATCATTTCGTCTGACACTGGCGGTGGGCATCGCTCTGCCGCGCAGACGATCGCGACGGGGCTGCAAAAGTTCTGGCATCGCGAATCGGCGCCGGTCAGGATCATAAAAGCCGTAGAAGAATCGCATCATATAACGGAGAAGCTGGTTCGCCTTTATAATTGGGTGCTGCAGAACAAGCAGCACTGGATGAAGTATCTCTACTGGGCAATTAATAAGGTCCGCCCCGAGACGCGAGAGTTCTTTCACAAACGCTGCGTCGGCTACGCACGGGACGTGTTTGAAAAATGGTGCCCGCATCTGGTTGTGAGCGTGCACCCGCTGACCCAGCATTT